>JAIRQD010000127.1:0-5806 GCA_031256655.1 Treponema sp.
AATCGATATTAGGCTTCATGATTGCACCGCAATTAAACTTCGCGGTATTTTGCGCGCCGCTCAAGTGTTTGCGCATCCAGATTGGCAATGGCATCAAGAAGGGCAACGCGGAAACTGCCGTTCCCCAAATGCCCGGCTTTTTCAAAAGCCAGCTCTCCGGAAATACTCATCGAAAGCATGGCGGCGGCGGCGGCGGCAAAAAGCTCTTCACGCGCTGCGCCGCAAAAAGATCCCAAAAGCGATGAGCACATACAACCTGTGCCTGTGATGTTAGCCATCATTTCATTCCCGTTTTCTACATAGGCAATTTTTTCGCCGTCAGAAATAATGTCAACCGCGCCGCTTATCACAACAATGCAGTTGAGTTTTTGGGCAAGCGTTTTGGCAATGGAGCCTGAATCACAGGCGGCTGAAATGTCGCTTTCGGATGCGCCAACGCCTTTTGTGTTTGCCCCCAAACCCGCCACAAATTTAATTTCGGAGATATTTCCGCGAAGAACGGCAAGTTTTACTTCGCTGATTATTGATGTCGCTGTGTCATTGCGCAGCTTTGAAGCGCCGGCACCAACCGGATCAAACACAACGGGAATGTTTTTTGCGTTGGCGGCTTTTCCAGCGGCGAGCATGGAGGGAATTGTGCGCTCGTTTAGCGTTCCCATGTTAAGAACAAGCGCGTTTGAAATGGCGGCAATGTCGTCAACTTCCCCAATAGCGTCCGCCATGACAGGCGAAGCTCCGATGCCCAGCGTTACGTTAGCACAATCGGTTGCAGTCACATAATTTGTGATGTGGTGCACCAAGGGCTTTTTTTCCCGCACCCTGTTAAGTAAGTCTCCAAATGTTTTTGTCATTTTTGCTCCCTCAAAATAAAAATAACGAAGGAAGCGTATGTTAAATTTTACATATTTAACGTTATTTGCTTCCTTCGCTGGTATTAACCAACAGGTTCAAAGGGTCAGGTTTTACCTTCTCAACTCACAATTGGCTAAAGCCAAACGAGTTCCCCCGCAAACATACAATGTTAATCGACAGGATTATTATTAGATACTGAGCCGCGCAGGATTCGAACCTCCGACCACCGCCTTAAAAGGGCGATGCTCTACCAACTGAGCTAGCGGCCCGTGAAAAAACATTCTTTATTCAGGTATACACAATTCCCGCACGAAGGTCAAGAGGCTTTAAGGCTGTGCGGCGAAATTTCCTCCGCGGCGCAAATGCCTGCAACTGATGACAACTCCGCCGTTGCATCAAAGCGGGAATTTTCACTTGTGATACAGCCGCCAATGCGGCAACGGATGAGGCTTCCTGGGGCGGGTACTTCTGCGCCGCCGCACGAAACAAGCAGTTTTAGGTAATTTTCCGAAACTGCCGCGATCATGCCGGGTGTATGCGCGCTTGTTTCTTTTCCGGCCTGTACAACGGCCTCCACTTCCCTTCCCTGCCAGCGTTCAATGTATTCACGGCGGCAAGCGGCGGCAAGTTCTGTAAGCCGCTCTACGCGCCGCGACGCTTCCCGCTCGCTCACTTTGTCTGGGAAACCGGCGGCGGCGGTTCCCGGACGGGCTGAAAACGGAAAGGCGTGTATCCAAGCGAAACGCAGGTGCCGGCAAAGCGCGAAGGTTTCCTCAAAGTCAGCTTCCGTTTCGCCGGGGAACCCTGCAATTATGTCACAGGCGATAAACGGATCCGCGCGGACAGAACGAAAAAAACTTACCGCATTTTCAATGTCAGCCTTGGTATATGAGCGGTTCATTTTTTTTATTATCGTGTCGCTTCCTGATTGCACCGAAAGGTGAAAATGCGGGCGAACGCGCGGGTTCGTAAAAACTCCGGTTGAGGCGCTCAAGTTTGCCTGAGAAAGCCAATCAGGTTCAAGGGATGAAAGCCGCAAGCGCACAGATTCTGTGTTCGCCAAAAAAAAGTCCAATAAAGCGCCGAGATCAAACTTTAATCGGTCAAAGTTTAATCGGTCAAACTTAAAACCGGGATCCCAATATTGGGTGATATTCACACCGGAAATTACAACCTCGGAAAACTTGCGATTTTCAAGTGATTTTAACGCGGCAAGCGCTTCTTCCGCGCGGCGGCTGCGGCTTTTTCCCCTGGCGATGCTCACCCGGCAAAAAGCACATCGCCGATCACAGCCGTCTTGCACCTTAAGCAATGCGCGCGAGTGGGAAGCAAATCTTTCAGGCTGAAAGCTGAAGGAACCGTCCGATTCATTAGAATTAGAAACATTAGTTCCTGGTGCGCTTGACGAAAGAGAAGCGAACCATGCATCAAGCAGAACGGGTATGGCGGCTTTCTCTTTACCGCTTAACAATGGGGGCAACGTTAAAAGGCGGTCTTTGCGCTCACCGGGAACGACAAAAAGTCTGCGCGGCACAGCGCCTGATTCCAATGCGGCGATTGCCTCTTGCTCCACCTGTGCATAACATCCGGTGACAATAAGACACATATCAGGGTAACAATTTAGGAGCTTGCGGATAAAACGCCTGGCTTTTTGGTCTGCCATGGAAGTGACCGTGCATGTGTTGATCACCATGAGTGCCAACGGCGCAGAATGCCGCTGCACAGTAGACCAGGGAACAAAGGTGAATCCGGCTTGAGAAAACGCATCCGTTACGGCTTCTGTTTCTAATTGGTTTAATTTACAGCCAAACGTGTAAACGCTAAATTGCATCAACTAAAGCCGGGCAAGCGCTTGCCGCACCCGCTCAAGCCCGCGCTGGGCATCGCCGAGTTGGGAGTTTAAGTAAATCGCCTGCTGATATGCGGCAACTGCGGCAATCAAATCCCCGGCATTTTCCCTGGCGTACGCAAGCCGCGTCCACCACGCGGCATTGTTGGGAACCCGATGCACAGCGGTGGTAAGGGCAATATCGGCATGGCGAAAGCGCCCCATGCGCATATACACTTCGCCAAGCAAATGGTAAACCCTGTCTTTGCGCGGACCGTCAGGCGCACGGGCGATAAACTCCTGAAAATACCGCTGGGCATCCGGGTTCCGCCCCTGAAAAAAAGCGATTTCTCCAAGCATGAGAATAATGCGCACATCATAGCGGTTGATTTCCGATCCTGCCGTGGCAAAGGCCAGAGCCTCTTCAAGGCGGCCTAGCGACATAAGACTCCAGGAAATTATCACATGGGATTCAAGGTTTCTGGGATTTCCAGCAATTTCGCCGCGGGAAATCGCTATCGCACGCTCAAACTCACCATCGCGAAACGCCTGAAGTGAGTCAGTGCGGGCAAAAAGCGGAGCAAAGGCAAACAGAAAAAGGCAGATCGCCGAAACTAAAACCTTGTGATTTAAAAGACGGAACAAGGGAAAACCTTTCATTACCCAGACCTCTTTTCAGTCATTGTGCAGCGCCCGTTAAAGACGCATCCGGTTTCCATATAAATCTCCGGTGCGGTAACATTACCCACCAATTTGCCTGTGACAGCAACTTCGACTTTTTCCGCGGCGACCACGTCCCCTTTAACAGAACCGCGAATAAACACACGCGGCGCGTTAATATTAGCCTCCACAACGGCACCTTCATCCACCACAAGCACCGCGCGCGCAACAATGTTTCCTGAAAGCCTGCCGCGAATAAGGAACGGCTTTTCAAAATTGAGCGTGCCGGAAAAACTTATGTCAGACGAAAGAATCGTGTCAAAATCCTCATCTTCCAAAACATCGTTGTTCACATCTGTCATACAAAAAATTTAACCTATTGACATCAAAAACGTCAAGTAGCCTTAATGCCTCACGTTAATTTGCTTAAAGTAACATTGCCCGTAATCATTGCGTTATATTGTGGTATGATAAACATATCTCGAATTATGATAAAGGGGAACATAAAAAATGGATGAACGACTGACACTACCGGGAGCGAATGACTATATTGTATCCCCGGAGCTCAAAAACAGCATAGACATATCCGTAACGCTGAAAAAGCCGCTCTTGATTAAAGGCGAGCCCGGTACTGGCAAAACCGTTTTAGCGGAAAATATCGCTAAATCTTTCGGTCTGCGGCTTATCATTTGGAACATTAAATCCACGACCAAAGCGCAGGACGGCTTATACGTCTACGATACGGTGCAGCGCCTTTACGACAGCCAATTCGGTGATCATGATGTCTCCGATATAAAGCAATACATCAAACTGGGCAAACTGGGCGAAAGCTTTTCGTCGGAGGAACAGGTTGTGCTCCTGATTGACGAAATCGACAAAGCGGATTTGGAATTCCCAAACGATTTGTTGTGGGAACTTGACATCATGAATTTTTATATCCCCGAAACCGGCGAGACTGTCTCCGCGAAAAACCGCCCCATCGTTGTCATTACAAGCAACGCGGAAAAAGAATTACCGGACGCTTTTTTGCGCCGCTGCATTTTCCATTACATTGCGTTCCCCGACCGGGCTATGATGGAGACAATTGTGCGCGTACATTATCCGGACTTAAATGAAAGGCTGCTGGAAGAAACGCTCAAGGCATTTTACTGGCTTCGCGGCATTAATGGTTTGCAGAAGAAACCCAGCACCAGTGAGCTGCTGGATTGGGTACAGGCGCTGATCATCGGCGGGCTTGACCCTGACCGGATTTATGAAGGTCTGCCGTTCCTGGGCGCGCTACTGAAAAAGAATCAGGATTTTGACGTGGTGCAGAAGCAGCTTCAATCGCGCGAGTCCTGAGAACGCGTGTGAGCGCCTGTTTTGTTTGTAAAAACATGCGCTGTGAACTTTATCCGAAAGCGAGGTGATAGTTCGAATGTTTACAGATTTTTTTTATTTGCTTCGCAAAGAGGGAGTACCCGTCACCGTTGTAGAATGGATGACATTGGTGGAAGCCATGCATTTGGGATTAGCTGACTCCAGCCTCTCCCGGTTTTACAACATGGCCCGTTCGATTCTGGTGAAAAGCGAAACTCACTTCGACCAATATGACGTGGCCTTTCAGCGGTATTTTGATGGTTTAGAGGATGCGGCGGATTTATACGAGCAAGTGCATAAGTGGATTGCAAATCCCAACCCGCCCAGGTTTTTCACGAAGGAAGAGCGGAGTGATCTTCTGGCGTTGCTCGGGGAGCCGAATCTGGAAAAAATGCGGGCGGCTCTGGAAAGGCGGCTAAAAAATCAGAAAAAGGAACACCACCGCGGCTCCCGTATGATCGGAACCGGCGGAACATCCGGCTTTGGAAATTCCGGGTTCCAAAAGGATCCCAAGCTGGCTTCGGTTCGGATAGGCAGCGAATCTTATGGCCGCGTCGCCGTGAAGGTATCCGCCAACCGGAACTTTATCGGCTATCGGGCGGACGAAACCATTGGCATACGCCAGTTTGAACTGGCGCTGCGCAGATTGCGCCAATTTAGCTCCCGCATTGATGCCCCGAAAGATGAACTGGATTTGGATGAAACTATCAACGCCACATGCAAAAATGCCGGGGCTTTGAAAATTGTTTTTGATAGACCCCGGAAAAACACTGTCAAACTGTTGGTTTTGATGGATGAAGGCGGCTCCATGAGTGTGTACGCGAAACTTTGCAGCCGGCTGTTCTCCGCCGTGCATAAATCTACCCATTTCAAGGACATCCGCTTTTACTATTTCCATAACTGCATCTACGATTATTTGTATGACGATACGTCCGATTATCAGCGCAAGGCAATCAGCACCACAGACATTTTGAACCAATTCAGCTCGGACTACAAAGTCATCCTCGTGGGGGACGCCTCCATGGCACCCAGCGAACTTTTGCTACGGCGCGGCATTATCAGTTGGAATGATCCCCAAAACGAAGAGCCGGGACTGGACTGGCTCAA
>JAIRQD010000177.1:0-6757 GCA_031256655.1 Treponema sp.
GCGGTGCCGCAGCTTGTCGGCGGAATGCATTCGTATATGCTTGGGAACGTCATCGCCAACCAGCTTATCGTGGCGCGAAACTGGCCGTTTGCTTCAGCGATTACGATGATACTCACCACGTTAAGCACGGTGGGAGTTATTGTGATGCTGGTTGTGCAGAAGAAAGAAGCTGCGCGGCTTGTGACTGACCACGCCGCACTTTCGGATCGCGGTGAGCTTTCACGGCGACCTGCTTCTGTGGGGGCATCAATATGAGCATACGAAGCGTAATAGCCCGCTATATTTTCAACCCGAACAAAACAAACGAAAACTCTGACAGCGAAGCTTCGCGCCACGCGCGGCGGGCAAAGCGAAGAACTTTCCCGTTTTCCAAACTGGTTTTTTTCATCGTTTTGGCGTTTTTGTTTTTGCCGCTCATCGTGCTGATGGTTTCTTCGTTTAACGAAGCGACCACTATGCGTTGGACGGGTTTTTCCCTGCGCTGGTACGAGCGGCTTTTAACCGAGCGGCAGCTGTGGATCAGTTTTTGGAACAGCATCCTCATCGCGATAACCTCGGCAACAGCAGCCACCGTAATCGGAACGTTAGGCGCAATCGGGGTGAGCTGGCATCGCTTCCGTTTGCGCGGTTATGTGCGGACAATTTCGTTTCTGCCGATGACGCTGCCTGACATCATACTCGGCGTATCCCTTGCCGTTTTTTTTACGGGGCTTGGCATTCCTCAAGGGCTGTTCACTGTTTTTATCGCCCACACCACGTTTTGCCTGCCCTTCGTTTTTCTTCTGGTAAGCGCGCGGCTTGAGGAGTTTGATTTTTCCATAATTGAGGCGGCGCATGATTTGGGCGCGACAGAGCGGCAGACCCTTTTCAAAATTACAATCCCGTTTTGTATGCCGGGCATTCTCGCGGGATTTCTCACAGCGATTACGCTTTCGCTTGAAGACTTTGTGGTAACGTTTTTTGTAGGCGGGCCAGGTTCGTCCACCTTGCCGGTTTTTATTTTTTCCGCCATCACGCGAGGCGGCAGCATAGTGCCTGTAGTCAGCGCCCTTTCGGTGATAATGATCATCGGCACGGTAATTCTGGCTTTCCTTTTAAGAAACTTCTTAAAGCACATTGCGGCAAAATGAGAAAACCCGGCTGTAAGCCGGATTAAAACCTTGTGGGGTTTTATATTTTATGCATTTAGAGATGCCCTGCTTACTGGACATCTCTAAGGAAGGGGGAAGGAATGAGGAGAGTCATTGTCTTTCTTGCGGTAACGGCGGTCATAATTATGTCCGCCGGATTATTCACAGGTTGCGATAACAGGGAGCGGCTGCACATTTTCAATTGGGCTTATTACACTCCGCAATCAGTTATCGCTGCGTTTGAACAGGAATATGGGGTCAGGGTAGTTTACACCATATTCAACAGCAACGAGGAAATGCTTGCACGGCTTATGGCCGGCGGCGGGCAGGGTTTGTTCGCGCGGCTTTTCGGCGGGGGCGCAGGTTTTGATGTAGTGTTTCCGTCAGGGGATTATGTCGCTATCATGATGCGGCTGGGTATGCTTGAACGGCTGGATCACTCGCTGTTGCCGAATCTGGTGCACGTCGATCCTGAAATTCTTGCTAAGGCGCTTTACGATCCGACCATGCAGTATTCGGTTCCCTATTTTTTTGGGGCGGCAGGAATTATTGTGAACACCGAAATGGTTCCCGAATTTGAGCGGGACATCAGCATTTTCGCCCGCACCGATCTTAATCAGGGACACATCCGCAGAATGACGATGCTTGACGATCCCCGCCAGGTTATCGGAGACGCCCTTAATTATTTGGGATTTTCGGTGAACTCACGAAACCCCGAAGAAATTGCCGCCGCGCGAGATCACGTCATTAACCATTGGCGGCCGAACCTCGTGCAGTTTGACTCTGACACAATAGGGCAAGGTTTTGCCAACGGTGAGTTCTGGGTCGTGCAAACATGGGCGGAAAATGTCTTTTACTGGATTGGTGAAAACGAGCACCTTTTGCAGAACTCTTACTTTTTCTTTCCTCCCGGCGCGTCTTCATACACCGATAATATGGTCATTCTCCGCGATGCTCCCAATGTTGAGCTTGCACACCGCTTTATTAACTTCATCCACCGCCCCGATATTTACGCAATGTTTGTCGATGAGTTTGGGCTTCCCGCCACGGTGAACATTCCCGCCCGTGAACTTACTCAGGCAACTCCGTGGTACACGCTGGAAGAATTGTTTTCCGCGACTGATGAAATACAAGACGATGTAGGACCTGCGATGACATACTACACCGACGCATGGCTTGCGATACGCTTTGGTATTGGTAATTAAGATTTTCTAGCGCTTTGTTGTAAACACACCGCGGCTTTGCGGTGTGTTTACAAATTTAATTTAACGATAAGCTGCGTCATGCGCTCATCTTCCCATTTTTTCCATATTATGCTATATTATTACCATGAAAGATGCGCAAAACGCAAAAAGGAGTCTAAGATAAAAGTGCCTAAAATACTGAAAATTGCGGCGGTGATTCCCGTGATCCTTCTTGCAGTTTTTCTCACCGTATTTTTTTCCAACACTGAAGAAGCAAGCCCTTTAATGACAGGCGCTTATGCAGGCGGCATTCATGCCGCGGCGGATTCAGGGCAGCCTATAGAAACCATTGCGTTTTTGCCCGCCGCTCCTTCTCACGCCGTCCTAACGGAAAGGGAGGCTTTTATCGAGGACTTTTGGCGCTGGATTTTGAGCGAGGCGGGCATACCACTCACCATGTCCCGCAACATCATCGACTCCGTTCTTGAAAGCCCCGCGTTTATCATGGAGCTCCTTGTTGTCCTTCAGCAAGACCCGCTGACATTCCTGCTTGTTGATAAGCAGAATGCTTTGCCTGCCGATTTTTCACCTGATGATTTGGTGCCTCTCACCGCCGCAGGCTCGTTCGGCATTACGCGAAATGACCTTAGCCTGCGGGTTAGGTCTGCTGCCGCACTGGAAGAAATGGCGGCGGCGGCGGCGGCAGACGGAGTGACTCTCACTGTCGGATCCAGCTACCGTTCCTTCGCGCGTCAGGCTGATATTTTCGCGTGGAATGTGCAGACCTTCGGGCTTGAAGAGGCTCAACGCTTTTCAGCGCGCCCAGGACACAGCGAACACCAGCTTGGAATGGCGGTGGATTTTTCGCCTATTCACCAATCGTTTGCCTACACTCAGGCTTCGCAGTGGCTTAAGCAAAACGCAAGCCGCTTCGGTTGGTCGCTTTCCTACCCCGACGGCTATGAGCACGTAACAGGTTATATCTTTGAACCGTGGCATTACCGCTATGTCGGGCGCGAGCTGGCGGCTTTTATCAATACCTACTTTGAAGGCATTGCGCAATTTGCGCTGCAATTTATTCAGGTTTGGCAACAGCACGCTCAAAGTTAGCGCCGCCAATGAGGAAACCTAATGAAACTACTTGATGCTGCTGGCGGCAACGGCGACAGCCATTTACCACTTCAAGACGAGGACTCCATCCCGCACGGATTTTATCCTTCTGATAAACTTCGCGAGGAGTGCGGCGTGTTCGGCGTATATCTTGAAGATACCGAAAAAAATGCCGCGCCGCTTGTTTATTTCGGACTGCTTTCACTTCAACACCGCGGACAGGAAAGCGCAGGCATCGCGGCGGTAAAAGATAAAAACATGGAAGTCCGCAAAGGTATGGGACTTGTCGCTTCAGTTTTTACCCCAGAAATTACCGAGCAACTGAAAGGCTCCGCCGCCATTGGGCATGTGCGGTATTCCACTTCCGGAGCCTGCGCCATAGAAAACGCCCAGCCTTTTTTAAGCCGCCTGAAACACGGGTCAATTGCACTAGCGCATAACGGAACACTCACCAACGCCGATGTTGTTCGGGAACTTTTGGAAGATGCTGGAATCAGTTTTTCCTCCACAAGCGACAGCGAAGTTATATTAAACTTAATCGCCAAGAATTACCGCAAAGGCATTGACCGGGCGTTGACTGATACGATTCAGTCTATCAAAGGCTCTTACGCATTAACGGTGCTAACCGAAGACGCTTTAATCGGCGCGCGAGACCCAAACGGCATCCGCCCCCTGTGTTTGGGCGAGATAAACGGCGGCTGGGTTTTGGCAAGTGAGTCCTGCGCAATTTCTGCGGTGGGCGGAAAGTTTGTCCGCGACATAGATCCCGGGGAACTGGTTATTATCAGCAAGGGGCAGGTGCAATCGTATTCGTTCACCGAAAGAACCCGCCGCGCGGTTTGTTCTTTTGAGTATGTTTATTTTGCGCGCCCTGACAGTGTAATTGACGATGTAGATGTTTATAACGCGCGGGTGCGGGCGGGTGAAATTCTGGCAAAGGAAGCGCCGGCTGACGCTGACATAGTTATCGGCGTGCCTGATTCGGGAGTTCCGGCGGCGATTGGCTACGGGCGCGCAGCCTCAACGCCTTTTGGGTTGGGTATTGTCAAAAGCAAATATGTTGCCCGCACGTTTATTTCCCCAACGCAGCCTGAACGCGAAAGGGCTGTTTTGGTTAAGCACAACGTTATTGTAGGCGAGGTGCGGGGGAAACGCATCGTTATCATTGACGATTCGATTGTGCGTGGAACAACCAGCCGCAGGCTTGTTTCCATTCTGCGAGAAGCCGGCGCAAAGGAAGTACACGTGCGCATTTGCTCTCCGCCTGTGCGTTTCCCCTGTTACTTCGGCATCGACACTCCGCACCGCAAAGACCTTATCAGTAACGATACTTGCCCCGAAAAACTCTGCGAGTTTTTGGGAGCCGACAGCCTTGCGTTTATTTCTTCCGATGGCCTGCTTGAATCTTTACGAATCACCACATCAGGGGAAATACGGGAAACAGGCGGATATTGCCTGGGATGTTTTACCGGTGATTATCCAATTCCGGTGCATGGGGAATTGTTAGTCAACGGGCAGTGACACAGCCATTGCGTTGACACTTTTGGCTAGCTGGCAATATACTAACGCTATGAAAGATTTTACGTGTCCGCAATGCCAGACCCCTGCCGGCGAGGAAACTTTTGCCGCGCAGTTATGGGTTTGCCAAAAATGTGCATACCACAGCCGCATTGGCTGGCAGGATCGCTTGAACATCACAATTGACAAGGGAAGTTTTAGCGAGTTTGATCCGGGAATGAAATCCGGAAATCCCATCGGTTTTCCCGGTTACGAGGAAAAAGTAAAAGATGCCCAAAGTGCCTGTCAGACAAATGAAGCTGTTGTAACAGGCCGCTGTTCGATTGGAGGTTATCCCGCGGTGCTTTGCGTCATGGACAGCCGCTTTATGATGGCGAGCATGGGAAGCGTTGTAGGTGAAAAAATTACCCGCGCTATTGAATACGCAACCGAACACAAGCTGCCTGTGATAATTTTTAATGCCTCAGGCGGCGCGCGTATGCAGGAGGGGATTATTTCCCTTATGCAAATGGCAAAAACTTCAGGCGCACTCGCTCGGCACAACAAAGCGGGAGAACTGTTCATCTCTGTAATTTGCGACCCAACCACCGGCGGCGTTACCGCTTCGTTTGCCATGCTTGGCGACATTATCATTGGTGAGCCTGGTGTTACCATCGGCTTTGCCGGAAAAAGGGTAATTCAGAATACAATTGGCGCGGTGCTGCCTGAAAACTTTCAAACGGCAGAGTTCACCCTTGAGCACGGTTTTGCCGACATGATCGTTTCACGCACTGATATGGCTTCTGCGCTTGGGCGCTTAATACGGCTGCACGGCTACAAAAAGGGAGATTTCAATGCCGCTTAATATTTCGCAACGCATCGATATGCTTAAAACACTGGGGCGTCCCACAATACGTGATTACATTCCGCTATTATTCAAAGACTTCACCGAACTGCACGGTGACCGCTATTTCGGAGACGACCCTGCGATCATTGGCGGCATCGCGCTTTTCAACGATACGCCCATCACCATAATTTCGCAGGTGAGGGCCAAAGATATTGAAGGGCTTACCAAAATAAACTTCTCCATGCCCCACCCCGAAGGATACCGGAAGGCGCTTCGTTTGGCAAAACAGGCGGAAAAGTTTCGCCGTCCGGTGCTCTGTTTTATCGACACGCCCGGCGCGTATTGCGGTGTGGGCGCGGAAGAGCGCGGACAGGGTGAGGCAATCGCCCGCAACTTGCACGAGTTTATGATGCTTAAAACGCCGGTTATATCGATTGTTCTTGGCGAAGGCGGTTCGGGCGGCGCTTTGGCAATTGGTGTCTGCGATGAACTTGCCATGCTTGAAAACGCGCTGTATTCAGTCATTTCGCCCAAAGGTTTTGCGTCAATTCTCTGGAAAGACGGCTCGCGTGAACGGGAAGCCGCCGAATTGATGAAAATCACTGCCGAAGACCTTAAAACCTTTGGCATTTGCGACCACATCATCGCCGAACCTGATGGGGGCGCAGCCAAAGACGTGGGGCTTACCGCATCAAACATCACCGAATGGCTTTCAGGCACATTGGCACAGCTTTGCACAAGAAATTACGAAGATTTGCCTGAAAGACGCTACCAAAAATTCCGGCAAATGGGCGTTGTTACGGAAGCCTAAGGAATCACTGATTAATTTTGCTCTTTGTTCAGGGATTCCTTAAAGCGGTTTCGTTCGGAGGAAGCACGGGGTGAGCATGGCTGTGTTGGTATATGCAGCCTAAGCCCCATATTTAAATAACACGTCATTCGCAGGCAAATTTTTAAGAAATAACTTTTCCAGTGATCCAATATTTTTC
>JAIRQD010000196.1:0-18656 GCA_031256655.1 Treponema sp.
ATTACGCCTGTTGTTTTACTATGGGCATAACGCTGTTGCTCCTCGTCCCAGAAGCGGATGTGCCACATAGTACCGTGTCGAGATTTAACCTTAAAGAGTGTATACGGGTATCGCATACCATTCTCCTACTCTCGGCTTGACCTTGTTAAAAAAGTATCAAACAAGTATCAAACAAAGCAAAAAGAAATAATACGAGAAACCCGCTGTCGGGTATTCTAAACGTTGCCAATTCCTTACAACGTAAGGAATTATAAACTTTTGCGGCCTAGAAGACTCGAACTTCCATACCTCGCGGTACTAGCACCTCAAGCTAGCGTGTCTACCAGTTCCACCAAGGCCGCAGACCATTTGGCTTAAAAGTATCCTAGCGATTTATCTCGCTTATGTCAATATCTTTTGATGTCGATGATGAAGTATGAAGACTCGAAATTTATTTTTTGCCATGACCCTGTGCGGCGTTGCCTTTATTTCCCTATCGTTTTCCGGTTGCGCTTCAAAACAGCCTGACGTTTGGACGCTCCTCGCTATGGGCGAAACCGAACAAGCCATGTCGTTTTTCCTGGGCGAAGTTGATGTAAACGACTCTGACAGGTTAGGCAGAACACCATTGCATTTAGCGGCGGAAAACAGAAATCCCGCTCTTGCTTCGTTTTTCATACATTTAGGCGCAAACGTTAACGCCGTTGACAATAATGGAATATCGCCGCTTGGAATCAGCGCGAATTTACTTGATGAGAGAACCGCAAACGTGCTTGTGGCCGCCGGAGCGGACATCCATCACCCGACTCTTGATAATATTTCACCTGCCCAAATTGCCGTTGAATCAGGAAACGAAGCGTTTTTGGCTGCCCTGCTTATCCCATCGGCTATTTCCTCGACAGATTCGTCGGGCAAAAACATACTGCATTTAGCGGTTTATGAGGGAAATGCGCGTGCTGTGCATGAGATTTTAAGCTCAGGAGGCACAGTTCAATACAGAGACAACTCAGGCAGAAACGCTTTGGACATGGCGTACGCATTTCATCATTCCCGCGATCACGGTGAAATTGCCGAAAGACTAATTCAGTCTGGCGCTGTTTCAGATAATCCCTTTCACACGCATTTTGCCCCCGCGGCTCGCACACTTAATTACAACATCCGCAGCGCTCACGGCATGGCGCCTTTGCATTACATCGCCCGCGCAGGTTATCTGGGCTTTCTGAACTTCGCACTCCAGCGGGGCGCGCAGGTCAACATACAAAACGCGTCAGGTTCCACACCTTTGCATGAGGCTGTAAGGACCGGAAACATTGAAGTGATGGAGATTTTGCTTAACAACGGTGCTGATGTAAATGCGCAGGACGCAAACGGAAATACAGCCCTACACATAGGCGTTCCACCATCACAGCATTTGCGCGTACTTAACCTTTTACTTTCGCGTGGAGCAAATCCCAATTTGCAGGATAATCAGGGCGCTTCCGCGCTCCATGTCGCTGTCACAATCAACAGCTCAAACGGCGTGGTTTTAAACCTGCTTTTGGCGGGGGCGGAGGTGAACATCCGCGATGTCGAAGGAAAAACACCGCTGTTTTTGGCGGTTGAAAAAAGCCGCATGGATCTTATCCCGTTGCTTTTGGCGCTCGGATCAGACATATTCGCTGAAGATAACAACGGTTTAAGCCCGTTTGCCCTTGCAATTAAAACTGACATGGCGCTTGTATTTGCGCTAATCGATGCCGGCACCGTGACCCAGCGTGACAGTGCGGGTAACACGATGCTGCACGTTGCTGTTACCACTGGCGGCGGTGTCAATGTATTAAACGCGATTTTAAGTTTTAACGCTTATAATGACATAGTAAACGCGCGCAACTACTCAGGAGATACAAGCCTTGCCATAGCGGTGAGGCTTAACCGCCGGGAAGCGGGGGAACTTTTGCTTCATCGGGGAGCCGATATTTTTGCCGTCAATAGCGCCGGTGAAAGTCCGCTTTCACTTACCTTTCCTCATGCAGGCGGAAATCCTGCCGAGCTGCGCCGCTGGATGTTAACTCCGCATACACTTGCCGCCCGCGACGGACTTGGAAACTCTTTATTGCATTTTGCCGCTCAATGGCGGCTTGATCAGTGGATTCCCCTTCTTATTCAGCTTGGCGCAAACACAGAAGCGGCGAACGCCACAGGAGCCACGCCGCTTTTTTCGGCAGTTATGGTTGATTCCCCTTCGACAATCAGGGTGCTCACAACCAACGGCGCTCACTTGACCGCGCGCGATACGCTTGGCAATTCGCTGCTTCACGCGGCAGTGCGCTGGCACGCAATTGCCGGGGCTGAAATGCTTATAAGTTTAGGCGTTGATATTAACAGCCGCGCGTTAAACGGAAAAACGCCCTTGCACGACTCAATCCGGCTTGGAATGCCGCAGGCGCAGGCGCTCCTTTTGCGGCGCGGGGCGGACATGGAAGCCCGTGATGCCGAAGGCAATACGCCGCTTATGGAAGCGATATTCGCCGGAAATTACGGTGTTATGAGCACGTTAACCGGAATGGGGGCAAATCCCAACACACGCAATTTACGCGGTGATACTCCGCTGCACAGCGCTGTCGCTATGGAACGCAGCGACATGATCGTAAGTTTGTTGTCTTTGGGGGTTTCAATCCACGCGCGGAATTCGCTTGGGCGCACACCTTTTCAGAATGTTATAACATCATCACCTCATCTTTTGCAGACAATCATGCATCCTAACCGCATTCATTCAGTTGACGATGATGGTTCTTCACCGCTTCACATCGCCATAGCCGAGCGTGTTCCGCTTGAAACGATTACCGCGATAATGGCACTTGGTGTTAATCTTTCCACAGTTGACTCTGAAGGGCGCATTCCTGTGAGGCTTTCTGTGGAATTGGGCGCGTGGGAAATATCGCGACTGTTGGCCGATTCAGGCTCTGACGTCTTTGCCGCCGCGGTTGACGGGCGAAGCGCCGCTGACATTTCCCTGTCGGTTGGTTATCAAGCCCTGCGCTCGCTTTTTTCAGGTGCCGCTATTAACGCCACAGACATTTCCGGAAACACCATCCTTCATCACGCGGCCAGACATGGCGATACCGCAGCCATAAACCAGCTCCTTTCGCTTGGCGCTTTCCGGGAGGCAAGAAATATCGCGGCTGAACGGCCTTTTGACATTGCCCTGCGCTGGAACAACGGTGCGGCAGCGGCTTTACTGAACTAGGTCGTTTGGTTATCGCGCTGTGTCTTGTTTTTGCTGGCGAAATGCAGCATTTGGACTAAAAATGTCATATATGATGTTGCGTATGTTTTTAATTTTAAGGTGAAACTCCACAACCTCTTTCGCGTGAACGCATCGTACGCTTGTGTATTTTGAGTTTACCTTATCGAACTGGATTTTTTCCTCTTTTGTTGTTGAGTTTTCAGCTTTTTTGAACATTTTTTTTATCATAGTTATATAATCGACCTTGAAAGAAAAAAAATCAAGCTGAGGCGCTTTTTCACCCCACGTGGACAATGAACGGTACAACAATTCTCAATTTGACAAAATTATGCTACATAAATAGCCTGAACAATACCCGGTGAGGCGGATAGGAGGGACTCGTCGCCCGCTTGGAGGACCCGGCGAACCTTCGGTTCGGCAGAGCCGGCTTTCCTACAGAAAGCTTATCGTCTCCTATGCGGGGAATCCTGCGCAAATGGGCTCCTCACCCTCCGATCCGCCCCACCGATCACTATCCGGCTATTGCACAGCGGATTCCCGTATATGCAGATTTATGTCTGCCTTTATGCATTCTTCTGGGTAAAATGAGAATTGCTGTGAAAGGCATCAATACCCTCGACCAAAAATCGTAATTTAGGCTATAATCGCCAGGTCAATTATGAAGCGCACATATCTTATTTTAATCCTTATTTACGCGAATTTTTTCGTTCTGGGTCTGCCTGACGGCGCGTTCGGAGTGTCCTGGCCGACCATCAGGTATGGAATGGGAAAGCCGCTGGAGTGGGCGGGCATTATCATTCTTGTAAACTCGTTTTTCTACGCGCTTGCAAGCAGCCGAATCGGGCGGCTGGCGAAAAAAATGCGCCTTGAAAAAATCGACTTGCTTGGAACGGCGCTTATGGCGCTGGGCGCTTTAGGCATTTCCTTCGCCCCGAATTTTACTGTGTTTGTGATTATGGCCGCCCCGATGGGGATAGGCATGGGAATGGTGGATTCAAGCCTTAATTCCTTCATGACAAAGCATTTTACCTCAAGCCACTTAAATTGGCTTCACTGCTTTTGGGGCATGGGCGCTGCTGTAAGCCCCATTTTAATGACTCAAATGATTTTGACCGTGGGCTGGCGTTACGGATATGCCGTTATTGCCGCGGCTCAACTGATTGTGTTTGGCGCGGTTGTAATAACCATACTCAAAAAAGTCTGGCAGAAAGTGGAAAAATCAAGCATGGCATCGGCAAGTTCCACAAATGAAAGAGCTTTTTTCCTTACAAAAAGACGGCACAAAGTTATGGCGGTTCTTTGCTGTTTTATTTACGGGGGAATGGAGTATTCAACCGGGTTTTGGATTTCCAGCGTTCTTTTGGAATCAAGGGGAATGGAGATGCGGATCGTTGGGATGTTTCCCGCGGTCTATTACGCCTGTATTATGGGCGGGCGTCTTTTTTTCGGCTTTGTCGCCGTAAAATTGGACAACACCACCATTATCCGCATCGGCGCTTTACTGGCGTTTTCAGGCATTTTGCTTCTCTTTACAACCGGCAGCATTATCGGCATCGCCCTTACAGGTCTTGGTTTTGCGCCCATTTTTCCCTGTTTGATTCACGAAACCTCACGCCGGTTCAGCCCGCAAACCCTCACCCGTCTTGTAGGATACCAGTTGGCGGCTAATGGCGTGGGTGTTGCCGTTCTTTCTTCGCTTATCGGGCAGGTTCTTTCAAGCGTTTCTTTGGAGGCGCTGTTTCCCATTGTGATGGCTTTAATTGTGGTTGCGTTTTGCATCAATGAAATCCTTGAAAGGGGGATTTTGAAAGGCGGCGCTTAAAAGAAACAGGTGAAAAAATGCGGTTTTTGGCTTAAATTATTTGGTAATTTTTTTGTATTTTTATTGAACAATCCTTTGTTTTCCTGTATGATGTAGACACTATCATACTTGTGAGGGGTTTTTATACATGATGGACATCGGTCTTATCCACCGTAAGGAGTATGATCTTGCGGATGACCGATCCGAAGCTGTTGTCATCGCTGAGGCGCCTGGGCGCATCCATTACTTGGGCGAGCATGGCGAACCAAAGGCGGGATTGTTTCTTTCCTCCGCCATTGACCGGTACATACGGATCGCAGTAAGCATGAGGAAGGACAACTCTCTCCGTTTTTTTGCGTCAGATTCGGGCGAGCGCAAGCGCACGACGCTTGCGAATCTAAAGTACAAGCGGGAAGATCGGTGGGCGAATTATATCAAAGTCGCCATCTATATATTCGCCGATTTGGGCTATCCTGCGAAGGGTCTTAACTTCACCATATGCGGTGACATCCCGCAGCACGTAGGTCTTGCCTCTTCACAGGCAATTGAGTCTGCGGCGGTTATGGTGCTCAAAGGCTTTTTTCAGGCAAACATCAGCGACAAGGAGCTTTTGAAACGGCTTGCCGCCGCGAAAGTGCTGTTTTTCGGCAAGGATGTTAGCCCAATCGACTACTACATTGCTTTTCAGGCGAAAAAGGATCAGTTTCTCATCACCGATGAGGCGACAATGGAAGTCAGGCGCGTGAAATCGCCTTTGGCTAAATACCGCCTTTTGGTGATGGATTCCCGTGTTCCCCGTCTTGGCATTGAAGATGAGCTTAGGCAGCGGCAAGAGGATATACAAAGAGCACTCACGCTTTTGGCGGGCAAAAAGCACGGGGAGCATACGTTTCGCGATATTGCCGCTTCTGATCTGATGGAATCCATGGGCAATCTGCCGGAGGAAATACGGAGAAGGAGCATGCACATTGTGCAGGAGATACGGCGCGTGCATGAGGCTGAAGAATCCCTTGCCCGCTCGGATTTTTACGCCTTCTCAAAGATTATAAACCACGCGCACGAAAGCCTGCGCGACTTATACGAAGTTTCATGCCCCGAAGTGGACTGGCTTGTAAAGCGTGCGCAAGAACTTGACGGCGTACTTGCCTCGCGGATGACGGGTCACGGGTTCGGCGGCTGTACGTACACGTTCATACGCGAAGATATGGTTGATGAATACAAAAAACGTCTTGAGGACTACGAACGCATTTTCGGTTTCCGCCCTGTGATACACGAAATGAAGATAGCCTCAGGGTGCAGAATTATTGCCAAAAGAACATAAGGAAAAATCGCCAATGAAGATACTTTTAACCAATGATGATGGTTTTGATAGTGAGGGAATTCAAAGATTGGCGCAAACTTTGCGCGTGGGAGGGAAATACCGAGTGACTATCATTGCGCCTGACTCAAACCGTTCAGGCGTTTCACACGCGATTTCTATTTTAAACAGCCCCGTAAAAATCGTAAAAAAGGGCGAAGATGATTTTACCTGCTCAGGTTTTCCCGCCGACTGTGTTATAATAGGTTTGCGGGGTGGGCTTGTTGAAAGGCCTGACATTGTGCTTTCAGGCATTAATCGCGGGGAAAACCTCGGAACCGACATTGTGTATTCAGGAACAGCAGCCGCGGCGCGTCAAGCGGGTCTTGTAGGAGTTCCCGCCATTGCGTTGTCTCTTGTCGGGCGTGAAAACCTTTGCTGGGATATGGCTGCTTCGTGGGCGGCGGACAATCTGGATGAGTTGTTGGGCTTTTGGAAAAAAGACTGCTTTGTGAACGTCAACATTCCCAACAGTCCTGAAGGACCGCTTGGGATGCTTGTCTCAACTCCTGAGCATAGGGCTTACAAGGATGCGCTTACAGCGATGGATGCTCCGGACGGCAATCGCTGGTATTTTATGGAAGCGGAGGCTCAACCGCAGCAGTGGCGGGAAGATTCTGACTGCCATGCTGTGTCACGGAATTACGCGTCTGTGAGCTCGGTATACTGTCACCCGATAGCGCAAAACTAACGATAAAGGGAGTTTTATGGCGGAAAGTCCTGGGGAAAAAGCTTTGAGGGGAAAAGACTTTAACTCTGGAAAAGGTTCTCTTGCCGAAGGGATGAGACTGTACCGTCTTAAGCGCTGGGACATGGCGTTAAAGGAGCTTTTGTCGGTAAACGTCGAACGCTTCAGCCCGGATGAAAATCTTGAACTTGCGTATTATTTGGGGCTTTGTTACACCAAGATGGAGCGCTATGATGAGGCGCTTTTATACCTTGAGCAGGTTGTGACAACGGGCGACAACCCGCTGCGAACTTACCAGTGCCGTATGACGCTTGCGTATGTGTATGCGGTTACAGGCCGCTCAAAAATGGCTGAGTTTGAGCTTAAACGGCTTGCCGCAAGCGGCTTTGAATCCGCCCAGCTTTACTCTACACTTGCATATGCCGCGTTGGTGCAAAAACGCCACAAGCAAGCGGTGGAATATTATGAAAAAGCCCTTGACATTGACTCTACCAACACAACCGCCCTTAACGGGCTTGGTTATGTATTGGTGGATACAGGTATGGACTTAGTGCGGGGTTTAAGATGCTGTAAAAAAGCTGTTGATCTTAAACCGAACAGCGCCGCCTATCAGGATTCCCTGGGCTGGGCGTATTACAAGAACGGTGAATTTTTGGAAGCAAGAACATGGCTTAGGCGGGCTATGGAATCTGCTCCTCACCAACAGGAGATAAAAGAACACTTTAGAATCGTTGTGGGGTAAAGATGGGAAGAATGATTGTTAAGTTTGTTTTTGTTTTTCTTTTAATACAAATTATTTCAGGCGGTCTTTTGCTGTCCGCCCAGCCGCATCCGGGGATACCGGATCCGCCGGGTCTTGCAGGGCCTGACATGGATACGATACGGGCACGGGAAGAGTTTCGCATAGGTGTGCAGGCGTACAACCGCTTTTCTTTTAACGAGGCAATTCTTTCCTTTGAGCGCGCGCTTGCGTTCCGTCCGGGCGAACCTTTGGTGCTCGATTGGCTTGGCAGGGCGTATTTCCGCTCAGGCATTGAAGGTGCGGCGTTTTTGGCATGGCAGGCTGCCGCCGAAGGCTTCGGGCTCACCTCAAGCGAAGGCATACTTATCACAAGCCGCCTGCAAACGTTGCGCAACCGCCGAATACTCCTCCCCGTGCCTGATGATGATGTGCGTTATGTGGAATCAGGCAGATATCCTGGTATGAACGCCGGTGTTGTCCTTTACCGCCAGCCCACCGCAGTCCTTCCGCAAAATGACGGCTCGGTGTGGGTGGTGGCTTTTGGAAGCAACGAAATTGTCCGCATAGATGTGAACGGCATCATTCGGGACAGGCGGCGGGGCCCCATGTTCATAGGCTTTGACCGTCCCTACGACATTGTGCGCTCACTTGACGGAAACCTTTTTTTGTCTGAATTCAGGGGCAACCGCGTAAGCGTGCTTTCCCCTGACGGAGACTTTCTTTTCCATATAGGATCGCGCGGTCACGGGCCGGGGCAATTTGTCGGTCCGCAGAATATGACTGTTGACGAAGAAGGCTTTCTGTACGTTGTCGATTTCGGGAACAGGCGCGTGTCGAAGTTTGACCCGCTTGGGGAGTTTATCCTTTCCTTCGGGCCCAATACGTTCGGCTTTCAGGGATTTCTGGCTCCCACAGGTATAGCTTCGCGGGACGGGAGGATTTTTGTCGCCGACAGCGCGCGCAGGCAGATATTTACGTTTGACACAAACGGCAGTTTTCTTGGCGTTTTGGTCGGCAGCGGTCTTTACTCGCCTGAAGGGCTTCACGTGCTTTCTGACGGGAGGCTTTTGGCGGTGGACGCTAACCGTATACTTCTCATTGACCCTGACACGGCGATTGTGCGCGAACTTGGGCTTTTGGGAAACCGCCAGCAAACTAGGATAACAAGCGCCGCCGTTGACCGCAACGGTAACGTGCTTGTCGCTGACTTTAATTCAGGTGAAGTGGCAATTATGACCCGCGTGGACGACATGGCGGCGGGGCTTTTTGTGCAAGTGCGCCGCATTGTGAGTGACAACTTTCCAAACGTGATAGTTGAGGTGGAAGTAACCGACAGACTGCGCCGTCCCATCGTCGGGCTTGACGGACTTAATTTCCTTTTAAGCGAAGGCGGGATTCCGGTGTTAAATCAGTCATTGCTTTCCGCTTCCTACCGCTCAAATGACATAGCCATATCCGTTCTTTTTGAGCGTTCTTCCGCCATGCGTCCGTTCAGGAACGATCTTCCTGTTGCCCTGCGCGATGCCGCACAGGCGGCAGAAGGCAATGTTGTGTCTGTCGTTTCCGCGGGTGTATTGCCTTCCCGCGAGAACATAACGCCGGCTCCCGGCGTTGCCGCCGCCGTGCAAATTGAAACGGTGGCGCAAGGGGCGCTTGCTTCATTTTCCCCCGCATGGCGCTTTGACTTAGGTCTGCGCCTTGCCGCCACCGATCTATTGGCGGCGGATCACAAGCGGGCTGTGGTGTTTGTCGGCTCAGGCTCTTTAGGCGAGTTTGCCTTTGAACAGTACACGCTTTCAGAACTTGCAGCTTATCTTTCCAACAACAACGTGGTTTTTTACGCGGTCATTGTCGGCGGCGGGATGCCCGGGGCGGACATCCTTTATCTTACCGAGCGCACCGGGGGAAGCGCCATGGCGCTTTTCAGACCGGAAGGCATAATCCCTGAAATCAGGGCTTTAGCGCAAGCGCCATCAGGCATTTACACTCTGGGCTTCACATCCCGCCTGCCCACAGATTTTGGCCGCGCGTATATGCCTTTGGAAGTGGAGGTGTATTTGATGGAGCGCTCGGGGCGGGACAACACCGGGTATTTTTCGCCGCTGCAATAGCGGTACGTAGATAAAAGCCTGATTCAAAACGTTGGTGTCTTGCGGAAATGCGCTTGACCAATAGGCGGCAATTTGTTATATTGTGGCAATTGCGGGGGATATAGCTCAGTTGGTAGAGCGATTGGTTCGCAATCAATAGGCCAGGGGTTCGAATCCCCTTATCTCCACGAGTTTAGCAACAGGTCAAAAATTAGGTACAATCAGGCGATTTTTTCAGAAGTCTGCGCCCGCTTGAAAAGACCGCTTCAGGTGCCGTTCGCGGTTTGCTTCCTGTAAGTTAAACTCGCGGCTGGTTTCTTCAAGGATAATCTGCTCTTTATGCATTACCCTGTCGCCCAGGCGGTCGTCAAGAAAAACCCGCCGCATCGCCTCTCCAAGACCTGTGCGCCTGAAGTATTCAAGGCTGTTACCGGCAGAACACAGGACAATCCCTTTTTCCAATACCTTCATTTCTCGTTCATCGCCGTAGGCAAAACCGTAAGTCCACACGCGGTTGAACCAGCCGACAAGTTTGGCAGGCGCGTCAGACCAGAACACAGGGTAAATAAACGCGATTGCGTCACTTGAGTTTACTTTGTCTTGCTCTGTTTTCACATCAGGCAGAACCGGCAAATCGCGGCGGTAAAACGCCTCACGTTTGTATTCCTCTTCGCTCATATCGCTTGAAAAGTTCATGGCGTACAAATCAGACAATATGTAGCTGTGTCCTGAACTTTCAAGACCTCGCAGAAAGCTGTCTTTCGCCTGGGAAGTTAAACTTTCACTTGACGGGTGACAATAAACGACAAAGACTTTCATCATTTGCTTTTAACATAGTTCCCAAAGCGCTGTCAAGAATATTTTTAGTTAATTCGACATGGGCGCTTGACATTTTCTCTTTATCTTGCTATCCTAAACTTGACAATATAGTTTCCAATATTTATAAAGGGCGTGCGAACGACCCTTTTTTTGTTGGTTTTCGGCAATCATGCGGACGCTGTCCAATTGTAAGGTAACGATGCTGTACACCACGCGGGGCGCTAACGTAAGAGATCCTGATGAGGCCTTGTATCAATCTTTACAGCCTGTAATCAGCGGAATGGGAATGTCGCTGCTTGAGCTTTCTGTCTACCGCGGCAAGACATCCGGAAATGTGCAGGTAAGGGTCGTTGTCTACCGTGACGGGATAACCGGCGTGGATGACTGCTCAAAAGTGCACCGCGGGATTCTGCCCCGGCTGGAATTGGCTTTTCCGGGTCGGGACATTTATCTGGAAGTGTCGTCTCCCGGCATTGACCGTCTGATAAAAGACGGCAGTGAGTTTGCCCACTACATCGGCAAGGGTGTCAAATGTTACCGCACCGATATTTCCGATTGGACTGCCGGTTTATTGCTTTCATCCGATTCAAACGGAATAACGCTTAAGGCAAAGGATGGGGAACTTGTTTTGCCTTACCAAATAATCGCCAAAGCACGATTGTCAGGCGAGATGTAAAGAAAACACTGGAGGAAAATCTGTGGCAACTGATATGTCTGAAGCGATTCGCCAACTGATACAGGATCGCAACATGTCTGAGGAGCTGATTCTCAAAACAATTGAAAGCGCGCTTCTTGCAGCGTATAAAAGCCGTTTTGGGCGAGACGAAAATGCAGTAGTCCGTTTCAGCGATGATAACCGGTCTGTTTCTATTCATTCCAAAAAAACGGTTGTAGAAGATGTATACGATGAACTTTTGGAAATAGAGCTGGAAGAAGCCAAATATCTTTTGCCTGACGCGGAAATTGGGGACGAAATCCTTATAGAAGTTGACCCGAAAGATTTTAAGTGGCACTCCGTTCAAAGTGCGAAGCAGAAAGCGCATCAATCCATCCGCGAAATTCAAAAAGATACGCTTCATGCGGAATTTAAAGACAAAATTGGTGAAATAATTGTCGGTTATTATCAGCGTGAGCGGAACGGGACGATTTATGTAGACATTGGAAAGGTCGAAGGCAAACTTTTAAAGAAATATCAGTCGCCCAGGGAAGAATTCCACGTAAACGACCGGATAAAAAGCCTTATCGTGGATGTTGTTAAAAACCAGAATGGACTTGAGATAATTCTTTCCCGCACCCACACAGATTTTGTGCGCGGGATTTTTGAGCTTGAGGTTCCTGAAGTATATGACAAAGTTGTAGAAATCCACAAAATTGTCAGGGAACCAGGATACCGTACCAAACTCGCCGTTTACTCAAACAGGGAGGACGTTGACCCTGTTGGGGCTTGCGTTGGGCTTAAAGGTGTCCGCATACTTACTGTGATAAAAGAACTTGAAGGTGAAAAAATCGACATCTTAAAGTACGATCCTGATCCGCGCAAGTTCATAAAAAACGCGCTTTCCCCTGCCGAAGTTCGGGATGTGATAATCCTTGACGAGGCAAAACATCAGGCGCTCGCGGTGGTAAGCGAAACCCAGTTATCGCTGGCAATTGGCAAGCAGGGGCTTAACGTGCGCCTTGCAAACCGCCTTGTTGACTGGAACATCGACGTGAAAACTGACGCCCAGTTTGAAGAAATGGACATCGCCGCCGAATCTCGCCGTGCGGTTTCTGAGCTTTTCGGCGAAGAAGACGAATACGAAGGGGAATATACGCTTATATCCCAGCTTCCGGGTGTTGAACAGGCGGTTGCAGATATTCTACGCGAGAACAGCAAAGACTTCATCGAGGATTTCCTTGCACTTTCTGAAGAAGAATTGGTTAAAATGGGAATTTCTGTTGAACAGCAGATGTCACTTAAGGCAATTATCGAAGAACATATTGAGATTGTTGAAGAAGAATATCATCATGACGGCGAAAAAGATGGTGAGGAAGAGTTTGACGAAGAGGCAGATGAGATTCAGGATACTGAAGAGTACGAGTGTCCTGAATGCAGCGCAACAATCACAGCCGATATGACAAACTGCCCGAATTGCAACATAGGGTTGAGTTTTGAGTACGAAGATGAGAGCGTATAGGCGGGCAGGTATCGTGCGCCTTGATTTTTAACGTAAGGAATAGTATGGCTGAGGACACAGACAATACCCAGAAACCGAAGGCAGAGTTGATAAAACGCACAAGCTCCCCGGCAGAAACCGGCGATCATGAAGGGGCTGACGCAGCCTCAAAGCAAGAGCAGGGCGGACGCCGTAAGGTGATTGTAGTAAAGAAAAAACCGTCGGCTCCCCCCGCACCGCCGGCTCCCGCAAACGCAGGCGGCAAACGGATTCAGCCGAAAGCTGTAGTGGCTAAAGGGGCAACGCAGGAAGTGGGCGGTGATACGGAACCCCGCGTAAACAATGCGGCGGCACCTGTTGCGGCGAGTGAGCCCCCTGCCGATGCCGCAAAAACTCAGGTCAAAAATGATGCTGCTCCGGCCGCTGAAACTCAGGCAGAAAACACCACAGATAAACCACCGGCACAGGCGGAAACTCAAGAAAAGCCTGTGAGAAAAGAAGGCGTAGGTACTTTTACCCTTTCCCAGCGCCCGATTGCCGCCGCGGGAAGAGTCGGCGGTAAATATGTCGGTCCGCGTCCGTCCCACGAAGAGCCTGTCAGGGGTTCTTCTTCCCCGCACCGGCCTAATGGAGCCGCCGGTAGGGTAGGCGGGCGTCCTGTGGGTCCCAGAGACTCAAATGATCACGCTCGCCCGGGTGAGTACGGGCGTTCAGGCGACAATACGCGGCACGGGGATCACGGGCGCTCAGGCGAGCACGGGCGCTCCGGTGAGCACAGCCGCCCAGGTGAACACGGCCGTTACGGCGGCCCGCCGCGACAGGGTGGTTTTGGCGGTCAGCCGCGACAAGGCGGCTTTAGCGGCCCGCCACGGCAAGGCGGTTTTGGCGGGCAAAACAGAGGCGGTCCGAACCAGCAAAACAGGGGGCCGGGAGGATTTAACCGCGGCCCCGGCAACCGCCCCGGCGGTCCAAATCAGGGTGGCTTTGGCGGCAATCGTCCTTTCGGTTCAGGCGGCGGCCCCGGCAGGGGCAATTTTGGACAGAGTGGTGGTACAGGAACACCGCCGCCGCAAATGGACGGGAAAGGAGCCGCAAAAAAATCGTTTAAGGCGAAAAAACCTGTTTATACCCGAAAAGACAAAGAGCAAGAAATGGAGGAAAAGCTCCTCCAGACAAAGAAAAAGATTATGCAGGTTGCCAATCCTGTGCCTAAGTCCATTGAGATTATGGAAGTAATTTCTGTATCTGAATTGGCTAAGAAAATGAACCTTAGGGCTTCCGACCTGATACAAAAGCTCATGTCAATGGGGCAGATGGTTACGATAAACCAGCAGATCGATTCGGATACAGCCACTATTTTGGCGGCGGAATTCGGGGCGGATGTAAAAGTGGTAAGTCTTTACGACGAAACGCTTATCGAAACAGGCGAAGATGATGATGCGGATATGACACCGCGTCCTCCGCTTGTTACAGTGATGGGGCATGTTGACCACGGCAAAACGAAATTGCTTGACGCCATCAGAAGCACCAACGTGGTGTCAGGCGAGTTTGGCGGTATTACCCAGCACATCGGCGCGTACACTGTTGACACTGCCAACGGCAAAATTGCCTTTTTGGACACTCCGGGTCACGAAGCGTTTACAAGAATGCGCGCGCGTGGTGCTCAGGTGACTGACATTGTCGTGCTTGTGGTTGCCGCCGATGACGGTGTCATGCCGCAAACCATCGAAGCCTTAAACCACGCCAGAGAAGCGGGCGTTCCCATCATCGTTGCGTTGAACAAAATTGACAAACCTGAAGCGAACCCTGACAGGGTAAAAAAGCAGTTATCAGATCATCAGCTTGTCCCTGAAGAATGGGGCGGTCAGACTATGTTTGTAGAAATTTCGGCGCTCAAAAAAGAAGGAATTGATAAACTTATCGACTCCATACTCCTTCAAGCTGAAATTCTTGACTTAAAGGCAAATTACAACCGCGCCGCCGAAGGAAAAATCCTTGAATCCCGCATTGACCACGGCAGGGGTATTGTCGCCACGGTTATGATAGAGCGGGGAACGCTTTATATAGGCGATTCTTTTGTGGCAGGCGTTTGGCCTGGCAAAGTGCGCGCGCTTTTCACCGACAAGGGCGAAAAAGTCGACCACGCAACGCCTGCAATGCCCATAGAAGTTTTGGGTTTTGAAGGCATCCCCAACGCGGGCGATCCCTTGCAGGTGGTTTCTGACGAAAAAACTGCCCGTGGCATTTCGGTTAAGCGGCAGGAACTTAAGCGTTTTGAGGATTCCAAAAACATCAAAAAAATCACGCTTGATAACCTGCACGACACAATCAATCAGGGCGCAATTCAGGAACTTAAAGTTATCATAAAAGCTGACGTTCAAGGTTCCGCGGAAGCCATGCGATCAAGCCTTGAAAACCTTTCCACACGCGAAGTGCGCCTTCATGTTATTCAGGCGTTGCCGGGCGCAATTAACGAAGGTGATGTTGATCTTGCGATAGCCTCAAACGCTATCATTATCGGCTTTAATGTGCGCCCTGTGGCGAAAGCAAAACTCATCGCTGATCAGGAAAAAGTCGACATTCGCCGTTACAACATCATTTACAAAGCGGTGGAAGAAGTCCGCCAGGCTATGGAAGGGATGCTTGCGCCTGATACGAAAGAGGAAATTATCGCAACTGTGGAAGTCCGCGATACCTTCAAAACACCGAAGTTTGGTACAATTGCCGGCTGCTACGTACTGACCGGTAATGTCAAACGTAGCGCAAGCGTTCATGTAATCCGCGACAGCATCGAGGTTCATTCAGGTAAGCTGGGGTCGCTGCGGCGCTTTAAGGACGACGTGCGCGAAGTGGCGCAGGGTTTTGAGTGCGGCATAGGAATCGAAGACTTTGACGACGTCAAGGAAGGTGATCTGCTTGAAATCTTTGAGATTGTGCAGGTTGCCCGAAAGCTTACCCCCTCAAAGTAATATATGGGTGAATACAGAACCGAACGTGTCGGTCAACTGATGCAGGAAAAAATCGGCGCGCTCATCGTTGAGGGGCGCGTCAAAGACCCGCGTGTGAACGCTTTTTTGTCGGTTAGCCGCGTTAATGTTTCGCGCGATTTCTCGTGGGCGGATGTGTACATTTCCACCTTCAAAAATGAGGCTCTTCTTGAGCGCGGAGTTGAAGGGTTGCAAAGCGCCGCGGGTTTTATCCAGTCGCAGCTGGCAAAGGAAATGCGTATTCGCCAAACGCCGCGCCTGCGTTTTCATCAGGATTTAAGCTTGCGTGATGGTTTTGATATGGTGCAAAAGCTTAGCAATTTGACCGGCGAATGAGCGGCGGCGTTGAAGACGGCTTATTGCTTTTAAACAAAAAAAGCGGCGTAACCTCATTTGAATCCCTTCACTCCGTAAAACGTGCGTTTGGCACAGGAAAGGCGGGGCACACAGGCACTTTAGATAAGTTTGCGACAGGTTTGCTTTTGGTGCTTTTAGGCAAAGGGCTTAAATTGGCATCGCTGCTTTCCGCCTGCGATAAGGAATATGTCGCGACAGTGCGCTTTGGCGAGGAAACGGACACGCTTGACCCGGAAGGCGAAATTATCGCCCGCGCGCCGCCTCCGTCTTTGACTGATGTTGAATCAGTACTTGATGTTTTTCGCGGCAAAATACTTCAATCGCCGCCTGTTTATTCGGCAATTCACATCAACGGGCGGCGCGCACATGAGCTTGCGCGCGAAGGCAAAGCACCTGAAATGAAAAAGCGCCCCGTTACAATTTATTCACTTGATATTGTTTCTTTTTCACCCCCGGACATGGTAATAAAAGTGCGCTGTTCTTCGGGAACCTACATTCGTTCTCTGGCAGGCGACATTGCAAAAGCGGCAGGTTCGCGGGCGCATTTAAGCGCTTTGCAGAGAACAAGCGTTGGGAACTTTCATCTTAAAGACAGCGCAGACGCCGATTCACAAGACCTTACCAGCCTTGTACGCCCGCTTGACAGAAAACTTTTTTCATCCCTTGATATGCCGTGCTTTTTTTTGGACGAAGGGCAGGCAAAAGATTTTTTGCATGGTAAGCAGCTTTCGCGTATTATAAGCGGTGAAGGGAGCAATGTTTCAGAGGAAATAGCGGCCGGAGTTTTTAGAAAAAGCTCGTTTGGGCAAAATGATGAAAAAGACGGCGGAAAAGGAGACGAAGAAACGGGTGAGCTTTTGGGATTTATCAGGGGAATAAACGGGACGTGGCGTTATGGTCATGTTTTTCAATCCTGAAAGCCTAACGGCAGTGCCGCGATTGAGAGGGCGTTTAAAAGTGCCGATAAAAATGCCGATATAGGAAATACCATGAAAGCCATTTGCGTATTATATGGGGGAGATCTAAAACCGCAGGCATTTGAAGCCCTGCCAAACGGGAAAAGCGCTTTTTCCATGGCGGCAGAGGTTTCATTGCGTTTTCCCGGTGTTGAAAAAACGGTTTTATTGTGCAATGAAGAGGCGGCAAAAAACAAAATCGTAAACAGTGCCGATTTTTCATACGTTGAAAAAGTGTGCTCTCCCTCTCCACTATGGACAAAAAAAAGCCTTTTGGAAGAAATAACACGTTTAGCGGCAGGATATACTTTTGTTTACTTCGCGTGGGCGGATTGTCCGCTATTGGACAGCGATCTTGCCGCCTCACTTGCCCTTCGCCACACACGTTACGCCGCCGATTATTCTTACTCTGACGGTTTGCCGTACGGCTTTGCGCCTGAACTCCTTTCCGCAAGTACAGCGGGAATATTATCTGTCATAGCAAAAGATGATGAAACTCCCGTCACTCGCGATGCGCTTTTTAGTGTTATACAAAAAGACATAAATTCTTTTGATATTGAAACTGAAATTTCCTCCGTTGATTTGCGCGAACATAGACTCTGCCTTGCCGCGGACAATAAACGTAATTTCAAACTTCTGTCTAACCTCATGCAGGCGGGTCTTTCTTCATCAACTGATGCGGAAAATGTAATTGGGAAAAACCTTCATTTATTGCGGACGCTCCCTGCTTTTTATAACATACAAATAGTTTCTGATTGCCCGCAAACCTGCGCTCTTTGCCCCTGGCCAAAATATCAGGCAAAATCAGGAAGCGCGATTATGGCAAAGGATGATTTTGCCAAACTGTTGGATAAAATTGAAGATTTTTCAGGGGATGCGGTAATCAGCCTTTCCTTGTGGGGGGAGCCTGCTTTGCATCCTGAAAAAATCACTTTAATGCAGGAAGTGCTTTCAAGGCGCTCCCTTTCTTTACTTATTGAAACTTCAGGTATTGGCTGGAAAGAAGAAGAGCTTAAAACCTTGTCTGATTTGGCATCCAACGCGGCGCTTAGGATCAACCGCTTTAGTCCCATTTCGTGGATTGTTTCCCTTGATGCCTATGATCCTGAACGCTACAAGGAAGTGCGGGGAGCAGGTTTTGCCGAAGCAAAAAATACGGCAAAAAAACTCTTTGAGCTTTTCCCTTCATCAACGTATGTTCAGGCTTTAAGAGTTTCAGGTTTTGAAGATGACATTGAAAAGTTTTATCGCTATTGGAAGGACGAAGGTTTGCCGCCTGAAGTAAATCAATCGATCAAAAAAGACGGCAGCCACATCATCATTCAAAAGTACGACGACTTCTGCGGTTTTCTGGAAAAAAAACAGGCTTCGGATATATCGCCTGTTATCCGGCAGTGCTGCTGGCACATTATGAGGGATTTTCCTGTTCTTCTTAACGGTTCTGTTCCTTTGTGCAGAGAATATCTGCCGGCATTAAAAGGAGAAACCAATAATATTT
>JAIRQD010000132.1:0-23554 GCA_031256655.1 Treponema sp.
TGTGTTCTCATACTCCTTAATGGGGCAACTTCGATTTTTCAGCACAGGCTACTGGTTGTAGATATTTTCAGATAATCACCTACCGTATATATTATATCCACCAATGGTTTGAAGATCAATAAAAACGCAAAAAAAATGTAAAAAAAACGCAAAAATAGTTCCACGCGCGGCAACGTTGGCTGGCGACGTGGTGTTCATAAAATTAGTCCCGTAATGCAAGCGGGCGGCAGGTGGGTGCTGTGGCGAAAACATTTCCTTGAATTTCCCGCCGTAGAGACTGCAGTCCGTGAAGCGGACAAAGGCTCGGAGGCGGACTCCTCAAGGGTTTTCGCTCGCAGTGCCCGCCCGCTGCCAGCTTGCATTGCGGAGTTCGATTCCCCGCTTTACATAATCGAAAACAAATTATAGTATGGTGGAAAGTCTCCGAGCGCGTAATTGCGTTTGTGTGAGGGGACTTTTGGAGGCTTCATGAATGAGTTCGTCATAGCAGCAACTCGCTCCATGAAAAGCTATGCATCGCGGGTTGTGGAACGTTTGATGGCGTTTCCAAGCTTTAGCGGATGGGCGCACAGCATTGACGGGGTGGAACTTTTGCAGGCTGATCGTTTTGCTGACGGCGAAGTGGAAGTGACGGTGCGTGAATCGGTGCGCGGCAAAGACGTGGTGCTTTTCGCAAGTTGCGCTCCCAATGAAGCGTTCGTTGGAGTTTCGGAAGCGAAACTTGAGCTTTACCACGCTGTTGATGCCTTAAAACGCTCGCAGGCGCGCCAAATAGTTGTGTTTGAGCCGTTCATTTCCTGCGCCCGTTCAGACAGGGCAACCAGGCGCAATTCGGTGGGCTTGTGGATGCACTTCAAAATCCTTTCAAGCCTTGGCACCCGCCACATTCTCACCTATCAGATTCATTCAAACAAATCGGTTTCCATGCTTGACCCGACCATTTGCACGATAGACAATATTCCCGTTTTAAACCTCATGAAGCGCTATCTTTGCGACACGTATATACAGGACATGGATGTTTTGGAAAACGACGTGCGGCACAACTGGGTTTTTTGCTCGGTTGATGCAGGCGGTGAAAAGATAGCAAAAGAGTTCGCCAATGCTTTCGGGGCGCAGCTTGTGGTAGCGCACAAACAGCGCGATTATTCCAGGGCAAACACAATAGAGTCAATCAGTATACTTTCGGCGGAACCTATTGAAGGCAAGGTGCTCTGGATTGTTGATGATATGATTGACACAGCGGGTTCTGTGGAAAGCCTGATACACGCATTAAAACCGCTTTGCCCGAAGGAAATTAACATCGTAGCTCCGCACGCGGTTTTTTCCCCGCCCGCGCCAAAACGCCTTAACGCTCTTGCCGAAAGCGGGCTTTTAAACCGCATAATAGTCGCGGACACTATAACCCCTAACAATCTTTCAGAAATTGTTCCCCGCATGGAAATCGTCCCTTCAGCGGAACTTTCCGCGGGCGTTATACGCATTTTGGCGCTGAAAGAATCGTTAAGCAGAACACTGCTTCCGTTTGACGCGGAAAAATACTTAAAGTCGCGGGGTTTGTTCAGCGGATAATTTCAAAACACAAAAGCCGGAAGAACAGGCTTATTAAGGGGGAACTTTTGGGTGTACTCGTGATAAATTTTGACTCGGTTGGGGATGCGGTTTTTCAGGAAATGGCAAAGGACAGGGAACAATATCCCAATGTTGCCAATTTTATGGGAGACTCGTTTTTCCAAGGCGGCATTAAGACGGTTTTTGTTTCCAACACATATCCGGTTCACACTTCGGTTTCCACCGGAAAACTTCCCAAAGACCACGGGGTAATTTCCAATTACCGTATGCCCAATAAAAAGGGCGAGCGTTCATGGGCGCAAATGGCGCACTATATCACCGCAAAAACAATTTGGGACGCGGCAAAGGAAAAAAACCTTACCACGGCGGCTTTTCTTTGGCCTGTAACCTGCGGCGCAAAAATTGACTACCATGTGCCTGAAGTGCACCCTGAAAAAGGGCAAAGTTTGCTTGTGCGAAGCCTTATGTATGGGAGCGTTTTTTTTCAACTTTCCTCGATTGCCAAATACAGGCACGATTTAATTGCGGCGTTAAAAGGCATGGCGCAAAAGAGTTCAGGGCAGCCAGCGTTGGATAATTTTACCACTTCCGCTTCCTGCGATGCGCTTAAGAAAAAAAAGCCTGATTTAACGCTTGTTCACTTACTCGCGTATGATACAGAATTTCATTACGGCGGTTCGGAATGCCCGGAACTTTTGACGGCAAAAAAATCCCTCGATGAAAATCTCGGCAGACTTTTGAAAAACTGCTCACCCAAAGATACCGTGATTGTGTTTTCAGATCATTCGCAGTTGGATGTGAATCAAAATATAAACTTAAACGATCTTTATTCGGGAGCTTTTTTTGACCAGGCCGGAGGAAGCGCGTTTGCGATAAAACCCGCGCAAAGTATTTTAATGGGCATGGAAAAAGAGCCGTGGTTTTCACGCTATCTTTCCAAAGAAGAGTTGAAGGAAAGCGGTTATGAAAACAAGGCGCTTTTCGGCATAGCGGCGAAGGCGGGTTTTTGTTTTACAGATGGTATCGGTTACAAAGGGAATCACGGTTATCCGTCTGATTATGAGAACTATCATGTGTTTTACGCGGTGAAAGGCAAAAACTTTACAAAAGGGAATACACAACCTTGGTTAAAAAAACGCATAACAGATGTCACAGCGATAATCGCCAAAGAATTGGAGCTTGACATGGATATACTTGCCGAGTACGGTGTACGGTAGGTTAGGATGAGGTAAGCGTAAAAAGGAGCGGCCCTTGAAAAATTTCACCAAAGAAGAACGCAGTTGGATAATGTACGACTGGGCGAATTCGGCTTTTGCCACGATTATGCTGGCCGCAATATTCCCGGTGTTTTTTGTCGGTATAGCCGGCGGGGAAGGCAGCCCCGGCAGCGTGTGGTGGGCAAGAGGAGTAGCCACAGCCAGATTAATACTGGGCGTTGCCGCCCCGATAATCGGAGCCATAATCGCATACAAAGGTTATAAGATGCGGCTGTTCATCACATTTATATCACTTGGCATTTTGTTTCATTTTTTCGTTGCCGTCCAAGCCTCCTGGCAAATGCTGCTTTTAGGTTATATCCTTGCCAACATATTTTGGTCGGCTTCCAATATCATTTACGACAGTTATCTCCCGGATGTAACAACCAAGGATCGCATGGATAAGGTAAGCGCATGGGGTTTTGGCATGGGCTACATAGGCGGAAGCACCATCCCGTTTTTGATAAGTATTTTGCTTATCATGTTCGGGCAGCACTTTCCCACGCCCATTGACGAGCCCACAGCCGTACGCATTTCCATTGTAATGACCGCCGTGTGGTGGGGTGTTTTCTCAATTCCGATGATACGTAACGTGAGCCACAAATACGGCGTGGATGTGCCGCAAAAAGGAATGATAACCGAAACCCTTAAAAAAACACTTGCCACCGCAAAAAAAATCGTGAAAAACAAAAGCCTTTTTATCTTCATCATCGCCTTTTTCTTTTACATTGACGGCGTGGGCACTGTTATCGCAATGGCAACGGCTTACGGGACGGAACTGGGACTGGGAGCCACAGGGATGATTGTCGCGCTGTTTGTAATGCAGTTAGTTGCAATGCCCTTGACAATTCTGTTTGGCAAACTTGCCGACTCGTTTAATTCCATCAACATCATCATTGGCGCAATATGCATTTACCTTGTTATTTGCTTAACGGGATTTGTCATGGGTTTTGGTTTGGAAGGATACGTTCCGGCGATTATTGAAAACGGCGTAATCATCAGTGAAGGCAGTGCCGGACGTTGGTTTGGCGCGAATGTGGCAATCGCTATTTTCTGGGCTTTGGCGGTTATGGTGGGCACAGTCCAAGGCGGGATACAGGCAACTTCCCGCGCCGTTTACGCCAGATTGATTCCGCCGGAACACTCAGGCGAATACTTTGGCTTTTTTGAAATCTTCGGGCGCTTCGCCGCCATTCTGGGTCCGTTCCTGTACGCCACCATACTCACCATAACAGGAAGACCGCCGTTCGCCATACTTTCAATCATGTTTGTATTTCTTGTAGGATTGACAATACTGCTCATCGGCAAGAAACATTTGCAGCTAAGACCGGCAAAGGAAATTCGTAATGAAACGTACGGAAAATAATTTGCTGTCAAAAATCAAGCGGAAACTTTCAGGCGGCGGATCTTCCGTTGCCGCAGCCGGAGGGGAAAATCCAAGCGGCGAAAAAACGCTGAACCTTGCGGTGATAAAAAAAGATGCTGAAGACCATTACCGGAACGGCGATTTTTATTGCTCGGAAGCGATAGTGTACGTTATTCGCAAGCACATTGATCCTGCAATGCCGCCTGAAGTTGTCAGTATGTCTTCAGGCTTTCCGGTTGGGGTCGGCGGATCACTTTGTATTTGCGGGGCAATATCCGGCGGCATAATGTGTTTCGGGTACTTCTTTGGACGCTCACAGCCGAAAGACAAAAAAAGCGTTAATAAAACAATGGCGCTTTCAAAGGAACTTTACGATTACTTTGTCTCAAAATACAAATTTGTCTGTTGCAAGATTTTGACAAAGGGCATGAAAATGGGTTCAGCCGAGCATATGAAGCAATGCATTTCGTTCACAGGCGAAATTGCGGCAAAAACCGCTGAAATTATCGGGAGGGAATTGGGGTTGCGTTTTACCGCGAGTCAAGCAGAATAGTAACCGGACCATCGTTGGTGTAACTGACATCCATGTGCGCCTGAAAAACTCCCGCCTGGCAGTCAAGCCCATGCTCGCGGATCTTTTGCATAAAGCGCTCGTACAGCGCGTTTGCCTTTTCAGGGGCGGCGGCGGCGGATCCGTAAAACGGTCTTCTGCCTTTGCGGGCATCGGCAAACAGGGTAAACTGCGAAACTGCCAAAACACCTCCGCCCTCCCCTGCTCCGCCGCATGAGCCAATGATGTCCAAAAGCGAAAGGTTCATTTTCCCGTTGCCGTCTGAAAAGATCCTCATGTTGGAAATCTTTTCGGCAAGCCAGTCAGAGTCTTTTTCACAGTCATCTTCGGCAACGCCCAAATAAACCAAAAGCCCCCAGCCTATTGCCCCGGTAACTTTTCCGTCGACAGTCACAGAAGCGTTTTTCACCCGTTGAATCACTGATTTCATTTTACCCGTATTACCTTATCAATTCCAAAACGCGCCCATCATGCCGGCCTGATTTATGGACACTCCCTGTATACGAATCGACCCTTGGGAAACCGGAACAACCCGCCCAAGAATTTCCACAGGGAATTCAGGCGTTATCGGTATCGCAAAAGCGTAGTCAACGCGCACAATTCCTTCCACAATTCGCCGCTCATCATAATATCCAACCAACAAATCAAAAGAAGTCCAGTTCATTTGCGCGTCAAGGTTACTCGCCATTCCCCGCCAGATAATATGAATGTCGCTAAAAAGCAGCGGCTCTTGCATGACCTCGCCTAATGTGAAACGATCCTGCAAAGTGTCAAAACCCGGAGCTTCCATATACGTTATAAGCAGGCGCGCCCTGTTTTTTACAGGCTCTGATGCGTTTGAGTTCAAGATGCGGTTAAGCGGAATGCGCGCCGCATCATCGCGGTATTCCAAAAAAAGCCTTCGAGCTTCCTCGTAATTGGAAAGCACTTCGCTTGCCGTAAGCGTGAAGCGGTAACCGTCCCCGGCCTGAAGCGGCGAACGGCGCTCTTCCGCGGTGAGCATAAAGGCGGCAGGAATGGGTCTTAAGTTTTGCGGCGACGGGGTGAAAAGAATACCCGTTTGCGCGCCCAGCCCCAAAAGGAGTATTATACTTGCCGCCGCGGCTGTTATGCTTATAGCCGCTGTCTGGCGCGAGACAGCCGCACGCGGAAAAGGCGGGAAAAGCGTGTGAAGGCGGCCTGATTCAATCCACGCTGAAATTTCGTCACTTGACGGATACCGCCTTATTATTTTTAACGCGCGTTTGGCGATGCTGTTTGCCGCGTCAATGGAGAGAATCTCAAGGTACAAATCAACGGCTTTGTCGGTGTCGCCGTGGTTAAGATACAAAGCGGCAAGCCCCAACAGCGCGTTCGGATCGCCTGATTTCCGCTGTTCCACCGCCAAACGGAAATATGTCAGCGCCACGCCGAAGATATTAGAGCGAAGGTATGAAAGACCAAGCAGATAATAGTAGGTAAAAGAACCGTAATATCTGTTTGCTTCCACTTCAAGAATACGTATCGCCGCATCGTAATTCCTTCTTCTGGCAAGACGTACGGCCTTTGTTAATATCGCATCCAGCTTTTGCACTTTCACTCCAATATGATAATATTTCGGCATCGCTCTTGTAAAGAGCCGATTTCTAAAATCGGCCGCTTACTGTCAAAGCTAACGCTTTGGTAGTAAGCGGGGGTACTAGGCAAATCTCCGCAATAGTAGTATATTGCTTAATGGAGCTTGTTGTACCAGATCGTACAATTTTTTCACGCATGAATGATACGACCGGGGCGGAAGGCCTTATTCGGAGAGCCTACGAAACTCTAAAAACAGGGGATGCCTCTGGCGCCCATGATTTTTTGAAGCAGGCTCTTGAAGTTGATTTTGAGCACAGCGAGGTGCTTTATGCCCTTAAGTGTCTTAACTGGTGGCTTGAAAAGTTTAGGCGGCTGGATGATTTTAGCGATCCGTACCAAAAAGGTGAGTACATTCTTTCGCAATGGAAGTCCTATTACGCCTTTTTGGACAGGCTTGAAGCGCCGCTTTCGGAAGCACCGCTCCCAGATGACACAACAGATTCTTGTCAGTATGCTGTCAAGCGCTTTGTGTTTTTGCGTGCGTTCGATTGCTTTTCAGGTCTTTTGGGCGATGGGGCAAGTGAGTATGATCCGGATCTTTTGCTGCGCGCAGGAAGATGTTGCAAGGGGGCAGGCAACTGGGATGATGCGCTTAAGTACCTTGAGCAGGCAGGCAGATGCAGGCGCGAGGACAGCGCGATACTTTCAGAGCTTGCCGATGTTAATGCGCTTTTAGGTCAGTCGCGTATTGCCAAAGTGCTTTTCAGAGAGGCTTTTTTTCTTGACCCGCAGGAAATAAACCTCTGTGGTCTTGAGTCGCAGATGATACTACAGCTCATCGATGCGGTGAAGGAGCTGGGGCATACGGGGCAAGAGTTGGTAGAATGGATACCTGTGTGGGGGTGTGTTTGGGGAGTGTTTTCAGTAAAGCGGGAGCTGAAACCTGTGGAACTTGGGCGGCTTAAGCAGTCGATTCTTGCGCTTGAAAATGAGAACCGCAGTAAGAGCGCCGCTAACCGGTCGCTGCTAAAACCCAGGCTTTTGAACCGCTATTTTTGGCTGGTTGACCACTGCGAGCACTCAAAAGATGCCGTTGGGCTAATGGACGAGACGATGCTGAAGATTCAGTTTATCGATCCTGTCGTATATAGCAAGTATAAAACTTAGGGAGTTGAGTACATTATGTCTGAAGAGCTTCTCAAAAACGTCCAGGAAATGCTTAACGAGGAAAAGTGGACACGCGCCACTTTGAGTAACTACACAGCGAACCAGTTCAAAGACTTGGATGCGATTTTGAAACAGGCCAGGGACAGCCGCTGTGAGAACGAACTCCAAAAACTCTGCTATGAGCATCTTTCACATTCCAAAAATAGCATCATCGCCTTGTATCTGGGCGGCATAACTTCCCTATCCCAGCAGATTATTGACGATGCGGCAATGGTAAGCCTCATCTCAATTTTTGTGGATAATCACAAATGGGTAATTGTCAAGCACTTGTGCGACAGGATGCTCGATTATGGTGAATCGAAGTTTGCGCTTAGGACGCTGGCGGACTGCTATAAAAACGAAAACAACGAAGAAGCGAAGTACGGTGTTTGGGAGCGGCTGGTAAAAGTCGATTATGATGAGGCTGATCTTGCCAAAGCTTTAGCCGAGCGGTATGAAAATCTTTCCCATCTGGAATCGGCGGTGGATTACTACAAAAAAGCTTTACACCGCTACATTGTCAAACAGTATTTTGCAAGTGTAAAAGAAATATGGGACAAGCTGCTTATCTTGTGCCCTGTAGACATTGACTTTTTTCTTAATGTTCAAAAGCGGGTTGCAAAGAACTTCGATGAGTTAAAAGCGGCTTCGCTTTTGAAAGATGTTTATGTTTCCTGCATCAAGCGTGATGATATAAACACCGCCATTGTTGTCCTTAAACTCATCCTCGAATACGACAACGACGACCGCCAGGCGAGAAAGGACATTGCCGATTGCTACCGGAAAAAATACGCTGAGCACAGCCAGCTTGAAGCGTACATCCGCGTTTCAAGCCTTGCACAAGGACCGCGAAACGTCAAAGAAGCGGTTGCTGACTTTGAAAAGCACATATCTTTTGACAAGGGAAACTTTGTATTTCACAGAACCTGGGGCGTAGGGCGCATCGCTCACGTGCAGGGAGACGACATCGTTATCGACTTCGCAAAACACCGCGGACATTCAATGTCGCTTAAAATGGCGGTAAACGCTCTGCAAACTCTTACCAAAGACCACATTTGGGTACTCAAGGCGACGTGGAAAAAAGAGAAACTCCACGACAAGGTAAAAACCGATCCGTCTTGGGCGCTTAAAATGGTCATCAGAAGCTTTGGGAACTCTTGCGACTTAAAGCGCATAAAAACTGAACTTGTCCCCGCAGTCCTTACCGCCTCTGAATGGACTACGTGGAGTTCCAAAGCCCGCGAGATACTTAAAACCGATCCGTCATTCGGCTTAAGCCCGAATGATGCGGATATCTTCACCGTGCGCGAGCGACCGATCAGCATCGATGAGAAGCTGTATTTTGAGTTTAAGGCTGCAAAGCACTTTTTCGATCGGGCGCAGGTTTTGCGTAATTACGCGGCGCAAAAGGATGCCGAAATTGAATCTGAATATTTTAACGAAATGTTTGGATATATTTCCGGTTACCTAAAAGCACACCATCAGGTAAACGAGCAGGTTATCACTTCTTATCTGCTTGTCAAAGACCTGGTCGCGCAATATCCGCATCTTGCCGGCAGCACCAAATTAAATTTTATCGAACTTTTTGAAGGTATTGAAGATGTGCCTGAACTTTTCCTTAACCTCAAAGATACGAAATTGAAAGAAGAGTTTCTTAAACATATTCAGCTTTTCGTCCCAGGCTGGACGGATATTCACATTAAGCTGTTTTTACGCTTCCCCACCGCATCCATTGTCGCAAGCCTTTTAAAAGAAGGTTATGAGGATAAACTCACTTCCCTTGTCGCAACTTGCTTTGAAAACTACCGCAATTACCGTGAAGCGGCGTTGTGGTTTTACAGAAACTCAAGTAATGAGCCGTGGTTTAAGAAGGCGGAAATCCCGTATGAAAAGCAGCTTTTAACGCTCATTCACGTTCTTGACATCAGTTACCGCGAAATGGAAAACCGCCGCGATATACCTGAAAACCGTAAACAGAACAAGCTTGCGTATACAATTTTGTTTACCGAAGGGCTGATAAACGATTATGTTGATGCGGCGGAGACTGAAACTATTACGCGAGTTTACACATTCATCAACGACATTTCGGGTCTTGACCCGCAAGACAAGTTAAACTTGAAAAACAGGATTCTTAAACGTTTCCCTGACTTTAAGTTTTTCGGCGTTGAAGAGAAGAAGACGACGAATTTGGGGCTTATTGTAACGCTTGCAAAATATCAGGAGAAACAGCGGCAGCTTGCAAACATCATTGACGTTGATATACCTGCCAACTCAAAGGAAATTGAGAGCGCGATGCTGCACGGTGACTTAAGCGAAAACGCCGAGTACAAAGCCGCAAAAGAACGCCAGGCTGAACTTAACAATATGATGACGCGCCTGAAAGGCGATCTTGACCGGGCGCAGCTTTTTGACCCGTCTCACGTGAACACCGCGAAGGTGTTCTTCGGCACCCGTGTTACGCTTGTGGATAAAAATTCAGGAACTAAGGAAGAATACACGATTTTAGGTCCGTGGGAATCTGATCCTAACAACAGGGTTATTTCCTACATGGCTCCAATTGGAGGCGCTGTTTTAAACAAAGCGGTTGGAGACGAGGTAAAACTGCCCAATGTGGAAACCGAGACCTACACCGTGGAGGCAATCGCCTCGGCTTTTTAAGCGTACTTAAGCGTAAAGGAGGATTGGTGAAAAAATCTGTTTTTGCCCTCATACTTATGGCGGCGATTGTTTCAGGTGTAAGCGGTCAACAAGCCGGCGGTTCTGTTGATTTGGTAGTCGTGTTGGATACATCTGCCAGCATGAGTGAACATTACTGGGAAACCAGCGACTATCTGGTAGGTCCGTTTTTACGGGAGTTTCTGCGTTTTGGCGACACCTTCCATCTCATTTCTTTTGCCGAAACTCCCCGCCTTGAAATTACACGGCGGGTTTTAGGTTTTGGTGATGTTGAAATTATTGCGGCACGGCTTTTGATGATGTATCCGCTGGGCACTCTCGCGAATTTGGGTTCAGCACTTGGCTTTGCCGAAAGCTACACCGCACTTATTCCGGCAAACCGCAGCCGTATGGTTATTCTTATTTCAGACGGAGCATCCCCCGGTGCATCAGGGCTTATTGCCGCTTCGCAAGGCCGTCTTGCCGCCGCCGGTGTTGACTTTCGTTTCATACAGGTTCCTGTAATAGGTGACGGACCTTTATCCGGCCGGCCTGTTACCGCTCCTCCTACGGCTGTCACGCCGCCCCCTGCGCCGCCGATAATCGCTCAGCCTGGTGTATTGCCGCCCGGAGTAACGCCGCCAGTGATCGCACTGCCGCCCGGCGCTGTCGTGCCACCCGATGCCGCACTGCCGCCGGGAGTTGCGCCACCCGATGCCGCACTGCCGCCGGGAGTTGCGCCGCCTGATGCCGCACTGCCGCCCGGTGTGCAACCGCCTGATGCCGCACTACCGCCCGGTGTGCAACCGCCTGATGCCGCACTACCGCCTGGTGTGCAACCGCCCGGTGCCGAACTTCCACCCGGCGCTGTTGCACCGCCCGGTATCCCACCTCCCGCCGCACAACAGGCGACACCCATGTTTGCAGGTGGTATTCCGACCTGGCTCATAATACTTTTGGCGCTTTTGGCGCTGGGAATTCTTGCCTTCATCATTTTCCTTCTGGCAAGAAACTTGCACCGTTCTCCAAACAGGGTAATGGCAAAAGCTGTTCAACCGCCTGCCTCACAAAAAGCGGATGCGGCAATGATGAACAGATATGAGGAAGCGCAGAGGGGACAGGGAACGCCTCCGATACCACCGCCTCCTCCTCCCGTGCGAAAAAACGCGCTCAAAGACAAACTTTATACGCCGCCGGAAGATGATAACGGTCCACTGATGCTTAACCTGTTTGTTGAAGACCAGAACACTGCAATAGGCAAGCGGAACATACACATGGCAAAATCCGGCACTACGTTCAGTGTTGGCGGCGGCAATTCTGACTTCCTCATCTTCCTGGTTTCTGTGCCGCCGAACATCGCTGAAATACGTTGCGAAGGCAGAAACTGCACTTTTATTCCGAAAAAACCGCGATATTTTCCTGATATAGGTTCTCAGCCGGTGTACGACTGCATCGGCAAAACGGTCAGGGTAGTTTCGGACAAGAACTATGAGCTTTTTATCCAGCTTGAACGATACGAAGATCCGCTTGTCGCCCTGAATAAGTTGCTAAATTCGATTTCGGTTCCGGGAGAAATTTTTTGATGTATGGATATGTTGCCGTACAGGAAATGCATAGCATAGCGGAAAGCCGCAAGGAGATATTCAGTGAGAGAAATTGGACAAAAAGAGCTTGATGACATTGCCCTTGGGGCTGCCCTTTTAGGCTCTGGCGGAGGTGGCGATCCTTATATCGGGAAACTTATGGCGCACGGCGCTATTAAGGATTGCGGGCCTGTCAAAATGCTGTCGGCAGACGAAGTGCCTGATGACGCGTTGGTTCTCCCGATTGCGATGATGGGTGCGCCAACAGTACTAAGCGAGAAGGCTGCCAACGGAAGCGAATACCGGCAGCTATACGACATGGCGCGGCAGTATTACGGGAAGGATTTCTTCGCCGTAATGCCGATGGAGGCAGGCGGTGTCAACAGTATGCTTCCCTTCGTGGCGGCCGCGCGGCTTGGGTTGCCGTTAATTGACGCTGACGGGATGGGACGCGCGTTCCCTGAATTGCAGATGGTTACCTTTACCATAGGAGGGGTAAGCGCGACTCCGCTTGCCCTGACTGATGAAAAGGGCAACAGCATGATGCTAAAAACCATCAGCAACAAGTGGACAGAAGACATGGCGCGCGTCATCTGCATGGCGTGCGGCGGAAGCGTATCTGTCGCGCTGTACATAATGGACGGCAAAACGCTTAAAAGCTTCGCGGTCAAAGACATCGTCTCGCGCACGCAGATGCTGGGGGAAGCTATACGCACAGCGAAAAACAGCGCGGACAAAACCCCTGAACAGGCGTTCCTGCAGGCGGCGGAAGGCTACAAGATTTTTACGGGGAAAATCGGCGATGTACAGAGGGAAGTGAAAGGCGGCTTTAATTTCGGTAAGGTCATCCTTGAAGGAATTAGCAGTGACAAGGGCAGGCAGGCGGAGGTGGAGTTTCAAAACGAAAACCTCATCGCGCGTGTTGACGGAAAAGTAAAAGCGGTGACACCTGACCTCATTTGCCTTGTGGACTCTGAAACCTTTGTTCCCGTTCCAACTGACGCGCTGAAATACGGCAAGCGTGTTATGGTTGTGGCGCTGGAATGCTTTCCATTGTGGCGCACCCCTGAAGGCATCGCGCTTGTCGGTCCTCGCTACTTTGGTTACGATGTTGATTACGTTCCTGTGGAAATCCTTAACGCGGCGGAGGTGAAGTAATGCGGTACAGGCTTGGTATTGACGTAGGTGGAACGAACACCGATGCTGTTTTAATTGACGAGAATATGAAGGTGGCTGCAGAGGTAAAACGCCCCACAACCGAAGATGTGTATTCGGGGATCCTTGATGCGGTAAAAACCATTTTGGATACTTCAAAGATTGATAAATCAAAAATTAAACAGGCGATGCTTGGAACAACCCAATGCACAAACGCGATTGTAGAGCGCAAAAACCTCGCCAAAATCGGCGTATTGCGTTTTGGGGCTCCGGCAAGCTGCGAAATACAGCCGATGGTTGACTGGGCAGACGATTTGCGCGAACTTGTACTTGAATCGGCAATTATCGGCGGGGGCTTTGAGCATGACGGAAAAGAAATTGCCCCGTTTGATGAAGATGCTGCCAGGGCTTTTTTCCAAAAACTCAAAAACCGCGTGAACTCCGTCGCGATAAGTTGTGTCTTTTCCGCTGTGCGTAACGACCATGAAATCCGCGCCGCTGAACTTTGCAAAGAAGTGCTTGGCGACTCCGTTCATGTTTCAATTTCAAGTGAGATTGGGAGCATGGGGCTTGTAGAGCGGGAAAACGCCACAATACTTAACGCGATGCTGCATGAAGTGGCGCAGCGCATAACAAGCGGTTTTGCCGACAGCCTTAAAGCGCTCGGCGTTACGGAAGCAGACGTATACCTTTCGCAAAATGACGGAACGCTTATGACAATGGAATACGCGCGGCGGTATCCTGTTTTAACAATTGCCTGCGGCCCGACAAACAGTATTCGCGGGGCGAGTTACCTTTCAAGCCTCACTGACGCGGTGGTTGTTGATGTCGGCGGTACGACAACGGACTTGGGAATGTTGCAGAAAGGTTTCCCGCGCGAAAGCAGTGTTGCTGTTACCATCGGCGGCGTGAGGACAAACTTCCGTATGCCTGACATTGTTTCCATTGGCTTGGGCGGCGGCAGCATAGTCCGCGAAAAAGGCGGTGAAATTACTGTCGGCCCTGATAGTGTCGGTTACCGGATCACTGAAAAAGCGCTCGTTTTCGGAGGGGATGTGCTTACCGCGACCGACATTGCTGTGCGGCTTGGGATGGCTGATATTGGCGACCGCGCTAAAGTGGCGCACATTGATGAGGCTTTTGCCAAGCGCGCGCTTTCGGTAATTAAGGCACTAGTTGAAGAAACAATTGACGCGATAAAAGTTTCTTCAGATGATGTCGATGTAATATTGGTAGGCGGCGGGTCAGTAATTTTACCAAACAATCTTAGCGGCACAAATAATGTGATTTCCCCGCAATATTTCGGCGCGGCAAACGCCATAGGCTCGGCGATCGCAAAGGTCAGCGGAACGTATGAAAAGCTTATTTCCTTTGATGAAGTGCCGCGCGAACAAGCGCTGAAACAGGCAAAGGACGGCGCAATTGCACTGGCAGTTGAATCGGGGGCAGACCCTGATAAAATTGAAATCATTGACGTGGAGGATACGCCGCTTTCGTATTATCCTGGCAACACAAGCCGTGTGAAAGTAAAGGCTGCAGGAGATCTGATATAGGTTTTAGAACGCATGGTTGAGCTTTTTAATTTTTTTTACTTTATGTTTATCGCATTTGGGATTGGCATGGTAATTGCCGTTTATTTCCCTCTGCGTAACAAAAGTCAAAAAATTTGCAAGACCGTGCTGTTCTTGATCCTTCTTTCAAACTTCGCCCTTCACTTTTTAAAACTTTTTGCAGATCATTACGCGCAATGGATGCCGTACGCGATACGTACGATAACACCTGAAAACATTTGTTCGGTAAGCGTTTTGATTTTCCCCTGGCTTTTTCTTTCCAAAAACAGAATCTTAAAAGACTATATGTTTTACATGGGTGTTATCTCAGGTCTTGCCGCAAATCTTTTTCCGGTTGACACAATCGGCTACAGCGCCTTTGCTTTTGAAACCTTGCGTTTTCATTACAGCCACACGATTTTGTGGACAGTGCCCATGCTCATGGTGATGCTCAAAGTCCACACCCTTGATTACAAACGAATACCAAAAGTTATTCCGCTTGCCTTTGTCACTCTGGTGATAATCTTGGTGAACGAAATAATTTTGATAGGTACAGGCTTTGTGCACATAAACCATTTGTTTTCCACCGAAATCCGCAACAGCGCGCTCATTTTCGGGCCGCTCTCGGATGTTGGGGCTGTTGGCGCACTTTTTACATCCCTTACGCCAAGTTTATTTTTGACCGTTCCTGTGGGTCCGAATGCGGGCGCTCTCTTTCACTGGCCTATATTCTGGCTTGCGATTCCATTTTACATTTACGCGAATATCGCCTCGTTTTTGGTTGCCTTGCCATTTGAGCATAAGCGGGTAAAAAAAGACATTACGGCATTGAAAATAAGACTTAGGGATTTTTACCGCACTTTCCGGTACAGTGGAAGCCAATAAAACACCCCTAAAAGCACCAGAATGCCGCCTGCGGCAAGAGAGATAGTTCCAAAGGTTCCTGTTGTGCCGAGGTGCGGCAGAAAGTAGCCGACAATCAGCGGTGAGACGAAAAACCCAATATCGTACAGCAAAAGCGCGGTCGCCGTACCTTTGGGGCGCAAGAGCGGCTGTAGAAGATCACTGATTATCGCGTGGTACATAGGCCATCCCGCACCCAATCCCACGCCAAAGAGGATGCCGCCCACCACCAAAGCGGCGTTTGACGGAAAAAACGACACCACTATCATGGACAGAGCCATAAGGATGCCGGTTGGAGCAAGCAGCGGGACGCGCGGAAGTGAGTTCAACATGGACGCGCACGGCAGGCGAACAATAAGGGCGGTAACGGAAACACTTGCGAAAAAATACGATACGATAAGCCCATGTTCAATGGTGAGCAAAGAAAGTTTGATGATGAGCGCGTCAATAAGCGCAATAACTGTGCCTGTGACAATCAAAAAGAGAAAGGCGCGCGAAGAAAAAAGTTCGCGGTATGTCCCCCAGTTTTTTTGGTCGCCGCCGCTCGTTTCGCGCACCACCGCTGTTGTCACCCGCCCCCCGAAAAAAATGCAAAACACACTCAAAACAGGACCTATTGCCAGGTAAAGCAGAACTTGCGAATTGTACAGAAGCCATTCCCCCAGCGGAGCAACAGCGCCCATAGGCAAGACACTGCCGACTACCAACAGCGAAAACATCGCGCCGCGCCTTTTTTCGGAAACACACAAAGCCTGATGGGAAAAAAGCCCCATGGAATACATACCGAAAGCAGCTCCTGTTAATGCCCTCCCGATAAGAAGCAGCGTTGCAGGTTCCATATTGTAAACACCGAAAAGTGCGCCGCTTAAAGCCCTGCCAATGTGGAGCATCGCCGCCCATTCATTAACAAAAAAAAGCGAACTCCCCACAAAGCTCAAAATCCCGCTCCAGATGAGTATCTTGCGTATGCCGAAATTTTCAAGCAGCCAGCCGCCCAGCGGACGAGTCAGCATCGCCGCCAGAGAATACATGGCGATGATCCATGCGGTTGTTTCGTAAGAAAAGCCGTAGCCCTGATACAGGAGTATAGCGAATGTCAAATAAACCTGCTGAACGCTGTGGATGAGAAAAAAAGGCAAAAAGAGGCTGATAAGGAGTTTTACATCCTGCGAAACTTTTGCGGGCATGATATTCCTACATACAGCCTGTCTTAGTCAAACGCTTTCGGTTAATGGAAATTACGCAAACCGGCTTCGCGCGCCCAGCGCATTGCCTGTGCAAACTCCACCTGCGTCAAGCGGCGGTGAAGCGGCGGATAGTCGTGCGCCCGGAACATCGGCCTGTACTGACTCATGATGTTGACATGGGTATCGGGACCGAGCTCGGAGGCAACCCAGCGGACAAAAACATCGGTGCCCGCCGTGTTTTCAGGCATAACCAAGTGGCGGATTATCATCCCCCGCTGCGCGATGCCGTCCACAACATGAAGCAGCCCGACCTGCCTGTGCATTTCCTTAATTGCCGCCGCGGCGTGAGCGGGATAATCCGGCGCTTGCGCAAAACGGGCGGAATGCTCCGCATTCTGAAACTTGAAGTCAGGCAGATAAATGTCGATGATACCATCAAGCAGCCTGATTACCTCAAGTGAATCATAGGCGCCGGTGTTGTACAACAGAGGTATATTCAACCCCCCGGCAATGGCCTGCCTAAGCGCGGTGACAATATGGGGAACCAGATGCGTAGGCGTAACCAGATTGACGTTATGACAACCCACACGCTGTAGATCCAGCATCATGTTGGCAAGGGCATTGTGGGTGGTCTGTATCCCGTCCCCCCTATGGGCGATTTGCCAGTTCTGGCAGAAAACGCAGAGAAGATTGCAGTTGGAAAAAAAGATCGTCCCGGAACCGCGCCTTCCGCTCAACGGAGCCTCTTCGCCCGGATGAGCCATAACAGACGCGACACTGAAGTTTGCGGCGGCTGAACAAACGCCTGCTATGCCTGCCCTACGGTTGACGTTGCACATACGAGGGCAAAGCTGGCAGGGTTCAAACAACGCCCACAGCGCCCGCTCACGGCGTTCAAGTTCGCCTGTGCGTTCTAAATCTATGTACCGCGCGTTTCCCCAAGCACCGCCTGTTGCAGGTCGAGCGCCCCCTATATCAAACGCACCACCTGCGAACAGGTTGCGCACCGTTCCGGCGCCCGCCAGCGCCGCTGTCCCCACGGCCGCCAGGCCGCCCTTAATAAACTCTCTTCGGGATAGCGCCATCCGCGTTCTACCTCCTATTGAATGGACAGAATATACAGCTTATAGTATACCGCGTAATAAGCGGTTGTCAATGTAATAATCGGTCAGCCTGCAACCCGCCGCGAAAGCCGCATAACACGGCCTGAATTTGCCAAAATCACAAACGCGCCAAGGTTGTGCAAAAACGCTCCGGCGATGGGTGAGACAAACCCGATGCCGGCAAGAAATATCATAACAATGCTCATGGAAAAAGCGAGCACTATGTTTTGATAGATGATGCCTTTTGTCTTCCGCGCCAGTTTCACCGCAAACGGTATATTGGCAAGGTTATTGTTCATTAACGCAATATCCGCGCTTTGAATTGCCGTATCCGATCCCATCGCTCCCATAGCAATTCCCACATGCGCCTTTGAAAGAGCCAGCGCGTCGTTAATGCCGTCACCGATGACAGTGACGGTGTGGTCTTTCATCATTCCTTCAACATACTCAAGTTTCTGCTCTGGCAACAGTTCGCAGCGCATTTGGTCAATACCTACAGCCGTTTGAATCCTCTCCGCTGTTTGAAAGCGATCTCCTGTGAGCAAACAGGTTTGCCGCACGCCTATATCTTTTAACTCACCCACAACCTGCGCCGCATCGTCGCGGGGCGTGTCTTTGAAAACAATGCAGCCGAGAATTTTTCCGTTTTTTATAATCCAGTTACAGGTTCCGGCGTTCTCATACTTTTCAGGAACATCAAACCCAAGCGACTTCACCCATCTGTAACTGCCAAGGTAGATAAGGTCATCTCCCCTTTTGCCTTCAAGCCCTTTGCCTATATGTTCCTTGATTTCATAATCCCTTGCGAACTCTTTCGCTTCACACAACGAAATAATTGATTTGGAAATGGGATGCAGCGAAGCATGGGCAACACAGGCGGCGGTTGTAAGAAGCGAATCAAAATCAGCGGCCGCCTCTAAATGAAAACTGTCCGCCTCAAGAATCCCGTTCGTTATGGTTCCCGTTTTATCGAAAACAATGTAATCGGTTTCCGACAGATGATTCACGAAAGCCGAATTTTTTATGAGTATCCCTTTTTTTGTCGCGGATGACAACACCGCAATCATAGGGGCAGAGTTAATAAGCAAAAGACCGCACGGGCAACTGACAACAAGAATAGCGATAGCCCTTGTAATATCCTGCGTAAACAGCCAGACAAGCAGCGATGTGACAAGCACAAGCGGAATGTAATAGAAAATGAAAGTATCAACGATTTTTGTTTCAGGAATAGTGATATGTTCGGATTCTTCAAGCAGCTTCACTATTTTTTGAAATGAAGTGTCAGAGTATTCCTTTGTTACCTTGACCTGTATGCTACCGTCAATGTTTACGGTTCCGGCAAATACCGGATCATTTACCCTCACCGTGTTCGGCACAGATTCGCCTGTAAGGGACTTTTGGTCTATGCTTGATACGCCAAAACAAACTTCTCCGTCTACAGGCAGCGCCATGCCTGGGCGGACGACAATAATGTCCCCGCACTTTAGCTCCTTCGCGTCAACTTCGGTTTCCCCGCCGTCTTTCAGGAGTACCGCCGTTTCCGCCTGCATTTTCTTCAAGCCTTCAATCGCGTCCCGTCCGCCCATAATGCTTTTTTCTTCAAGAAAATGAACAAAGGTAAGGATAACCGGGATAAGTATGGCAAGGACAAATTCCCCGCTTAACGCCGATACTATTACCGCGATTGAAACAAGTATTTCCATCGCGCATTTCATGTTTTTTGAAATCAGCCCCTGCACCGCGGTAACAAAAATGGGAACTCCGATAACTAGTATCCCCGCAAGAAAAATAATGGCGATGACGATGTCCTGTTCGGGAAAAATCCACCCGTAAATGAGGGCGGCAACAAGGCAGACAAGAGAAAGTGAAATAGACAGAATGTTATTCTTGAATTTCCGCTTGTCTTTATCCGAAAGATAATCCCTGGAAGCCAAAGATTTTCCAATATTTTCAACGGTCATAGAGTTACTATAACATGGAAAGTTTACAGTGAACAGATAACCGTTAGGCATTGTGGGGTGTTGTCCTAAGGTATTTTGCAAATATTATGTTGACTTTTGATGTTTTTCATGTCAAAATAACCCACTGTTTGATCATACCAGCCTAATAACGATGTCCTAAAATTAAAGCGAGGAAAAATTATGAAGAAAATCATCACTCTCATTTTTGTTTTTGCGGTTGCCGCGGCGATGTCTTTTGCACAGGCAGATCCGGTAGAGGGATTCTGGTTAAGCATTGACGAGGACGATCAGATTACCGCCGGCTGGCAGATTTTCCAGGAAAACGGGGTGCTTTTCGGCAGAATCCTGTCATCAACGCTTGAGCCTGAGGGGACGCTGGCGTATCGTATGCGCGACAGTTACCGCGGCTTTCCCCTGGCCGGCAGGGTAAACGAAATGCCGCTGGCAGGTCCGCCATGGATTTTCGGCCTCTCAAGGCACGGAACCGGTGACTGGAGGGGCGGAAACATTATAGACCCCCTTGACGGCAGAATGTACAGCAGCAGAATCACTTTCCGCCCTGCCGGAACAAGCGCGGGCAGAAGAAATTTTGCCGTTGACACGCTGGAAATGCGGGGGCACATTGGTCCTTTCGGCCGCAGCCAATTTTGGACAAGAACCGACGAAGCAACCGCCGCAAGCCTGTGGCTTGTTAACTAGGTAATGTTCATAGCCTGATTTTTTAATGCGGCTTAATTCAACCCGTTATTGCGGGGAGGCGTATTGCCCCCCGCTACCTACGGCAGCACAATAAACGGCACTTCGGCACCATCAGGCACAATTATCATATTGCCCGCCTGTGACAGCACTGCAGCGGCGCGCGACCTGAAAGTGCCCGCCCTTATTACTTCGGGGTTTAGGGTAAACTGATCATACAGACCGTTGAATTCCGCCATCACATTGTGAACCCTGCTTAGGCGGGCGGCTTGCTGGGAAATGGCAACTTGAGTGAGTGAACTTGATTCCGCTTCCGCCCTCAGTATCTGCGCGGCAGCCTGTTCCTGCGCCTGCTGTATGCTGGTTTCTTTCGCTATAGACGCGCTTGCCACCCGCTCAAAATAAAAAGCCGTTTCATTGGGAGGTATTATTTCGGTCAGTTCCACGCCGATTAAGGCAACCCCGATTTGCAGTTCATCAATGATCCTTTGCGAGTTCCACAGTATTTGATTCGCGAGGTCTGCCCTGCCCCTTGTAAGCACAAAATCTATATCCATGCCGGCCACCGCGCGCGTAAACTCACCGCTTACAACGCCGTCAATTATCGCAATTGGATAACTGTTAAAAAGCGCGTATTGCACCGGGTTGGATATTTGGTAGCGTACATTTGCCCGTATCAAAACAATGTTGTTGTCGCCGGTTAAAAGATAGCCGCTCATTTCAACACCGGGGAAAATTCTGCCTATACCAAAATGCGTGGTGATCGACCACTCATGCACAACATGCACAGGCACCCTGATCACCTCATCGATAAAAAACGGGAGGGCAAAATGAAGACCCGGCCCCCTCACCTGCTCAACAGGCGTAGCGCCGACCAGTCTGCCCATGCGCAGGACAACTGCTGCCTCATAACTGTCCACACGGTACACACCGGAAAGCGCGATAAGCACGGCGGCGGCAAGCACAACCCACCTGAAATATTTAATAAAATAGGTCAATATCTGCGTAAACGCCTGAAAAGTTTTTTTTGTCATAAGCGTTTACCTTGCCCCGGTAATTACATTAAACGGGGATTCACTTGCGCGCATAACAATAACGGTTTCTGTGTTCACGGAATTTTCAAGCGCGATAAGGTTCATGAGGAACGTAAACAATTCAGGATTTCTGCTGAATGCTTCGCCGTATATTTCTGCAACGCGCCTTTCAGTCTCCGCGTCAATCATGGAAGCCTCAAGCCTGCCCTGCGCGATGATTTCGGCGGACTGAGCTTCGGCCTCGCTGATAATGATGGCGGCATCGCGCTCACCTTCGGTAAGGTAGCGGGAAACATGCCGCTGTCTGTCGGCTATCATCTGCTCAAAGACGCTTAAAATATTCGTGTGCGGAAGCGCAAGCCGCCTGAATCTGAGCGTCTGCACTTCAATGCCGAAATTGCTTATCGCAGCCGCCGCTACCTGCATCTCAATGGCGCTGCGGATTTCATCAAGCATTATATCATCCGGGTCTGTTGACACCAGATTTGAAAGCGTGAAGTTTCCAAGCACGCCGTTTTTTGTGTTTGCCACAATGCTGTTAAGATGCCGCTGTGCCGCCGCGTAATCACCAACGCTGATATGAAAACGCTCGGCATCCTGAACGTTCCACACAAGGTAAGTTTGAAGAATGATATTGATCATGTCGTTTGTCATGGTTTCAATAAAACCTGAATCCATATACTGGTTTCTGGCGTCATAAACAATGATCCTGTCGATAGGCCAGGGAAGGCGGAAATGCATACCCGCTTCCGTATGCACGTTGACTATCCTTCCAAAGCGCGAAACGATTGCGGTGGATCCTTCCCTCACAGTAAATGTAAATCCCGCGGCCACCACCAGAACAAGAAAAATAAAAACATACAAATACTTAAATAGCTTATTCATGACACTTCCTGTTTTGCTTAAAATTCCACGATACCTGGTACATTAAATTGCCCGCCAATAAAAGCCCGCTGTATGTTATCTTCCATTCCTTGTGAAAATACATACACGTTACTGTTTCCTATAATCCTTTCAAATATTTCAAGATACCTGGACATCTCAAAACTTTCAGGATTTATTGAGTGTGCTTCAGCCGCCGCATGAAAAACAGTCATTTCCTGCATGGCGGCGCTGATTCTGTAGTATTGCCTCGCCTGAGCGTAATTGACAATAGACCTGCTCTGTCTGTCCGCATCGATAAGCCTTCTTTCCGCCTCTGTTTCAGCTCCCGTGATAATCGTGTTTTTATCAATCGAAGCGGATATAACCATTTGATAAACTTCCGCAACTTCAGCCGGCGGATGTATGCCTTCAATGATAATTTGCACCACAGAAAGACCAAGCCGCTCCCGCGCGCTGAATTGTGAAAGCTCCTCCTTTATTGAAACTGAAAGGGAACTTCTGTCAATATTTAAAAAAGCATCCAGCGTTGTGGTTACAGTTCGATCAAGAAGCGCCTCATAAGCGGCGGCGGACAATATGACACGCGGATTAACGCTTGTGGTAATGTAAGCGTACAAATCGGAAATGTTATACATAATTCTCATATTCACTGTTACTTTTTCATTTCCGTTTCCAAGAAGCAATAAATGATCGCCGCCATGAAATTGCGTCCACAAAAAACCCGGATCATCAAACGCTACATAGCCTATTTGCAAAGAGTTGATGCGGTAGACATCGTGTATTTCCACCCTTCCTATAGGCCAGGGCGGTTTGAAGTGTATGCCCTCTCCGACAATGGAGGAACGCTCAAGCCGTCCTGAGCGGTAGACGGCGGCCTGCTGGTGCGGGTGCACAACAAAAACAGTTGTTGACAAAAACAAAACAAAACCCAATGCAAGAAACAAACCGGGAAGAACTCTCATTGTATACTTCATTGTATACAATGATTTGAGCGAGAAGTTAAGTTTTATTTCTTCTGAATCCAAAACACCTTCGCTCCCCGCTGTGGTTTTGGAAAAATCAGGAATCAGCGAATAATTAAAATCATCGATGATTTTATTTTTGAGAATTGAAATGAGAATATTCACCGCCAAAGCCGCAATAAAATATACCATCGCGGCATAAAACACCCATTGCACTACAACCAAAATATTCGCATCAAGCACCAGCGTCACAGCGATAACTGCCGCGTAAACCAAAGAAATATACGAAAGCAGGGTGAGCAGCTCGCGGGAAGTTTTATCCGCCGGATATGAGCCTTCGTCTTTCCTCATCTTT
>JAIRQD010000136.1:0-11724 GCA_031256655.1 Treponema sp.
GCAATTGCCGGAGAAATAAAACGAATGGAAGTGTTAATTGAGCAGATAGGAAAGATTTCCAATACGACCATTGAATCAATTACTGCGATTTTTTCAGGCATCAAGGACATGGACTATTCTTTCGGTGAAGTTGGTGTTGCCGTTGAAGCGCACGCGGTCGAAGGTGCGGGAGTCATAGATGTTTTGAGGGTCGTAAAGCAGGTAACCGACGATGTAAAAGAAGGTTCAGAGAAGATTTACGAGCAGGGAACATTTATTGATAAGGAAATGAATGAACTTGAACAGATTTCCAATGTGCTTAACTTATCAGTGAGTCAGATGCGTGAGGCGGAAAAAAAGGTCGGGAAGTTCCTTGAAAAAGCAAAAAGGATAGTTTCGCTTGAGAGTGTATAATCGTTTTATGATATAATGCTTTTGTGAACATTATCCTTTTTGATTCGGCTGAAATTGGAAAGCCTTTGCCGCGCCGGGATGAGCGAACGCTTCATCTGTTAAAAGTGTTGCGCAAAAAGCCCGGTGAGGTTTTTGAGGCGGGTATTATCGGCGGGAACTTAGGGCTTGGGCGCATTGAAACGGTGCGCTTGGACGGCTCGCTATTTTATTCACTTGATCTCCGCCACCCGCCGCCGCCGCGTTTTCCCGTCCGCATGGCGGTTGGTTTTCCCCGTCCCATTCAGATACGCAGGCTTCTTCGCGACCTTTCCAATCTTGGGCTGCAAGCCGTTGACCTAATCGGGACGGAGCTTGGGGAAAAAAGTTACCGCGACACAAAGCTGTTTAGCGACGGCGGCGCTCAAGCGGCTTTAATCGAAGGCGCGGTTCAGGCGCGGGATACAAGGATTCCTCTGCTTTCTGTTTACAATTCTCTTGAAGACTGGCTTGCGGGGCGAGTTTGGGATCTGCCGCCTTCTTCGCAGGAAACCTCTTCCACTCGCCCATGGAGCGCGTATGCCGGCGGAAGTCTTTCGCGCAGCCCGATTCTTATCGCCCTGGATAATACGCGCCCCGAAGGCAGCCTTGCCCTGCTTTCCGCGCTAGGACAGCCGATGGTGATGGCTGTGGGCTGTGAGCGCGGCTGGTCTGACCGTGAGCGGGAGGAACTTGAAAAAGCAGGCTTCCTGCGCCTTTCCATGGGCGAGCGGGCGCTACGAACGGAAACCGCCTGCGTAGCCGCCGCGGTTCTTGCTCTGGAAAAAATCGGCGCGTTGGGATAAGGTTTTGTATGACGCAAAGCCAAGTGAAGGAAAAGCTGCTTGCGGTACAGGACGCTCCGCAGGAGTTTACCGTAATTTTTTCCGGGAAAAAAAGTAAAAAGGTAAACGGTCTTTATAAACCTGACAGTTGTGAAATCATCATCCACAACCGCAATTTTTCCGACGACAATCTTCTGTTGTACACCGCCATTCACGAGTATGCTCACCATCTTCATGCCTGTGCGCGGGGCGGGCATCTTTCCCCCAGAGCGCACACGGCTGAGTTCTGGGCTATACTCCACGACTTGCTTGAGAAGGCGGAAAAAAAGGAGATATACAAAGACGTATTTTCTGACTCCAAAGAACTTGAAACGTTGACCGACACCATCAGAAAAAAATATTTAAGTGAAAACGGGAATCTGGTAAAAGAACTTGGGCAGCTTTTGTTGAAGGCGCACGAAATTTGCGCCGGTATAGGCGGGCGTTATGAGGACTACATAGACCGGGTGCTACGCATTCCACGGCAGGCGGCAAACCTTGCGGTGAGGATGTTTCAATACAACTTGAACCCCGAAACAGGTGCTGACAATATGCGATTTTTGGCGGGCATCGCAAACGAGGAAAAGCGCATATGGTCAGAGAATGCGCTTTTAACAGGCAAAAGCCCGGACACGGTGAAAATGGCTATCCGGCAAAAGCCTGACGATGATGAAGACTCAAGCCGCGCCAGACTTGAGAAGGAAAAGACCCGTCTTGAACGTACCATCGCAACGCTTTCAAAGCGGCTTGAGGAAGTGAAGCGGGAACTGGACGAGTAGCGTTACACGTTGAACTTAAAAAACATCACATCGCCGTCTTGCACGATGTACTCTTTCCCCTCGATTCGGTATTTGCCGGCCTCTTTGATCTTCGCTTCACTTCCGTATTTAATAATATCATCGCAGGTGTAAACATCGGCTTTGATAAAACCTTTTTCAAAATCCGTGTGTATAGCACGCGCGGCTTTTGGGGCGGGATCTCCTGAATGTATGGTCCACGCGCGGCACTCATCCTCGCCTGTGGTGAAAAAGGTTCGCAAGCCCAGAAGCCCGTAAGCCGCATGAATCATGGAGGAAAGTGAAGGTTCTTTCAGCCCCAGCTCATCAAGAAACGCCTGCTTTTCACTTGCGTCCTCAATGCTTATCAGCTCCGCCTCAAATTTGCCGCAAATTACCACGGCGGTGGAACCTTCGCTCGCCGCGTGTTTACGCACCGCATCAACATAGGCAGTACTTGCGTTTGTTCTGCCTTCCGCAACGGAACGTATTCCGTCTTCGTCAACATTGCACACGTATAACATGGGTTTGGCGGTGATAAAATGGCAGTCATAAATTGCCGCTTTTTCTTCATCGCTTAACTGAACCGAACGCACAGAGCCGCCGTTTTCCAAAACCACCCCGATTTTATCAAGCACCGCCAGCACGGTTTCCGCCGCCTTGTGTTCAGCCTTCGCCTTTACTTTTAAGGTATGCTCGGCGCGTTCACGGCGTTTTGCCATCGTACTCAAGTCAGCAAGCGCAAGTTCGATATTGATAATTTCGATGTCCGATTCAGGATCAATTTTGTCGTTGACATGGAGAACGTTGGGATTATCAAAACAGCGGACAACATGGGCGATGATCCCAACTTCCCGTATGTGCGCAAGGAACTGATTTCCAAGCCCCTCTCCTTTGGAGGAACCTTTCACAAGCCCAGCCACATCGATAAACTCAACCGTGGCAGGAATGGTGCGTTTGGGCTTAAAAATTTCGCTTAGTTTTGTTAAGCGATCATCGGGCACATTTGCAATGCCTATATTCGGGTTTTTGTTGAAACTTTGATAATTTGCCGTTTCCGCCTGAACAGAACTAAGGGCCTGAAAAATGGTGGACTTCCCTACATTGGGAAGTCCGACAATACCGCAATTAAGGGCCATGCTGTTGAACTCCTGTTGCTGGGAGTATAACACAGAGGGGGCTAAAGGCACAGGGGGCAGTTATTACGGTTAGCGCTTTGAAGGCGGCCCCTTGCAGGTTGTGCAGCCGAGTACATGGACATGCGGTTTCCGGAGAGTGCGTTCAAAAAGCCTGCAAATAAGTATTTCTTCGCCTTTAAGCACTTTGTTACAGACCGGGCATATTCTTTCCCGTTTACCTCTTAGACAGTCTGAACATCCTCTTATGTGCATGAAGCGGTCATTGCCGCCGTTTAGCGAAGGGAAAGCCAGAGAGCTGACAAGCTGCCCGCTGTCCAATTTACCCGCACACACGGGGCAGATCTGTGGATCACCTGCCTTGCCGCCGCGTTCGTTTTTGTTCGCCCGCCGCTTGCCGAGGCGGAAACCACGCACTCCGCCAAACGCGGGAATGCCCATACGAAAAAAAAGCGCATAGCCAACCCAGATGAGGATAATCCCTATAATTACAAAAACCAAGACTTCAACAATTTCCCTCATGGTATTGTCTTTGCCGCTCCTTCATTTTTTGTTCAATAGTGTAGTATACTACAAATTGTGGCTGTTTTATATATTATCGGTACTCCAATAGGAAATCTGGGCGATATAAGTTTTCGCGCGGCGCAAACGCTGAAAAGCGCCGATATTGTGGCTTGCGAGGATACGCGGCAAACGCGGAAACTTTTAAGCCATTTAGGTGTGCACGTAAAAACGATTTCCTGCCGTTCAGCAAACGAGCAGTTTGCCGCAAAAAAAATCATCGCCCTTCTTGATGAGGGCAAAACCGTTGCCTACACAAGCGATGCCGGCACTCCGTCTTTAAGTGATCCCGGAGCCCTGCTTGCGCGCAAAGCCGCCGAAGCCGCCCACGATGTAATCCCGATTCCCGGTCCTTCGGCGTTTGCAAGCCTTATAAGCGTTTGCGGCGGCATGGACAAAAGCGTGTTGTTTGAAGGTTTTTTGTCGCCCAAGCCCGGCCGCCGTTTAAGCCGCTTAAAAGAGCTTTTGGACGGGGGCTTTGGTTTTGTCATTTACGAATCTCCGTACAGAATAGTGAAGCTTTTCAAGGATTTAGCCGATTTAGATAGTAGGCGTTATGTGTGCGTCGGGAGGGAAATGACAAAGGTACACGAGGAATATTTGCGGGGGTCAAGTGCCGAAATTTACGAAATTTTGCGGGAAAGATCGGAAAAAAGTGAAATTCGTGGCGAGTTTTCGGTGTTTGTATCTAGCAAAGAATCTGGAAAAGATGTATAATGTTAAGTTGTGCAGGCTATTAACTATTAAAGGTTATGCGCCGATAATGTACACAGGTAGGTTGAGAGTATGACCATTGATAGAATAGGTTCAATAGATTCCATACAGCCTGAAAGAAAGCCAGGGCGCGTAGGCGGTGCTCAAGGCGTTCCGAATGCTGACTCCATCAGCATTTCTGCGGAAGCGCAAGTGCGCGCGGAACAGCTGCGGGTTCGGGAGCTCGTTGCCTCAGCGCCTGATGTGAGGGCGGATCGAGTTGCCCAGTTACGGGAGCGGATAAACGACCCGGCCTACCTTAATGACCAGATTGTGAACGCTACGGCGGACAGGCTAATAGGCACCCTTTTCGGTTAAAAAGGGGTGATGAACGGGGAGCCGTCCTCCGACCAGCGCCTTTTCGTAGGTACTGGTCGGATTTTTTTTCGGTGGGGTAAAAGCTTTCGATGTCAGATACATTTTTCAAGCTGGATCCTGAAATCATCGTCGGGCGGGATACGATAAACCGCGCCGGTTCGCTTGCCGCAAAACATGGCAGCAAAATATTAATTGCTGCCGAGCAGAAGTTACGTGAAAATGACCTGGTCGATCGCCTTGTAAAAATACTGGAAGACTCCGGTCTTTCTACAATCATTTTTGATGAAATTTCCACTCAAGTTACCGCTGATGCTGCTGAAAGCGGCGCTTCTTTGGCGCGAGGCTCCCGTTGTGACCTGGTTATAGGTTTTGGCGGTCTTAAAACCCAGTCCATTGCACGCCTTGTGTCAATCATGGCATCATCTTCCTTTGGGGTTTATGAGTTTTTGGACGGCAGAAGGGAAGAATCTGCAGGTATTCCGTACATTGCCATTCCCACAGCCAGCAGCGGTGATCCTTTTTTGCTTACCGATTATTTCCCCGCTATAGACCCGCGCGATAAGCTTGTAAAATTGGTCAGATTCCCTTACGTGCTTTGCCGTTCAGTTATCATTGACGCAAGCCTTTTTGAGTCTTTAAGTGATCAACACGCTTCCACCGCAGCCTTTGACGGAATATGCGCTTCACTTGAAGCTTACTGCTCTTCCAGTGCGTGCTTTCTTTCCGACGCCTTTTTGGAACAGGCAATTTCCCGCTACGCGCGTATTTTGCATTCATATACCGACAGCCAGCCCTTCGATTATTTAAGCGCTTCAGCAAACGCCGGCTTTTTGATGTCGCTTGCTGTTCCGATTAGCCCGCCGGGAATAGGAACGGCTTTGTCGTACTCACTAAGTGGTAGGTTTCAAATACCAAAATCGTGGTGTTCAACAGTAGTGCTGCCGTATGTGATGGAAAAACTTGTTGCCGCAAGACCTGAACGCATGGCGCGGGCGGCGTTACTTATGGGTGAGGCTGTCGACGAAATTCCAAAATCAGACGCCGCAAACATGGCCATTGAGCTTGTCCGCCGCCTTATGGGGCAGTTGGAAGTGCCAGCACGTTTAAAAGATTTTGATCTTTTCCTTGACCGCCTTGTCCCCATCGCTGAGGCTGCCAGAGGTCTTGAGTTTGTTTCCGCATCTCCCTGGACAGTCACTAGCGAAGGCGCTTACGATATCTTAAAGCAGGCGTTTTAAATATAAAATTATTGCTCTCTTAAGCCTTTTGGCGGTCCCAAAATCTCTGACATCACCACCGCTTGCTGGAGCGGAGTAATATTGCCCAGATTGAAGGAAAAGTCATCCTGCTGTCTGACAGCCGCAACGGGAGCCACAGCCCTTGCAGGGAAAAGTTGCTCGGCGGTAATCGCCGGAGGAATTTCCCTTCGTGTAGGCTGTTGGACAACCTTAGGCGCAGGCTTTTTGGCAGGAGGCTTTGCCAGCTTTGCGGCGGCTGGAGCCTTCCTGCCTTCATCCCGTTCCTTCTCCTCGAAGTGAAGGGATTGAACCCTGGGCTGTGGTGGGGGAGGAGGGGCGGCTTTTTTTTCATCCGCCGCCTCTTCCCGCTCTTTTCTTGCCCTTGCAACTGTCCGCCCGATAAATATTGCCAAAGCAATGGCAATAAATATCAGGTTGGAAAAGTTTTCAAACATCAGCCTGCTCCGTTAGCGCCCTTGATTTGAAGGGGGAGGAGTTCCCGGATTGGTATTGGTGTTACCTGTTCCCGGCTGTCCGCCGCCAATGGACGATCTCATGTCAGTGTCAGCCTGGATGTTCCTAAGCCTGTAATAATCCATGACGCCCAAATGCCCGCTTTTGAAAGCCTCTGCAATGGCGAGGGGAATTTCTGCCTCGGCAAGCACTACTTTGGCGCGGTTTTCCTGCACTCTGGCTATCATTTCCTGTTCCTGTGCCAAAGCCGCGGCACGGCGCTTTTCGGCTTCCGCCTGGAAGCGGCGCTTGTCAGCATCGGCCTGGTCTGCCTGCAGTTTCGCGCCGACATTTTCTCCAACATCCACGTCGGCTATGTCAATCGAAAGGATTTCAAACGCGGTTCCCGCATCCAAGCCCTTTTTCAAAACGGTTTTGGAAATGTTATCTGGGTTCTCAAGAACGGTTTTGTAGCTTTCTGAAGACCCGATTGTGGTAACGATACCTTCGCCGACACGGGCTATGATAGTTTCTTCAGTTGCACCGCCGACAAGTCGCTCGATGTTGGCACGAACGGTAACTCTCGCTTTTACCCGCAATTGGATTCCGTCTTTTGCAACGGCGTCAATTGTCGTTTTACCTTTGGTTGCGTCCGGGCAGTCAATGACTTTTGGATTGACGCTGGTGCGCACCGCTTCGTACACGTCGCGGCCTGCGAGGTCAATCGCCGCCGCCCGCTGGAAGGGCAGGGGAATGTTCGCTTTGTTCGCCGCAACCAGTGAACGGCTGACTTTGTATACGTCTCCGCGCGCCAGAAAGTGCGTTTCAAGCATATCACTTGCGATGTCAATACCTGCTTTGGTAAGCATGATCCTTGAATCAACGATAACTCCGGGTGTAACATGGCGCAGCCACATTCCTATAAGCCTGCCCATGCCGACATGCGCACCTGAAAGCAAGGCTCTAAGCCACAGCCCAAAAAACCGGAAAAATAGGATTAAAAAACCAAGTGCTATTAAGCCTATTATAACGTAGAGAAAAAGTAACGGTGTGAAATACATGCTACACTCCTTGTGCCCTTCTTACAATAATTCTATTTCCCCGCACGCGGGTAACAATAACATTTTTTCCTTCTTCAACAAACTCACCGTCTGCCTCTACGGTGTAAACCCTGTCGTCAAAAACCGCCCTTCCTGCCGGCCGTAAAACAGAGTCAGTTACGCCTGATTTTCCAACCAGCGCAAGAAAAACTTCCTCATCTTCGTAAGCCATAACCGAATGCGGCGAATATCCTGCCGGAGCATACTTTTCATACGCCTTCATCGCAGGAGAATCCGGGTCAGGTCCGCCGGCAGTACCTGTGATGGCAGATTTTAGCATGATTTTGTCGAACATTTTGACTTTTGGACCAAGCAGAGCCAGAGCCACAATCACAAAAATAGACGCCACAATGCTTGCAAGCACCACAGTCACATTTCTGCCCATAACCTCCCATTCCCACTCAAGACCCGGCACGACAAAATCCTGCATAGATAGTACCAGAGAAGAGGCAATGACGACAATTCCTGAAATGCCGAGTATTCCAAAGCCGGGCAAGATGAATATCTCCACAGCCAGCAGCGTCAGCCCTACCAAGAAGAGGATGATTTCAAGGGAGTCAACTCTGCCTAGAAGGGCGCTTGAGCCGAACACTATCATAAACGCCATTACGCCGCCAATGCCCGGCAATCCGAAACCGGGTGATTGAAGCTCCAGAAAGATGAGCACAAGCCCCAAGAGGATTAGAATGCCCTGCACGGCACCCGAAGTGAGAAATGACACGATTGAATCGGCAATGCTTGGGAAAGACTCGGTAAGTTCGGCTGGAGAGCCAATGGCGATCAGAAGTTCATCGCGGTTGTCAACAAGTCCTGCCAAAAGCCCGAAATGGTGCGCCTCACCTGCCGAAAGGGAAAGCAGTTTCCCAGGCTCACTGATGACGCTAATGCGCTCGATGTGCGGAACGCCCGCGACAACCTCTCTTTCCATACGCAGAAGTTCCTCAGAAGTTACCGCTCGCGGTTGACCGTCAACAATCACTTCCCACAACTCCACATCGAAGTCTATCATCGCAAGCCCTATGCCCACAGGATGTCCGTTTCGTTCGGCAAGCGCTGTCATTTGCGAGCGGATTGCCGCAACGGATTTTTCCCCTGCCGCCGTTGCTCCTTCAGGACCTGCGAGCACAGGTGCCGCCGCCCCAATTGAGGTTCCGGGTGCCATAAAAATATCTTGCGTTGAGAAGGCGATAATTGCGCCTGCCGACCAGCTTATGCCAACCGATGTTTCGCCAGGTGTAATCCACGAAATAGTGCGGGCGCTTGTTATTGAAGTAATAAAGGAAGTAATTTGTAATGTGGCGTCAACTCTTCCGCCGAATGTGTCAATTTCGAAAATGATGTAATCCGCCCCCTGTGCCATAGCTCTGCGGGCTTCACGCCGCACGAAAGCTGCGGTGGATGGCTCTATATCACCGTGAATAGGAATAAGCCAGGCTTTTCCCCCCTCAGAAGATTCTGCCATAGCCAAAATTGGAATGGCAAGACAAAGGAGCATCGCTATTCTAAAAATTTTTCGTATAGATCTCATGAAAAAATTATATCACATTTGCACATCTTTGTCATACTTTTTTTCACATTTTCTTTTTCCTGTGTCGGCTGTCGCGCCCTTGCTAAAGAGCTCAGAATGCTCTAGACTTTGTGCGAGATGAAAATTCGTTCAAAGATTATACTGGTTGTCCTTCCTGTTGTTTTACTCGCGCTTGGTCTTGCTCAAACCGCCTCGTATTTTTCCGCCCGTTCAGGCATTACCAGAATCGCGCAAAGTTTTTTAAGTTTCAAAGCCACGTGGCTTGAAAACTACGCCGAAAACCAGTGGAGCCTTTTAACTGAAAATAATTTCGCGGGTAACCCTGCTATGGTGCTTGCCGCGCAAAACGCTGTCATGCAATACGCGGCGAGTATCGTTTTAAGCGACACCGAAGTTATCCTTGCATTGGATGACTTCGGGAACATGGTCATGGCTACGGGCGAGATAACCATCACAGACGATGAACGCATAACGCTCTTGCCCCTGCTATTTGATGGCGACTTAGGCGTTTTTCAGGCGGTTTTGGGAGGGGAACCCAGAATAATGACCGCGTTTTACTTCCCGCCTTTCCAGTGGCACGTCCTACTCACAGAAAAGGTAAGCACCTTTTACCATGATGCCCATAGAATACGTTTGCAGACCATTGTTATTTTGGCAATTACCGCCGTTGTTGCCATACTCATACTTATCTTTTTTGCCCGCCACCTTACCAATCCGCTTGCGCGAGTGGTGAGCGCGATGAACGGAATTACATCGGGGGGTGATTTGTCTTCGAGGGTGGAAGTCGAATACCGCGATGAAACAGGCAATCTTGCCTCAACATTTAACGTGATGATTAGCGAGCTGGAAAAGGCTTACGCCCAAATCAAACGTTACGCCTTTGACGCGGTGCTTGCAGGCAAAAAAGAACAGCGCATCCGCCAGATATTCCAAAAGTATGTCCCAAAAGACCTAATCGATAAGTTTTTTGCCTCACCTGAATCCATGCTTATAGGCGAAAACCGGGAACTGGCGATCCTTTTTTCAGATATACGAAGCTTTACCACGATTTCTGAAAACATGGCGCCGGATGATTTGGTCAATTCGCTTAACCGGTATTTTTCCGGTCAGGTTGACATCATCATGAACCGCAACGGAATAGTGGATAAGTATATCGGAGACGCGATCATGGCGTTTTGGGGCGCTCCGGTCAAACACGATGATGACGCATTGCAGGCGGTTTTAGCGGCGCTTGATATGGCGGAGGCTGTGAAGGTTTTTAACGAGCACCAGCGGAAAATCGGAAAGCCTGAGTTTCATATCGGCGTTGGCATTAACTACGGCACGGTGACTGTCGGCAACATAGGCAGTGAGCGGAAAATGGATTACACCGTTATCGGTGATATGGTGAACCTGGCTTCCCGCATGGAAGGGCTTACCAAAAACTACAACTCCGATGTGTTGGTTTCCGAAACTCTTTATGACACAATTAAGGCGATGCCGAAAGCCGAGCCGGCGCTATCGTTTAGGCTTTTGGATACCGTGGCGGTTAAGGGAAAAACCAAAGGTGTAAAGATTTATACCGCCAAAAGAAACCTCGATGCAAACGAGGCAAAAGCCTGGGCAATACATAATAAAGGCATGGAGTTGTACTACCGCCGCGACTTTTCCAATGCGGGCAAACACTTCAACGCTGTTCTTGGTCTTTTGAGCGGCGACCCTAACGCGGGTGAACTCCTTAACCGCTGTAAAAAATACATGGTAACGCCGCCGGCTGAAAGCTGGAACGGCGTTGAAGTGATGACATCGAAGTAGCGGGCTTTTCAAAGTTCCGAAAAGTGGGCTTTTCAAAGCTTCGAAAAGCCCTCCTCGCGCTCAATGATTTACTGGAAAAGCCCTAAAGCCGCCTCAAGTCTGCGCTGTAGATCGTCATACTGGAATTGCAGATTGTTTGCCCGCTGTGTTACCTCTTCAAGCTCCCTTTCGCTTTGCTGCGCCTGCGCTGTTGCCGCCGCCATCTCGCTGTTCAGCGACTGTATCTGCCCCATTTGCTGGGTGAGCGTTGCCGCCTGAGTCGCGCTTACCGATGCAAGCTGCTCGTTTTCGGCTCTTAATTCAGCGATAGTGTTAACGTGCTCTGTTATAAGCTGGATCTGTTCGTTGCCTGAAGCGTCAAAAGCGCTGATCATCAGCGCCTGAGCGGCAAGCTGCTGTTCCAGTGCGGCGTGGCTCTGCTGGAGTTGGGCAAGGGCATCCCCTTGCGCACTGGGCGTTGTCTGCCCGCCGGCTAAACCGGCGACAGTTTCTGAAAGGTGCCGCTGCCGGGTTACAGCCTCTTCCAACGCGCCGATTGCCGCAAGGTGCGCCGGGCGCATGGTCTGGGCAGTGCGGTTTCCGGCAAGGGACGGAGCATTGAGGAACTCCCTCATCGCCGCAAGCGTGGCGGATGCCTGGTCAAACCTTCCATCACCTATATGACCGTTTGCAAGTAAATAAAACGCGCTCATTTGGCTTTCGGCTCTTGCCGCCAGATCTTGCTCGGCGGAAAGACGGCGCAGATCTTCCATCGCGGCGGCAAGGTGCGCCTGTTGCTGCTCGTTGCCGAGTGCGAGCTCCCGCGCCTGCTGTTCGGCCTGTGAGCGGATAAATA
>JAIRQD010000200.1:0-5643 GCA_031256655.1 Treponema sp.
GTATGTTCAGGCTTTAAGAGTTTCAGGATTTGAAGATGACATTGAAAAGTTTTATCGCTATTGGAAAGACGAAGGTTTGCCGCCTGAAGTAAATCAATCGATCAAAAAAGACGGAAGCCACATAATCATCCAAAAGTACGATCACTTTTCCTGTGCTCTCCCTGACTTGTCAACTTCCGACTTAAGACCTTTGAAGCGGCTTCCCTGCTGGCATATTCAGCGCGATATGAATATACTTGTTGACGGAACGGTTCCTTGCTGCCGCGAAGATCTTGGCGCGCTGGAGGGAAATGCAAGCATGCAAATATTGGGAAATGCCTTGACAGGTGATTTATCTGATATTTGGAAAAATGGACAGGAGCTTTATCGGGAGCACTGCGCCTGTGAGTACTCAAGCATTTGCGCTAATTGCGATGAATACTATACCTACAACTTTTAGCGATTCCCTTCCTTCTTATACTGCGGTAGGCGGAACTGAAAGACTATCTTCCACAGGGCTTTCGGCTGTGGTGCTTAACCGCGGCGGACGGCAGCAGCGCTACAGCCTTTTTGACGAACTTGGAAAATCCGGTTTTGATTATGTGCTCTCTATGGAAGGCTCGGCAAGCCGCTATGATCTTGAAGCGCTTTCCGGCGATTTCCCTTTTGTGCGTTTTATCCTCCTTAAAGAAGATGTAAGTCCGGGCGAAGAAATAAACCTGGCAGCGCTTGAACTTTCAAGTCCGCTTTTTTTTGTTATCTGGAATGACAGCCGCATACTGCGCGGCGGCGTTGCCGGGCGAATTGCCGAGCGCTTGCAGAACTACACCCAAGGCGGGGAAAGCACATTTACGTACAAGCGGATTTGCACAGTCCCGCTCATTCAAAACGGAAGGGCCGAGACCATGCCGACTCTTATTACGCCCGTATTGATTTCAGAAAAACATTCGACACTCTCAATAAAAACAATTCCATCTTATCCCGGCAGTGAAGGCTTGCAATCGCTTTACCCTTTTGACGGCGTGGGGATTTATGATAGGGAGCGTTTTGTGCGGCTGGGCGGCTTTGACTCATCGATTAAAAGTTTTCGCTGGCAGTTGATGGACTTTGGTTTTCGCTGCAGCCTTTGGGGTGAAAAAATCGAATCAACCCAACTTGTGAAAATCGCTTACGAAGGGGACATACCTCAAGAAGACGGCACAGCCGAAAGCGGCTTTAAGCGATTCACGCTAAAAAATCTGGCTCCTGTTTTCCGCGGCGATTATGCTCACATTCCACTGCGCCGCTTTTTGTGGTACTGGAGAAAAATGGGATCAGGATTAACAGAGGCATGGAAGGAATTTTCTGCCGCCCGCCGGTGGGTAGAAATTAACCGCTACAGATTTTGCTCTGACGCGCGGACAATTGTTGAACGCTGGGAAAGTTTGGGCGCGCTGGGCGGCGCGGAAACAGGTGCGTCTGTCGAAGCGGCATCTGAATCTGAAACGGCGCAAAAGGAAAAAGGGTGACAGCCTTAATCCTGCAAGCGCGCCTTGATTCCAGCCGCCTTCCTGAAAAGGCTTTGCTCCCGCTTGGCGGAAAACCGTTAATACTCCGTGTTATGCAGGCGCTTACTTTTATTCCCTGCGATGCGCGCATTCTTGCCTGCCCTGAAGATTCTGTGGCGGCGTTTACGCCCTTAGTCAAAGAAGCCGATTTTTCCATTGTCGCAGGCCCCAAAGATGATGTGCTTGAGCGTTTCTGCATTGCTATAAAAAGCTGTGCGGCAGAAAACGTAATACGCGCGACAGGGGATAATCCTTTTGTGTTCGCCGATGCCGCCGCCGCCCTTGAAATGGAAGCAAAAGAATTAAATTCAGATTACGCCGGGTTTTCAAACCTTCCGGTTGGAGCGGGCGTAGAAATTGTATCAAGCAAAGCGCTTTTGAAGGCGGCAGAAGAGTCCGTCCTTCCTTATGAGCGCGAACACGTTTGCCCGTACTTTTACAACAATCCACAGTTTTTTGCCCTTCATCGCCCGCTTGCGCCCCTTAAATGGCAGGAAAGCAAACTAAGAATTACCGTTGATACTCTTGAAGACTACAAGCAGGCGCAAGCCCTTTACAGTATTTTATCCGAGCTCCCGTTAGAAAAGCGTTTTTCAGGTGAAGCAATAATTGCCGCAAGCAAGCGGCTTTTTTAAAGCTGGACTTAAAAGGGGAAAATCCTGAAATCACAAATGGGAAAATCTGCGGTTTTAATTGTTCCTGAAATTAAAGCGGGTTTTGGCGGCGGGCATTTTAACCGCTGTCTTTTTCTTCTTGATACATTGGAAGAAAGCGGATTTCAGCCTTATATTTGGATTCCACAGCGTTACAAAGACGATGTTTTTTTGCGCTTGAAAAATCTTATGTATAATTTTAATAACGATTCAGTAAACGATTCATCTGACAAACCGCCAAAAAATATGCGCAGTCTTTATGCGCGTTTGCTTACACATAAAAGCGAAGTACTTAAACGCACATGGGCTTATATTGTTATTGACAAATTTAAAACAGGGGAAAAAGAATTTATTTTCTGGCGCAAACGCGCGCCTGTTATCGGTATTGATGAAGGCGGCAAAACAAGATCCAAGTTTGATTTTCTCATTGACATTCTGCCTGCGCCAAACAAGATACCTGCAAATATAAATATGCCTTCGCTTTTGCCGCTGCCAAAAAACAGGCGGAAAAAAAGCGCAATAGAAAAAGCACCGCTGCGTATTTTAATTAGTTTTGGAGCCGAAGACTCAAAAGAACTTGGCTTTTTTTCTTCTCATGCGCTTGCAAAAAACTGTGCAAAAAATTGTAAAGAAGAAATTACTTTCATCGCGCCAAATTGGAATTACGCTTCGGTTAAACACCGGCAATTGGGAAATGTAACCGTATTGGATTCAATTCCCAATCTTAAAGAACACCTTGCCTGTTATGATCTTTTTATTACCCACTACGGAATTGCGGCTTTTGAAGCAATTTATGCTTCAGTGCCTGTTCTTATTGTTTCACCGTCTGCTTATCATCAAAAACTAAGTCGTTATGCCGGTTTTTATTCACTTGGCATTGGCGCGAGAGCTGCCAAACGCCTTTCACGTTTTCACCTCAATAAAACGATGATTGAAAGACTTACGCGACGCTGTGAAAAAATCGCCAAGCGCTTTGCGTTGGATGGTGATCAAAAAGAAGATTTAAGTACATTTTTGCGTTCCATTTCGCCGCACGTTTTTCGCCGCTGTCCTTTATGCGGAGAAAAAATAAAAGCAAAAAAAGCATTGGCGCGTTTTTTTTATAAAACTTATTTCCGCTGTAATAATTGTCAAGTTGTTTTTTTGAACCGTCTTAAACCGCCTGAAATTAACTATGATGAAAATTATTTTTTTGAAGTTTACAAAAAGCAGTACGGAAAAACATATCTTGAAGACTTTCCCAATCTAATTAAGACAGCAGAAAAGCGTCTTCGATTAATTGTCGCGGCGGGCAAAATTGATGATAATATTACCCCCCGCCTTTTTGACATTGGCTGTGCGTACGGCGCGTTTTTGAAAGCGGCAAAAGACTTAGGCTTTGCTTGTTTTGGCGTTGATCCGATTTCTGATGCGGTGCGTTACGTTAATGAGGAACTAAAGATTTCCGCATGGCAGGGATTTTTTCCCTCAGGCTCAAAAGCCGAAGACGGGCCATTTGATGTTGTAACAATGTGGTTTGTCATTGAGCATTTAAAAGATCCTTTTATGATTCTAAACGAAATAAAAAGGATACTTAAACCTGGCGGGGTAGTTGCCTTTTCAACCCCTTCAATTTCCGGTATTTCAGGGAGAAAAAACATTAAAGAATTTTTAAGAAAAAGCCCCGAAGATCATTACACGGTTTTGAGTCCTTCCACCTGCAAAAAAGTCCTAAAGCGCTTTGGCTTTGTTGTCAGGAAAATTGTTGTTACAGGGCATCATCCGCATCGGTTTCCGCTTTTGGGGCGCTTTGTGCGGCAGGGTGATAACGGCTTTTTTTTCAAAGCTTTGCTTGCGGTAAGCCGGTTATTCAGGCTTGGCGACACCTTTGAAGTGTATGCGGTAAAAGAACGGTGAAAAAACCAATTTGATATTCCGATAATAAAGTGATATAATATCGTTGGAGGGTGTGTCCGTGATAAAGTTATATAGCCGGGGCGAAGTCCTTTTTTTCTCAGTTTTAAGCGCCGCAATCGCGCTTGCCATTGCCGCGGGTTTTAGCTTTTTACCGCGCTTTTTTTCATCAGGATCAGGTGACGGCGATGTAAATACCGCTGTTGTGCAAGACCCGCGTACACACGCCACACTGGAAGTTTTAAGTTCTCTCGAACGCGCTAGTTTACCGATTCAGGTGAATATGCCTGAACTTGCCGCTTTTACAGAAAGCGAGCGTACCAATATCGCAATTTATGAGCAATTAAATGCCGGTGTTGTAAACATAACGACAGAAACAGTTGCAATAAACTGGTTTTTGGAGCCGGTTCCCCAAGCCGGAAGTTCAGGTTCAGGTTCGATAATCAGTGACCAAGGTTACGTGCTTACAAACTACCACGTCATTCGCAACGCCAACCGCATCGACATCACATTAGCTTCAGGTGAGCAGTTTGAAGGAAGGGTGATTGGAACAGACCCGGAAAACGACCTTGCCGTTTTAAGGTTTGATCCTCCTCCGGGATTGAATCTGCGCGTTATTCCATTTGGAAGTTCCGCAAACTTGCGGGTAGGGCAAAAGGTGCTTGCGATCGGTAATCCCTTCGCGCTTGAACGCACGCTTACCGTTGGCATTGTTTCAGGGCTTGGGCGCCCTATCCAGACTTCGCCCCGCCACATCATCCGCAACATGATTCAAACAGACGCCTCCATTAACCCCGGCAATTCAGGCGGCCCGCTTTTAAACGCGCAGGGGCAGATGATAGGCATTAACACGGTAATTTATTCACCCACCGGCGGCTCTGTCGGCATTGGGTTCGCTGTTCCTGTGGATACTGCGCGGCGTGTTGTGGCAGAAATTATCGCGCACGGCAGCGTCAGGCGCGGCTGGATTGACGCAACTGTTGTGCAGATTTTTCCGGCGCTTGTGCGCCACGCCAACTTGCCGGTGAATTCAGGTTTTATGGTTTCCCGCACGCGCCGAAACGGACTTGCAGAAAGGGCAGGAATACGGCAAGGCACACAACCAGTCCAGCATGGACGCAGTGTCATTTACCTGGGCGGCGATATAATTACCGCGGTCAACGGGATACAGACCAATAACCTGGCAGACCTGTATTCGGCGCTTGAAAACTCTCGTCCCGGAGACATTGTGCGGGTGGATATAGTGCGCGCAGGACAAGCGCTTTCACTTAACATTCCGCTTGCCGACAGGGAAGAAGTGCTTTCCCGCTAGGGTTGAGCGCTTGAGCTTAAAAGCGGCAATTTCTCTCACATCGGAAGGCATAAAAAAGAGATGTCCGAAAAGTAACAAAAATGATGGACATTGGACATCTCCCATATTGTCAAACTGAATTAGCTTAATCTAGCGGAAGTGCAGAGACATCGTTCATGGCATTCCAGTTTATCGTTGCATTGCCGTTACCGGGGATGTTAACAAGACCAAAGCGTTGTTGACCGGCAGCTGAGACAAGAACAAGCCGCTGTCCTGACTG
>JAIRQD010000032.1:0-6903 GCA_031256655.1 Treponema sp.
GATCGGAGGGTGAGGAGCCCATTTGCGCAGGATTCCCCGCAGAGGAGACGATGAGCTTTCTGTAGGAAAGCCGGCGGCTCTGCCGAACCGAAGGTTCGCCGGATCCTCCAAGCGGGCGACGAGTCCCTCCTATCCGCCACACGGGGTGTTGTTCAAGATATTTACACAACATAGTTTTGCCAAAGTGAAAATTCCGTAAAAAACCAACCGGGATTTGCGCGTTATGAAAGACTATGCTAAAATAACCTATGATACCGGCTTTGCCCCTTCCAAAAATTACGTTTTCAGAACATTCGGCGACCGATAATCCTGCAACCAATAATCCGGCAACAGGCGGCGGCTTAAAGACATTACGTTTTTTTTCAAGCGATGCATTTTCAATTCCACGCGAAACTCATTCGCTAAATATTGCCGGTTGGACTTTTGAGGAACTTTTTGACACCGCCGCCGTGCCGCACGAGGAACGCGGCGCTTTTGCAGAACGCGGCGCTTTCGGCGAAAGCGCTGCCATTGCAATTCACCCGGGCGGCTGGCAATCATGGTCGGCAGGCTGGGAACTGGTCGGCAATGAGCGGCTTCCCAAAAAAGTCGCCTTCCTTCCGGAACTTAAAAAACTCACCAATCGCGATGGGGAGCGGCCGCCTGATAACAGCGGTTGGATCACAGGGCATTTTATTGTTTATCTGCGAGCCGGCGATAAGTACCTGTGTATTGCTTCGATGGAGGGTTCGAGGGAAAATGATGCCGAAGGTTCAGGGGAAAATCTCCCGCCGGTAAGCTTTTACATAAACCGCCAAAAACGCATGATAAAGGCAGAAATCTACGCGCCGGGATTTTCGCCTGCCGCAAACCAGGTCGTAGCGGAACTCGCGGTGTTTTACGCGCGGGACTTTTTTGCCTTTAAGGATTCTCTTAAAGCCTTATACCGCCAGGAAAAGGCTTTTTCTTCTTTAGATTTCTTGCGAAATGCAAGCGGCAAAAAAGAGCCTCCCGGAAAGGAAAATCTGCCCGGCGGTTATGCGTCATGGTATAACCATTACAACCGCATCAACGAAAAAATCATTCTTGAAGACTTAAAAGCCCTCACTCAAACAGAGAATCTTTTGAAACTGCGTTACATAGACAGGAACCGCCCGCTTGTGTTCCAGATCGATGATGGTTGGGAGCGCGCGGTTGGAGAGTGGGAAATACACAGCGGGCGCTTTCCGCGCGGGCTTAAGTTTATCGCAGAAGAGATTGAAGCGGCGGGGTTTATCCCAGGCATTTGGCTTGCCCCGTTTTTGGTGACTAAAAGTTCGCGGATTTACCGCGAAAAACCTGACTGGCTTTTGCGGGAGACCCTGCCTTGCAGCAAAGGCGGGCTTGGAAAGCCCTCGCTCGGAAAGCCCGTGGTGGCAGGTTTTAACCACCTGTGGGATAAGCAATATTATTGCCTTGATATTTCGCGGCAAGATGTGCTTGTTTACTTAAAATCCATAATTGACCTGATAATTGATGAATGGGGCTTTCGCTATCTTAAACTTGACTTTCTTTATGCGGGCGTTTTTTCAGGCGCTTATGAAAAAAGCGGCGCCCCGCATGAGCATTACCTCAACGCCTGCAAAATGCTCACCGCCAAAACTCAAAACGCCAAAAACCTTCCAGTCGGCTTTTTGGGCTGCGGGCTTCCTTTGGGGCTTTCTTACCGCTTTTTCCCCCTTTCCCGAACCGGCGCGGATACCCGCGAGGAATGGGATTGGCATTTGGTGCGCCTTTTGGGGCACGTTGGCAGACCCAGCGCGTGGATAAACTTGCGCAACACCATAGGGCGCACCCACCTTGACGGCACTGTTTATGTAACTGATCCGGACGTGGTTTTTTTGCGCTCCAAAAACTGCAAACTCAAAAAAAATGAAAAGGAACTTATTGCGCTTGTCAATTTTTTGCTTGCGGGGCAAATCATGTTTTCTGACGATCCCCTTTACCTGCAAGAGGAAGACCTTGCTTTGACCCGACGCATCAATGCGCTTTATGAACAGCTTTCAGGGGATGAATACGGTGCCGTCCGCATTTCTGCCGATGTCTTCCGCCTTGAAAGCAGGGCGGGAACGGCGGTTGGGCTTATCAACCTGACAGGCAAAGCTTTCCGCCTTGAACGCGCACAAAATGAAGCGCTTTATGCCGCGATGAGCGCACGTGAGATTTTGGTGGATAACAGGCTTGAAAGCACATCGAAAAGTGTTACTTTTGCCCCGCGCAGTATTTCGATTGCTCGTCTGTAAGCGCCTGGTATGCAAGCCGCGCTGCTTCCTGCTCGGCGTTTTTTTTCGTTTTCCCTTCGGCAGGGCCAAAGGAAACGCCGTTTACGACTACACCGACCCAAAAAACACGCGAATGTTCAGGGCCAAGCCTGTCAACAAGGCGGTAAGACGGGTAGGTTCTAAAAAGCTTTTGGCTAAGTTCCTGCAAAAGGGATTTGTAATCTTGATAATGGCGTTTTTCTAAAACCAGTTTAATTTCTTCACTTATAAAGCGGCTTACAAACTCAAAAGCGCTTTGAAAACCGCTGTCCAGGTAAATCGCGGCGATTAAAGCCTCCACAGCATCGGCAAGAATTGCCTTTTTTGCCCTGCCGCCTGAAAGCTCTTCCCCTTTACCGAGGATCAACAACTGGTCAATGCCCATATCAAGTGCAACATGGGCAAGAATTTCCTCAGAGACCACCACGGATTTTATCCGCGCCAAATCCCCTTCGTTTTTATTTGAAAGCTTGGCGTAAAGCAAATCGGCGGCAACCACCCCCAAAACCGCATCGCCTAAAAATTCCAATCTTTCGTTGCTTAACTTCAGTTCTGACTCGTTAATTGCCGAGCGGTGGGTAAAAGAAAGGTTCAAAAGCTGTAAACTTTTGAACCCAACCTTGATGGTCTTAGTAAACTCTACCAACTCCTTTTTTCTGGCTTGAGTTAAAAGAGGCAGATCAAAAGGCGGATCCGACGCCTGAAGCTCGTGCGGCGTCATAAAAACGGCTCTTATTTCTGCTGTGACTTAATGAACTCGTAAGCGTCCTTAACGGTTTCAAACTCATTGGCCTTCTCGTCGGGAATGGAAATGCCCATTTCCTCTTCGATAGCGTAGACCAATTCGTAGGTGTCAAGGCTATCAGCGCCAAGATCCTGACGGAAAGAAGCTTCCATAGTGATTTTGCCTTCTTCCACCTCCAGTTTCTCAGCGATCAGTTTTTTCATTTTTTCAAAAAGTTCGTCCATTATATTCCCCTTAAAATGTGTTTAAGCCTTCGACTCAGGAAGGATTACCTGTTTACCCCGGTAAAAACCGCACTTAGAGCACGCCCGGTGCAGAAGGATGTGATTTCCGCAACTGCCGCATGAAATCAGGGCAGGAGCTGTGAGCTTCATGTTTATCGATTGCCTTCGGCGAGTTCTCGCCTTTGATGTCTTAAACTTAGGTACCGCCATTTGAAAACCTCTCTCAAAAAAAATCAGTGTTATCTGAAAGAATCAGTCTAACAAAAATGCCCAATTGTGTCAATGTCCAAATGTCAAATTTTTGCAAGAAACTCAAGGATTTTCAGGAAATGCTTTTCGGATTCCGCCATCACGAAAGGGCAAAATTTTTAGGTGTAACTGGACACTCCGTTGTGTTTTTCGCTATAATATACGCTACACAACAATATGGAGACTTTATGATTCGAGGCGGCGACATAGCCAAAGGAAGCTGTTTGCTTCAAAACGGACAACCGTATCTGGTTGTGGAAAGAGAATTCCACACCCCCGGCAAGGGTACTGCAATCGTCCGGGTAAAAATGAAAAGTATCAAAGACGGCGGAGTGCTTACCCTGACAATCCCCACACAGCAGGAAGTTGAGGATGCGCAGGTTGATTACCATAAATGCCAGTTCCAGTATGCGGATCAGGAAAACTATCATTTTATGGACAATGACTCGTATGAGCAGTACGATATTCCCATCACCGATCATCCTAACGCGAAGTTTTACCTTATGGAAGGTGAATCTTACGACATAACCTTTTGGGAAGGTTCGGCAATTGACATAAAAATCCCTTATAAAGTGGTTTTTACGGTCGCCGAGTCGGAAAATTATGTCAAAGGCGACACTGTATCAGGCGCGACGAAGCCAATTGTCACCGAAACCGGGCTTACCGTGCGCGTTCCCCTCTTTATCAAGCAGGGGGAAAGAATTCGGGTAAACACTGAAACAAACGAGTACGTTGAACGGGTGAATGACTAAAAACGATCATGGAAAGATATGTGAGAAGGCAAGTGAGTATGTAAAGGCTTTCGCAAACAGGGAAGTTTCTTTTAAGTATCTCAAGCGCTCATATATCTTTTCCCTTTCGGTTGAGCTTTTTAGCTCCGCTGATATTGATTCCGGCTCCCGCCTTTTGCTGAAAGTTTTCTCAAGTTTTCTTGACGACCGCCGCCGTTTTCCCCCCGAAAACTCAAGCCCCATGCCGCCTGCCTTGTCCGTACTGGATGCCGGTTGCGGCGTTGGGGTTTTGGGCATCTGCGCTGCCGGAGCGTTGCAGGATTTGGCAGGCGGCGGTGTTTTCGTGCGGGCGCAAGACAGGGACTCACTTGCCTGCCGTTTCACCGAATACAACGCGCGGCGGAACGGGATTGGCGCGGAAAGCCTTTTGGCGCAAACCGAGCCGCTGCTTTCAGGTGAGGCGAACTGTGAGTGGGACATAATACTAACGAATATCCCCGCCAAAGCGGGCAAAAGTGTCCTCAAAGATTTTGTCCGCCGTTCCGCCGCGGCTTTAAAAAAAGACGGGCGCGTTTTTATGGTGGCGGTGAAACCGCTGTCAGACTTTTTCCGTTCATGCATTACAGCGGCTGCATTACCTCTTTTTCATGAAGAAAACGGAAAAGACTACACGGTTTTTGTGTACGGGAAAAGCGAACAAACGGCAAAATCATCCCCAATAATTTTTGACGATAACTTTCCTTCTGATTATCCTTTTTATACAAGAAACAAAAATACTTATGAAATGGAAGGTATTTCTTACAGCTTAAATACGATTGAGGGAGCGCCTGATTTTGATAATCCGGGCGGGGCTGTTCTTGCCGCGGCAAAACTTGCGGTAAAGGCAAATCTTTTAAAAAAAGAGGATGACATAACCATACACGGTGAGGGACAGGGGCATTTTGCCCTCTGGCTTGCCGCTTATCTTGGCGGCGGTGGACGCTGGACGCTTTCGGGGCGCAACGTTTTGGCTTTGACCTCCGCAAAAGCGGCTTTGAAAGAAGCCCTACTTGAAAAAGCGCCGCACGAACAGACACCGGTAACGATAATCCCCGCCGCAGACATCTTTATAAATAGCGATATGTTTGCCCATGCGCCTTTTGATTTAACCGCCTTTTTTCTGCAAACGGCTTTGGAAGCAAACCGCGTTTGGCAGGGCATAACGCAGATTACAAAACCCGGCGGCATAGTTATCACAGGCATGACTTCAACAGAGGCAGAGCGCTTTGACAGGAAAAAACCGCCTTCAATGCGCAGACTGGCTGACTGTAAACGCAAGGGCTTTAGAGCGCTTATGTATCAAGCGGCAAAGGCTTAAATTTGTCGTTATAGGTATGGGGTTTCAGGTCTATTCTTTATCTTCGTGTTTTTTTATGGACTCAATAATTGTAACAGCCATTTTCCGGTTTTTTTCATTTAATTTTGCTGTTATTTCGGCAACTAAACGTGCTTCAACCGGATAGTGCGTTTTTTTAAGGCTGGTTTTCTCACCTGTAACAAGGTATTCCACCGTAACATCCAATGCTCTGGCAATATTAACCGCGATTTCAACAGAAGGCGTATAACCGTTTTCCCGCAAGTAACTGTCAATAGTCTGCTTTTTCACCCCCGACAGTTTTGCCAGTTCCTTTACCCGCATATCTGCATAAGCCAACTCAACCTTCAAGTTTTCCCTGAAACCCATAAAAAAATAATATGATTATGATCATACAAAAAAGCTTGACTTTATTAGATTTCTAATATATTGTGCTTGATAGTAGTAGAATACTACTATAATTTTTTGTAATTTTATCATAATTCGTTTTAGGAGGATTACACAATGAAAAGGAGAACAACGATGAAATCAAAAAACCTTTGGTTCGGACTTTTGATGATCACTTTTTCCGCTACGCTCTTGACCGGTTGCGCCAGGGACAATGACAGTGAAGTTTTGGGTAGATGGTTCCACCAAGCGTGGGTCGGTCGTTCTCACAATTCAACAACGATTACCTTCTATGCTGATGGGCGCTTCAACCTTGAACTACGGCCTTCTTGGGGCACGGGTAGCCCCTATGCAGGAACCTTTACAGCCAGGAACGGACGGATGACCTTGACTTTTGATGATGACCACGCGAGGGGCTTTTTTAGTCCAGATGGCACCACAATAATCGTAGGGGTATCTCTTTTACTTAGCGGGGGAGAGCTTTTTTCATATAAGGGGGAAGCGGTGACCATTACCTACGCTGTGGGCGGCGACACCCTCAGGCTTGATTGGGATTATTGGGGCATGGCTTACGACATAGGAAGCCAAACGTTCAGTAGGTTATAGATAGAAAATATCCACGGATGCACTGAAGAAGGAGATATTGGCATTCATTGCCGGTTTTCACGGTGGTAAACCAGAAACGGAGTTAGATGTAATACCCGCAAACATGAAACAAATAATGCTAGCTGAGGTGGGACATTGCCTGTGGCGCGGCTCCCAGACTGTGTGAGAACTTTTTTTGGCTAACCGGTTTCTCTTCGCTAAAAGTGGACGCATCCAAAAAATACCATATGTTAGGGATTTGCCAACCCGGTCATGCCATCCTCTCTATCAATTTCACGCATCCTAGTATGTTTATCGCACGTTTTATGTTGTACGCAAGGAACGCCAG
>JAIRQD010000101.1:0-3386 GCA_031256655.1 Treponema sp.
TTTCCCTTCAAGAAGTGAAGAGTCAAGGCGCACCGCTCCCAAAAGACCGATTTCCTCACCCGTTGTAAGAAGAATCTCAAGCGGCGGATGTGGAATATCGGCGCTGTCAAGCAAGGCAAGCGCCATTGCAACGCCCGCTCCATTATCCGCCCCAAGCGTTGTTCCTTCCGCTTTCAGGAAATCCCCGTCGACTAAAAGCTTAATAGGATCGGTGGTAAAATCATGCACGGTTTCAGCGTTTTTTTCACAAACCATATCCACATGCGCCTGTATGATAATGGTTTCGCGGTTTTCAAAACCGTGAGTTCCTGGCTTTTTAATGATCACATTAAGAGCATCGTCCCTGTGGGCGGAAAGATTTCTTTCTTTGGCAAATGAAAGCAAATAATCGCTTATTTCTTTTTCGTTGTCTGATCCTCTGGGGATCAGGCTTATCGTTTGGAAAAATCCCAAAGCGCTTTTTGGTTCGTAATTTTCAAGCATTTTAACCTCAGGCATATTGTGGCATTGTTGGTGAGAAAAAAAAAGCCCCTTAGATATACCACCTTATAAGCTTGGGTCTATTTGTGCAAGTTCAGCGTGAGCGCGACAGTAACATGTCGTTGACAGAGCCAATGGCGTAATGCTACCTTGTGAATATGGAGAACTGTTATGCAAAGAGAAGAAGCAAAAGATTTATTGTACAAGTACGTTAAAGGTGAAAACTACCGCACCCATTCTCTGATGGTAGAAGCGATTATGCGAAAACTCGCGACCAAGCTGGAACCTGAAAATATCGAACTATGGGGTATCGCTGGCCTTCTCCATGACCTGGACGAGGAAAGCTGCGATTGGGCAAGCGATATGGCCGTTCACGGACCTGCCTCTGTTGAGATTCTCAAAAAAGAGGGCGTGGGCGATGATGTGCTGTACAACGCCATACGTGCCCACAATCCCTTAAACGGTTATCAAGCCGGTAGCACACTTGAATACGCCTGCCTTGCGGCCGACCCAATGAGTGGCTTTATCGCTGCCATTGCCAAGGGATACCCCGACAAAAAAGTAACGTCTGTCAAGGAAACATCCATTCTGAAACGCTTTAAGGAACAGCGCTTTGCTCAGGGAGCTTCCCGCCCCTATATGCTTTCCATAGAAAAGACAGGGGTGTCGCTGGAAACCTTTGCGCACCTGGCCTTGGAAGCGCTGGTGGAAGTGGCGGACGAAGTTGGGCTTTAGGTTTTCAAAACTGAGCATGCCTCAAAAAATGTGTAAATGATAGAATTATCGTGACAATCTACAGATCAGAAAAATTGAAACCATGTCTATGAACCTCGCACCAAATCACCCCGCGTCCTCGATCAGGTTTTTCATGATATATTCACGGCGTTCGGGTGTGTTTTTGCCCATGTAAAAATTAAGCACCTGAGGCACGCCCTTGTTGGTATTAAGCGTAACAGGCACAAGGCGCATATCCTTGCTAATAAACTGCCCAAACTCCTTTGGGTTAATTTCGCCAAGCCCCTTAAAGCGGGTGACTTCGGCGCTGCTGCCAAGTGAGCCAACGGCGGCATCGCGCTCGGCGGCGTTGTAGCAGTAGCGGGTTTCCTTTTTGTTGCGGACGCGGAAAAGCGGCGTTTCAAGGATAAAAATCCTTCCGCCTGATACCAGCCCTTCAAAGTATGAAAGAAAAAACGTGAGCAAAAGATTTCTGATGTGAAAGCCGTCAAAGTCCGCGTCCGTTGCGATAACAATACGGGCGTAGCGAAGACCTGAAACATCGTTTTCAATGCCTAGCGCCATCATCATGTTGTACAGCTCTTCGTTTTTGTAAATTGCCGCGCGCTTTTTGCCGTGCATATTTTCAACTTTGCCGCGAAGCGCAAAAATCGCCTGCGTCATCACATCGCGGCTTGAAACCATCGAGCCTGACGCTGAATCGCCTTCTGTAATAAAAATGGTGGAAAGTTCCCCGGCCTTCCCGTCTTCCAAATGATACTTGCAGTCTTTGAGCTTGGGTATTTTCAAGGCGATTTTTTTCGCCGCTTCCCGCGCTTCTTTTTTCACCTGATTAAGTTCGGTGCGCAGGCTTTCGTTGGCGATTATTTTGTACTCGAGTTTTTTCGCGGCCTCTGTGTGTTTATGAAGCCAATCTTCCACCGCCTCTTTTACTTCCTGCACAATCCAGCCGCGAACATCCGAATTGCCAAGTTTATTTTTCGTCTGGCTTTCAAACACGGGGTTTTTAAGCTTTACCGCAACAGCGGCGATGCTACCTTCCCGTATATCTTCGCTACGGTAATCTTTTTTGAAGTAGGTTTGTATCCCTTTAAGAAAACCTTCTTTGAACGCCGAAAGGTGCGTGCCGCCATCACTTGTGTACTGTCCGTTGACAAACGAAAAATAGCTCTCCCCATAATTATGTGTGTGTGTAAAGGCAAACTCAATATAGCCGCCTTTGTAATAACCGATTGGATAAATACCTTCATCCTCGGTTTCCCCGCTTAGGAGATCCAAAAGTCCGTGTTCGGAGACAAACGGCTTCCCGTTGTATGAAAGCGTAAGACCCGTGTTTAGATACGCGTAATTCTGTATGCGCTTTTCGATGAACTCAGGGTTAAACTCATAATCGCCAAAAATATCCTTGTCGGGGGTAAACTCAACATACGTCCCGTTTTTTTGCTTGTCGTTGGTTTTCCCTGTACGTTCAGTTTTCAGTTCGCCGCGCTGAAACACCGCCTCGGCAAACTCACCTTCCCGTATTGCCACCACCCGAAAATGTGATGAAAGCGCATTGACAGCTTTTGTTCCAACGCCGTTAAGCCCCACCGAAAACTGAAACACATCATCGTTATATTTGGCGCCTGTGTTAATAATCGAAACACAGTCAACAAGTTTTCCCAAAGGAATGCCCCTGCCAAAATCTCTGACTTTTACCGTTCCGTCTTTTACTTCGATGTCAATTTGTTTGCCGTTGCCCATGATAAACTCATCAATGCCGTTGTCGATGATTTCTTTCAATAAAACATAAATGCCGTCATCGGCGTTGGAGCCGTCCCCAAGCCTGCCTATGTACATTCCCGTGCGAAGACGTATGTGCTCAAGCGAGGAAAGGGTGGTGATTTTTGATTCATCATATTCGGCTTTTGTCGCGGCAGCTTTTTGTGCATCCGGCTTTTGTTTAGCGGGCGCAACTGGAACAGTCTTTTTTGCGGTAACTTTCGGCGCGGCAACTTTTGGTGTTTCCGCTTTTTTCGCAGCGGGTTTTTTCACTGTCGCTTTCGGTGTTTCAGCCTTTTTTGCCGCAGGTTTTTTCGCGTCAGCTTTCAGTGCGGCGTTTACAGCCTCCGCCTTTGCAAAGATTCCTTTTTTCGGCTTTGCTTTTTCTGTTGACGAACGTGCCACTATTC
>JAIRQD010000125.1:0-4026 GCA_031256655.1 Treponema sp.
ACACGCTCTTTTCTTTATACATTGCCGCACTACAGACAAAGTTTTTTAGGTCTGGTAGAATGTGCCTGTAGGATGCAGTTTATGGAAAGGATTAGTTAAGGCAAAGATTTATGGATCAAAAAAATACTCATAATTTGGAACACGAAGAAACAGAAACAGAAGAAAAAATGAGCGGCAAAGTCAAAATTATCATTGCGCTCTCCCTCACGCTTGTTTTGGGAATTGGTGCGGGCTTCGGCATTTATTTTGTGTGGCAAAGGGCGAACTATATTTCAACAGACAATGCGCGGGTGACGACCACGCTTATCGCAATCGCACCTCCTGTACCGGGAAGGCTTGAGCGATTTACCGCTTACGAAGGGCGCCGTGTGGTGGAAAACGAAGTAATCGGCTGGGTTGAAGGGGCGGAAGCATTTCGCTCGCCTATAACAGGGATTGTCATACACACCAACGCCGTGCAGGATCAGGCAGTAACACCCGCAGAGGCTATAGCCGTCATCGCGGACACCGCTGACGTGCATATACTTGCAAACATCGAAGAAACCAACATTGCCCGCATTCGTTCCGGGCAGGCGGTTACTGTTACGATAGACCCATTTGGCAGCCGCCGCTTTTCCGGTTACGTTCGCGAGGTCGCCCATGTGACATCTGCGGAACTTACAGGAAGCGCGCTGTTTTTTAACACCGGCGGCACGTTCACCCGCGTAACTCACCTTATCCCCGTTAAAATCAACATCACAGACGATGTTGATTTGGCAAGCCTTATCGGGGTGAACGCCAGAGTGCGCATTTTGCTGCGCGAACCACCAGCCGAAACGCGCGCGCTTGCGGCGGTTACCTCGCCGCAGACAGCCGCGACTGAACACGGCATCACCGACACACGAATCAGCGTCAGGGGCACGGTGGAAAGCACACTTACGCGGCGGGTGTACTCAACACTTGGGTTTGTGGTTCAGCGTGTTTACGTGGAGGCAGGGGATACCGTTGAAGAAGGACAGGTTCTTGGCTTGCTTGATTCAACGGATTTGGACATCCAGCTTTTGAACGCGCAAGCTGCGCTGCAGGTTTCAGAAATCAGCGTTGCCACAGCCCAGCACAATTTGGGAATCGCCCGCACTTTGTACGGGGTGCTGGCAATCTCAAGCAACGAACTGCGCCAGGCAGAGTTCGCCTATCAATCCTCACTTGCCTTACGCCAGCAGGCTTTTGCCCAAGTCAGGGGCGTGGAGGCGGCAATTGAGCGTTCGGTGCTCACTTCGCCAATTCGCGGCACGGTAACCGCCGTCATCGCGCAGGAAGGTTCGATAGGCTCAGGGCTTATGTTCATCGTTGAGGACACAGAAAATCTTAGAGTGATGACAAGCTTTCGGGAGCACGACTTAAATATGGTACGGACGGGAATGGAAGTCGCCATCATTTCAGATGCCGCTTTCGGCGGTATAACATCAGACCAGGCGGGAAGCCTCGGCTATTCAGGCATCATCAGCAGAATAAATCCCGCCGCAACACTTTCCCTTCCGATAGCCGAGTTTGAAGCGGAAGTACTTGTGACTTCGCAGGATACAAGCCTCCGTATCGGTATGGGAACAAGGCTAGATATAACCGTTCGATAAACTTGAGAAAACTGCGAATAAACTATGTCGAAAATTTATGAGTTCATGAAGCCTTACTCCTGGATGCTCGTATGCACTTTCGTGCTGCTGGCTGTGGAAGCCGCGTGCGCCCTGATTCTTCCCGGTTTGATGGCGGACATTGTAAACGATGGGGTGCTGCCGGGAAACACGGCGTTTATCTGGCGCACTGGTATGATGATGCTTTTTGTAACGCTGCTTAGCGTTGCCGCAGCACTCGCGGTCGGTTACTTCACGGCGAGAACCGCAACGGGAGTTGCAAACGATCTGCGTCAATCAGTGTTCAAAAAAGTGCTGCATTTTTCCAACGCCGAAGCAAACCGTTTTGCCACATCTTCGCTCATCACGCGCACAACCAACGACATCACACAGGTGCAGTCAACGATGATGCTGGCGTTGCGTCAGTTCATCTATGCGCCAATGATCGGCATAGGCGGCATTATTCGGGCGATTGATCGCAGTCCTTCTTTGGCGTGGGTTGTCGCCATCGCTGTAATTGCAATGGTGGGCACAATGGCCATCATGTTCGTCATCGTATTGCCCAAGTTCAAAATGCTACAGTCGCTCATTGACCGCCTGAATCTGGTTTCACGCGAAAACTTAAGCGGCATTTTGGTCGTGCGCGCATTTAATACGCAGCGTTTTGAAAGCAAGCGCTTTGACAAAGCCAACAAAGATTTGGCCGACACAAATCTGTTTGTCGATCAGTCGTTTGCGTTTATGCTTCCCATCATCAACCTCACCTTAAACCTTGTGACGGCGTTTATCGTGTGGGTGGGAGCGCGGCAGGCGGCGGCGTTCCGCATCGACATCGGCGATATTTTTGCATTTTTGCAATACGGCATTCTAATTATTTTCGCGTTTCTGATGGTTGCAATAACGCTCGTTTTTCTGCCGCGCGCAGTGGTCTCCGCGCATCGCATTCAAGAAGTGCTTGACACAAAAAACAGCGTACTCGATAAAAAAAACCCTCTCACGTTTCCGGAGGATTTCAAAGGCACAATTGAATTTCAAAACGTTACGTTCCGTTATCCTGATTCAACAGAGAACGATGAAAACATTCTTTCAGGAATTAGCTTTAAGGCGCGGCCAGGGAAAACCACCGCCATTATCGGGGCGACCGGCAGCGGCAAAACAACGCTATTGAAACTGCTATTGCGTTTTTACGACGTGAGTTCCGGCGCAATTTTAATTGACGGCATCGATATCCGCGACATTCGTAAAAAGGAACTGCATGACAAAATCGGCTATGTTCCGCAAAAGGCGATGCTCTTTTCAGGCACAATACTAAGCAACCTGCGTTATGCGGATAAAACTGCAAGCGAGGAGCAGATCAGGGAAGCTGCCGACATCGCGCAGGCGACAGCGTTTATTGAAGGGAAGCCAAACGGCTTTGACACCAACGTTGCGCAAGGCGGATCAAATCTTTCAGGCGGACAGCGCCAGCGGCTTGCGATTGCGCGGGCGCTTGTAAAAAACGCGCCTGTTTATCTTTTTGACGACAGCTTTTCGGCGCTGGACTTAAAAACCGATTCGCTACTTCGCGCCGCGTTAAAAAAGAAAACCGGCGACTCCGCCATGATTGTTGTGGCGCAGCGTATTTCCACAATTATGGATGCGGATAAAATTGTGGTTTTGGATGACGGAAAAGTCGCGGGGCTTGGCACACACCGAGAACTGCTTGAAACCTGCGAAGTGTACCGCGAAATTGCGGCAAGCCAGCTTTCACAAGAGGAAATGAATCGATGAGTTCTGATGGAAGCCAACAAAGCGCAAGTTACGATCCGCTGGCGCTGGGCGGTGAAGGGCTTGCCAAAAAAGCTAAAGACCCGAAAAAAACCATCCGCAAACTCATGGTTTATCTAGCGCCGCACAAGTTCCAGTTGATCGCAGCTTTAATTTTAGCAATATTTTCTACCGTGTTTTCGGTTATAGGTCCACGCCTTTTGGGGCGGGTTACAACAGCGCTTGTTGACGGCATTGTTGCACACTGGCTTGGCACGGGGCTGCTCACCAATTTCCCGTATATGCTTATGATCACAAAATGGTTAATCGCTTTGTACATCGTGTCGGCGCTTTGCAACTTCTGGCAGGAAATTATCATGGCGCGTCTTTCTGTGAAAGTGACTTACAAGCTGCGCACCGAAATTGCTGAAAAAATGCACCGCCTTCCAATTAACTATTACGACACGCGCCCTCACGGAGAAATTCTTTCGCGCATCACCAACGATGTTGACACAATGAGCCAGACGCTGAACCAGAACCTCACGCGCCTTGTCACTTCGTTCACAACTCTCGTGGGCGTTCTGGTGATGATGCTCTCGATTAGCCCGCTCATGACCGCCGCCGCAATTTTGGTGATTCCGCCTTCAATGCTGATTATGATGGCGGTTTT
>JAIRQD010000179.1:0-9680 GCA_031256655.1 Treponema sp.
AACCAGAAGCTGATTTCCCCGTGCAATGACACAACCCGAACGCCCCCTATCGCAAGTGGCTCGTTTGGATATCGCATCGCACACTTCCATAAAGTACTCATCCCATGTGGGACGAGTATACGCAACTTCAGGCATCAGGCTTCACCTCCTTTGATGGTGCGCATTTTTGACTACAACTCACTGCACTGTATGATAAAGTTAAACACATGATTGACCTGCTGTCAAGGCTTGGGAGCTTGTTCCCCCACCTCAAAACTCATCCCCGTCATACTGCAATTTATAAAGCCCCGCATACAGACCGTTTTTATCAATCAACTCTTCGTGAGTTCCCTGTTCGACAAGACGGCCTTCCGACAATACCAGTATCCGGTCAGCGTGGCGTATGGTTGAAAGGCGGTGGGCGATGACAATGGAAGTGCGGCCTGAAAGAACCTTTTGCATTCCCATTTGTATAAGGCGTTCTGTTTCTGTGTCGATGGAACTTGTCGCTTCGTCAAGAATTACCACGGCCGGATTGTGCGCAATGACGCGGGCAAAACTGATGAGCTGCCGCTGACCGGAGGAAATATTGGTCGCGCCTTCGGATAACATTGTTTGATAGCCGTCTTTAAGCTGCGAAATAAACTCATGCGCGTACACCGAACGCGATGCATGTTCAACTTCCTCATCCGTCAGCGGAAGCCCAAGGCGTATATTGTCGGCGACAGTGCCTGAAAACAAAAACACATCTTGAAGGACAGGAAGGCAGCTCCGTCTAAGTTCCTGAAGCGGAATATTTTTTATGGGGATTCCATCAAGCAAAATGGCACCGCGGTCAATATCCCAAAGGCGGGCAAGCAAATTAGTGATGGTCGTTTTCCCCGCACCCGTGTAGCCGACAACAGCCGCTGTTTCCCCGCTTTTAACTTTAAACGAAAGTCCTTTCAAAACCTCCTCATCTTTTGTGTACGAAAAATAAACGTCCTGAAACTCAATATTCCCGCCAACACTTGCGCCGTTTGAACCGCCTTCAATGTTGTGAGTACCTTCATCTTTTATGCGCGCATCAGTGTCAAGCAGACTGAACACCCGCTCTCCTCCAGCCATCGCGCTTTGCAAAAGCGTGTACTTTTCGGCAATGTCCATGACAGGCATATAAAACATCCCGATAAGGTTGATGAATGCAATCAGTACACCAAGCGAAATAGAAAGATCAAGCACCATGATGCTTCCGGCGACAATTATGGCAGCCGTTGTAAACGTGGCAAACCAATCAACAAGCGGGCGGAAAACGGCGAAAACATACATTTCGCCAAGCTTCGCTTTCAGGAGCTCATTGTTGCGAAGCGAAAATTCCTTGCGGCTTTTTTTCTCGCCAAGAAAAAGCTGAACAACCTGAACACCTGAAAGCCGTTCAGAAAAATACGAATTGACTTTGGAAGAAGCCGCACGCTGGCGTCTGAAAGCGTCACGCGCTTTTTTGCGGCTGATTGCTGTTACAAGCAAAACCGGCGGCATGGTAATAATGGCTGCGACGGCAAGCGGCGGTGAAAGAAAAAAGAGCGTGATAAGAACGCCTGCCATAAGTGAAAGGTTTTTTAGAAAATCGGCAAGCACCGAAGAGAAAAACTCATCAAGCGTTTCCACGTCGCCTGTAAGACGGGTAACAATTCGCCCCACAGGATGCCGTGTCAAAAACTCTGTTGACTGCGAGCAGGTTTTTTTGAAAAGCTCAAGGCGGATATCCTTCATAACCTTTTGCGCAATAAGGCTTGTTCCCCAAACCTGAATGAACGTGAACAAAAAAACCACGCATAAAATTACCAAAAGAATAAGTACCATTCTGACAACAAACTTTATATCCCCTGAACGCACAGCCGCGATTTCAGTAATGGACAAGGAATATAAATCGCTATTCAGAATTGCCGCCGCACCATTCCCGCTTAAAAAAATATCTTCCCTGCTTGCTACAATATCTTCAGCTGATGAGCTGCTTGAAAAACGGAACGCATACCAATCGCCTTCACATAACGTTCCACTTTCGCGCAATTCCATTTCAATGCCAAGCGGAACACGTGTGTTCCTGTCAACCGGAACAAAAAGACGCCCGCCCGCTTCAATTGCGCGCGGATGATTTATAAACAGTGTTAAAGCGGCGGCGGCTTCATTCGATAAAACAATTTCGCTATTTTCAAAACGCCCATTCACCGCCGTTTCACCAAAAAAATCAGCCTGTTTAACAACGTGAAAACGCACGACAATAGCGTCATCAATTATTCGCTGTTGAAGCAGCGGCACAAAAAGCTCACCGGCTGTTGAAAGTATCAACGCAACAAGCGTAATGACAATAAGCAATTTGTGCGGTTTCAGATACGTGAAAATGCGGCGGGCAATTGTGTGATCATATTCCCGCACAACTTCTTCGGTTTCAAAAAAATCAGCCATGATCACCCTCGAAACCTTTTAACTGCGTTCCCAAACTCTGAAGCGCGGCTGTGCGGGAAAAATATCCGCCGCTGTTGATAAGTTCCTCAGGTGTCCCTTCTTCAGCGATTTTTCCATTCTCCAAAGCGATCACATAATCGCATCTGCTTAAAGTTGAAACGCGGTGCGAAACGATGATAACCGTCAAAGGTGAAGCGGAAACATAACGTTCATTAATAAGGGAAAATATTCCGTCAAGGATCACACGTTCAGTTTCCGCATCCACAGCCGATAAAGAATCATCAAGGACAAGTATTTCCCTGCCGCCTGCAAGCGCTGCCGTCAAAGCGCGGGCAATGGCGGTGCGCTGTTTTTGCCCGCCTGAAAGCGTAAGCCCACGCTCGCCGATTACCGTTTCCCAGCCATCGGAAAAAACACCGAAATCTTTTTCCAACGCGGCAAGGCTTGCGGCGCGTTCTGCGGCGGCATCGTTAGTAACATTGTCTTCAGCATCAAGACTGTAGCGTATGTTGTTTTTTATTGAATCAGAAAACAGGTAACTGTCCTGCGGTGTTATTGCAAAAAGCCGCCTGAGTTCAGTTAAATCCCAAGCCTTTGATTCCACCCCTTTTATAAAAACAGTTCCGTGAGGCGGTTCGATAGTTCGCGTAATCGCTTTTATAAGTGTTGACTTTCCCGAACCTGTTCTCCCCAAAATACCCAAAACCGATCCAGCTTCAATTGCCAAATTAATTCCTTCAATTGCAGCTCTTGTATTTGGCTGTGGCAAGTCAGGCGGTTGTGAAGAAGGCGGTTTATTTTTATCAAACGAAAAGCTGAGATTGCGAATCTCAATAAGGGGTGAAGCATAATCCGGTTTCGGCATTGGAGCAGAAGGAGATTGTATTTCAGGTTCCGTGTTTAAAATCTCATTCACTCTTCCCAAACTCACAGCTCCACGCTGTATCATGTTGACAACCCAGCCTGCACCCATAAGCGGCCAAATGAGCATTTGCAAATATCTGAAAAGCGCTACAAGATCGCCCGGTGTCATTTGCCCTTCAATTACCCGAATGCCGCCGACTAACAGAACAATAAGAACAGTGAGCCCTGAAAGAAAAGCGACAAAGGGAAAAAAGAAACCGAACATTCTCACCAGCGCCATATTTGAGTCACGGTAATTATCGTTTAAATCGGCGAACTTTTTTACAAACCACCATTCCTTTACAAACGATTTTATCACCCTGATACCGGAAAATGTTTCCTGCGCCGCGTCACTTAAATCCGAATACGCCTCATGCGCGCGGCGGAAGCGCTTTGAAATTGCTTTACCGAAAACCAAAATTAAAATCGTTATAAGCGGAAGCGGAAGTACCGCCCACATCGCCGTGTTTGCGTCTTGAATAAAAATAATTACCAAAATTGCGGTCGCCATTACTGTGCCGTCAATCAACGCAACAAATCCCATGCCTATTGATTCGCGTACAGCGTTTAAATCGTTTGTTCCGCGCGCCATAAGATCGCCAATTTTATTTCGCTGATAAAAACTGTACGAAAGACTAAGCAAATGGGTGAAAAGTCTTTCGCGAAGTTCCGCTTCAATTCGCCGCGAAGAACCGTGAATAAAATAGCGCCACAAAAAACGCCCGGCGGTAATTATTCCCATAAGCCCAACCATCGCCGCGGCTGGAACAATAACCGAGCGTAGTTCAAAAGCGCCAAGCGCTATTGTGTCCACCGCCTGGCGCATAAACTGCGGAATGATAACCTGGGCGGTATCTACGATGAGCAAAAAAAACAGTCCTATCGCGTAGCGGAACCTAAAGCGGCTGAAATACGGGAGCAGTGTTTTGTATTCTTTTAGGGAATATTTGGCGGAGCTTTCAGCCATTATTAAATTCTCTTCAAAGCCGCCTCATCTTGTTTTTTCATGTCAAGTTCAAGTTTCGAGCTCCAGATACCGGCTTTTTTCTTTATGGTTTCAGCATCATCGCGCTCGCCCAAAAGTATATGGACTCTTTTTAGCGCGTTAAGAAAATTCACCCCCATCTTAAAATCATCAATGCGGTTTGTTGAAAGCTCATATTTCTCCCGATAGCGCGTTGCCGCATGAAGGAGAAGGCGCTTCATAAGTCGCAGGTGATAAACTGTCGGTTCGTAATCAGGCGAGCGTGGATCGGTATTTGCAACCGCCGATTTTAAGTCGATGATGTTTTTTGCCACAGCGGCATATCGCCCCTCAAGTTCGACAAATGCCCAGCGCCACTTGGTGTTATCCCCGTAGGCGCTTTCCAAAAGCTCCATCGCAAGACCGAGCTTGCGGATTATATCATAGCGCATCTGCGCGTCAACTGTTGAAATCTCGCCAAGGCGCTCTTCGTATTCGGAAAACGGCGCGTCAATGAGCGGGCTTACCACTTCCTCAAGATAAATGACCGCCTTGTAAAGTGATTTGCGCCCGTCGTTCAGCGCCTCTTCGCTTCGCTGTTTAAGCATTGACTGGGAAACGCCGCCCAAAACGATGTAATTGGATGCCAGAAAAATCATTTCATCGGCAAGAATCAGACGTTGAGAAGCCGCCCCTTTGCTGTCACGTTTTATGACCTGCAGCAAAGTCTGCTCCCGTTTCAAAAGCAATTGGATTGTCGCTTTATACGGTTTTATTTTTTCAAGATAATTATAACGTTCTTCGTTAGAAATCTTTGCCATCTAATTTTCTCCGCTAACGGTCTTTCCCGTATTTTACCAGCAATTCGTCTGCATGCGCCATAGCAGCTTTGCCCGATTCGCCTGCAAGCATTCTGGCAATCTCTTGCCTGCGCTCATCAGCGCCCAAAAGGGAAACGCTTGTAACCGTCCGTTCCGTTGAGCCTTCCATAACCACCTGCTTTTCCACCCTTAAGTGATTATCGGCTCTTACGGCAATGCTGGCAAGATGGGTCACGCAAAAAATTTGCTTGTCCCGCCCTATTTGGGCAAGATACTCACCGACCGCCAAAGCCACTTCCCCTCCTATACCGGTGTCAATTTCGTCAAACACAAGTGTCTGTGCATCTGCGCTGGTCTCGGAAGCGGCGCTAACTTCCGCAGCGGCGCTTATTTGCCCGCCGCCGCACAGTATCGTCTTGATAGCAAGCATCACACGCGAAAGCTCACCCCCCGATGCAATGCGGGCAAGTTCCTTTAACGGCTCACCGGCATTGGCCGAAAACATAAACTCTACATCATCCGCTCCCCAGGGACCGCAGATCAGACTTGCGCTCTTTTCGCCGGAAGTTCCTGCTGCGGTCTTTGCGCCCACAACGGCAGAAAAAACGGCGTTGGGCATACCAAGGCTTGAAAGAATCCCCGTAATGCCTGAACTAAGCCGCTTTGCCCCCTCACAACGTTTAACGCTGAGCGCCTGCGCTTTGGAACCAATATCTTTTTCAAGGCTGCTTATTTCTGCCTTAAGCTTATCCCTGTTTTCCTCCGTTGCCGAAAGCGCCTCAATTTCCGCCTCGGCTTCGGCTTTGTAGGCAAGAATACCATCTTCATCCGAAAAAATATCACCCTGAAAACCGCCGCCGCCGGATGCGGGAGACGGGCGGTACTTTTTCTTCATCTTGTAAAGCAGCGAAAGCCGTTCTTCCACTTCCTGAAGGCGCTCAGGGTCGTAAAAAAGCGCATCGCGGTAACTTCTAAACTCCGAAGCAATATCTTCAGCCTCGTAGTACAAATCTTCGATGCGCTTCAAAAGCGGCGAAAGGGTTGAGTCGATGGAGGAAGCGTTTTCAAGTGCATTTTTGGAACGCCTGGCGAGGCTAAAAAGCGAAGGCTCACCATCATACAAAGCATCAGCGGCGGTATCGGCGTTTGAGCTCAACTTCTCAAAATCCGAAAGCCGCTGGGCTTCGGCTTCAAGTTCCTTTATCTCCCCTCTTTTTGGGGCAGCTTTGGCGATTTCTTCCACCGCAAAAGAAAGTATCTGAAGGCGATCTTCCCGCTCCCGCTGTGAAGTAAGCGAAGTCTGCAAGGTTTTCCGCTTTTCGGTGAGTTCCATAAAAACCCGGTTAAAAGCCGCCGCCTCAGTTTCAAGAGCTGCAAAGCGGTCAAGGTACAAGCGGTGGGTTTCCTTCCGCAAAAGCGACTCGTGGTTGTGCTGACCGTGAAGGTCAAAAAGAAACGCCATGAACTCCGCAAGATCGCCGCGGGTTACAGGCACGTTCTGAATGTAAATGGAACTTCTGCCCGATGATTTTACCGTCCGTCTGATAACCAGCCGTGAATCATCAACTTGTATATCGCGGCCATTCAGCCACTGAATCGCGTCGCGGTTTTTGCCGTTTACTTCGACCACCGCCGAAACGCTTGCCTCATCCCGCCCGGTTCGTACAACTTCCGCATCAGCCTTGCTTCCCAAAAGAAAGCTCAACGCGCCCACGATGATGGATTTCCCCGCTCCCGTTTCCCCGGTAAGCACGGAAAATCCACTTTCAAGGGTTAGGTTGAGGCTGTCCACAAGGGCAAAATTCCTGATGCTCAGCTCCTCGATCAAAGCTCCCCCCCAACAGTCTTAATACGGCTGTCTTCCTGGGTATTGCCGCCTGACCAAGCCAGTTTGGTCCTAAGAGCCTGCAAAAAAACCTCGCGGTCGCTGGCGATTAAAAGGCTGTGGTAAGGCGCTTTTTTTAGGAAAATTTTGTCGCCGCCTGAAAGCTTCTGTATCACCTGCCCGTCCACGGTGAGTAGCACCCCGCTGCGTTGTGTTTTTGGGACTTCAATCATGATCGTTTCTGTGGCGGAAAGCACAATCGGGCGATGGGAAAGGGTGAAGGGGCAAATCGGGTTTAGCACAATCGCCTCCATCTCAGAATCGATGATTGGGCCGCCTGCCGCAACGCAATGGGCTGTCGATCCTGTAGGCGTGGCGATAATAAGCCCGTCACAACGGTAAGTGATGAGTTTGGAAAAATCCATATTGCCCTCATGGCTATAGGATACATCAAGCGACAGTATTTTCGCAATGCCTGAAACTGATATTACTACATCGTTGAGGCAACAGCCTTTCAGCATTTGCTCTCCTCCGCGAATTACCGTAACTTCAAACATGAGCCTGCGCGAGATATTTTCCTTCCCCTCAAGCCACCGGCAAAAAACTTCCCGCCATTGGGACGGTTGAACGCCTGTGATAAAGCCGAAAGTGCCAAGGTTCACCGGAAAAATAGGAATGCCCAGAGGAGAGACCGTTCGGGCTGCGGACAAAACTGTCCCATCCCCGCCTAGGCTGATTGCCACATCATAACCAGCTTCAGTGTGAAAATCAGGCTTTCCCTTAAACGAAAACACGTCCGTCTCGATTTTAAAGGAATACAATTCACGCTTAATATCATCGCCCAACAGTCGCGCCTGTTTTCTTTTGGGGTTTATAAACATGATTGCCCTTCGTATGCCAGCCCCCTTCATAGAAGCTCCTAAGGCAAAGTCAAAATCAGCTTTGAAATTTTCTCCGCATCCGTCATTTTCAGGCGGGGATACAGGGGAAAAAGGACAGTCCGAAGAGATAAGGAATAAGCTTCAGGACACTGCTCAGGCGATATTGCCCCGCTTCCAATGAGAGTATTATCAAAGGCGTTTTCCACAGCCATTTCTTTTTTCTTTGCATACGCCTTTACATCTTTTACACCGGTTTCCAAAATCAAGGGAAACGCGTAATTGTTGTACTCCACATCGGCGTTGACAAAACGCTTGTGCCGCGTCATCGCCGACGCCTGCGCGTAAAGACTCGCAATTTCGCGGCGTTTGGCAAGATTTTTCGCCGCTTCCCTGAACTGTACCACAGCCAGCGCCGCGTTCATGTCAGGCAGCCCGTATTCAGGCGGCATATCTTCAAAGCCGCGAAGAACCGACGCATTCCTGCGGCTCGTTGCATACAATAGCGCGCCGCCGCCGGAGGTAAGCATATCCCGCTCCTCAAGACCGAGAATTGTAAACACCCCGGAATCGCCTGAAGAAACGATGCCACCTGAAAAAGATGGGTTAGGCTCTTCCCCGCCGGCACTTTGCGGCGAGGCGGCAGCCGCAACATCAGAACTTCCCTTCTGGCTGTATGTGCCGTAACTATGCGAGCAGTCTTCAATTACGGGTATGCCAAGTTCGGCAATTGCCTGAGCATCGCTTAAATAACCTAAGGTGTGGTGCAAAACGATACCACGCACATCAAGTGTTTGTGGTTTGCCTGCAATTGCCTTTTCCACAGTTTCAAGGCTTACACAAGCCGAGGCGGAGGGAACATCGCAGTAGATAGGAACAAAACCTAAATCCTTGATAACAAAATCGTAATAAAGAGGTGAGAGAGCGGAAACCAAGATGCCCTGCCCTCTTTCCAAACCGAGCGCCTTAAGGGCAAGAGTTAATGCGATGGCAGGACTGCGCAATGAAAGGCAAAAATCAAACTTGAGTTTTTCCTTTGCCGTTTGAATGAGAACCTTCGCTTCCCCACCGGGCCCAATCTTATCTTGCACCATCGCAGTCAACACAGCGTCCATTTCTTTCCGCCTGATGGTGGGAGAGTAGGCTTCGATTTTCATTTTGCCGCTTACCCTCGCAGTTCGGCTATTTTTTGCAGCTCTCTGGGGTTAAAAATATCACGAATGTTCAGGATAATAAGATAACCTGACTCCTGGCGCACAACGCCTTTTATGTACTCAGCCCCTATGCCGCTTACCATTTGCGGCGGCGGCTGAATTTCTTCCTTCTCAACAGTGACAACACGCGAAACTCTGTCAATGATGATGCCCAGCTTCATCCCGTCAATGTTCAGGATGATGAACGCCGATAAAAGCTCATCTTCATCAGAAGCAGCCGCTTTTTTCAGGTGAAATCTTTTATGCAAATTGATAACAGGAATTATTTCGCTGCGAAGGTTGAAAATACCTTCTACATACGCAGGTGCATTGGGAATATCACGAACGTATTGCACCCTTACTATTTCCTTCACTTCCATAATGCTCACACCGTATAGTTCTTCCCCAAGCTGAAAGGTTACTAATTGGTTAGATTCAGACATATTTTTCTCCCTTTCCAAACCCATCGAAACTAGGGTAGATAATTCAAGATCTTCGCCAGATACTATATAATTGTATCACTGCCGAACACTTTCTTCAAGGGGATAAGTTAAAAAAAAAGCCTGGCGACGACCTACTTTCCCGCCCCTTAAGAGGCAGTATCATCGGCGCGGGAGGGCTTGACTTCCGTGTTCGGGATGGGAACGGGTATGGCACCTCCGCCATAATCAC
>JAIRQD010000182.1:0-25608 GCA_031256655.1 Treponema sp.
GACAATATTTCCGCCGGGCAGAAGCAACTGCTTACCATCGCGCGCACGATTTTGTCCGACCCGGATATTCTAATTTTGGACGAGGCCACCAGCAATGTTGACACCCGCACAGAGGTGCTGATTCAGCGCGCCATGGACAATTTGATGAAGGGGCGCACCAGCTTTGTGATTGCGCATCGGTTGTCAACGATTCGCAGCGCGGACTTGATTTTGGTCATGAAAGAAGGCGACATCATCGAGCAGGGCAGCCACGAGCAGTTGCTTGCAAGCGGCGGCTTTTACGCAGACCTGTACAACTCGCAATTTGAGAAGGGCGATATTGTTGAAGAGGATGAGGAATAGCGTGATCGTACAATATGCCGGCGAAGAGACTTGAACTCTTACAAGGTCGCCCTTAGTAGATTTTGAGTCTACCGCGTCTGCCATTCCGCCACGCCGGCGCATATTACACAACACAAGCACTCTAACCTGAATTTCAGTTTCTGTTCAAGAGGGTGTTTTTGTTTTCCTCAAGCGCTCGCTCCCTCACGCGCCTAAAGAAGCGCCCACCGAAAGTGCCGTATCAATCATGTAATGATCAACCGGCACGGCTTTTATTTTTCCTGCGGGAACGCTTAAATCCACAGACGTAATTTCACTCCCGGTCAGCGCCACCATACGCCCGTATTCGCCGCGTGCGAGCAAGCCGGCGGCGGCCGTTCCAAAACTTGTTGCAAGAATGCGGTCTGTGGCGCTGGGAATGCCGCCGCGCTGCACATAACCAAGTACGGTGGCGCGTGTCTGCATTCCAGTTTCATTTTCCAGTTCTCCGGCTACCCTGTAACCAATGGAAGGATTCACCGTTTCAGCACGATATTTTTTTCGCTCTTTCTTTTCCATCTTGCTTTCCGCCACAGACATCGCGCCTTCAGCCACCACCACAATAGAAAAACGCCTGCCGCTCCTCATGCGGCGGTCTATGTGTGCGGCTATGTTTTTTATGTCGTAAGGAATTTCAGGTATTAGGATGATGTCCGCACCGCCTGCGACCCCCGCGAACAGGGCAAGCCAACCGGCCTTGTTGCCCATCAATTCGATAACCATCACTCGCCCGTGGCTTTGTGCTGTGGAATGCAGACGGTCAATCGCTTCAGTGGCAATGGCTAAGGCTGAGTTAAAACCGAAAGTTCTGTCTGTGCCCACAATGTCGTTGTCGATGGTTTTTGGAAGGCCGATAATGTTAAGCCCTTCCTGCCAAAGATGAAAAGCCGTTGTATGCGTCCCGTTTCCGCCAAGCGCCACAAGGCAATCAAGCCCCAGCCTTTGGTAGTTTTCCTTGATGGCGGCAACTTTGTCCGTTTCAACTTCCTGACCGGAAATATTAACTTCCGTCTTAAACGGCTTTTCCCTGCTTGCCCCAAGGATCGTTCCGCCGCGGGTTATAATGTCGTTGAAGTCTTCCGGCTTCAACTCCCGCGCGTCCCCTTCAATCAGCCCCTTGTATCCGGCGGTGATGCCGACAACGCGCATATTGTAGCGGCTTAAGGCGGCGCGGCATACGCCCCGGATAGCCGCATTTAAACCGGGGCAATCACCGCCTGATGTGAGTATGCCGAACGTTTTAGTAACGCTTGCCTGAAAGTTTCCCATACGTTTTTCAGAACCACCGCCGTACGTTATTTTACATACAAGCTACGCTCGGTGTAAGCGGTGTGTAAAAGCTCATGCGCTTTGTGCCCGCCTGGTTCTTCCAGAAACTCTTTGTAAATTTCTTGAATATGGGGGTTCTGATGCGAACAGCGATACTGGCTTTTCTCGTCATCTGTGTAAAGACCCGCGGTGCGTTGTTTGCGCACATCATCGGTGCAGCCGTAAGGCTGACCGCCGCCGCCGACACATCCGCCACGGCAAGCCATGACTTCTACAAAGTGGTATGGTGTTTCGCCACCTGAATTTCTGGCTTCCCTGACTTTATCAAGCACCGTATTAATGTTGCCCATTTGGTGCGCCACAGCAATACGGATTTTCGTTCCATACTTTCCAACCGGAACACCAAAATCAACCTCCGCTTCTTTAACACCTTCAAGCCCGCGCGCAGGGGTATAGTTCACATTGCCTAAGTCTTTGCCTGTTACCAAAAAGTAAGCGCTGCGAACGGCTGCTTCCATTACGCCGCCTGTAACACCGAAAATGGTGCCCGCTCCCGTATAAGGCCCAAGCGGGCTGTCCACTTCCTCATCGGGAAGGTCAAGGATTTCAATACCGGCCTGCTTTATCATACGGGCAAGTTCACGGGTTGTAATGGAAAGATCCACATCCCAACCGGCTTCCACGCCGAGATGCCTTCCTGCGCTTTTCATATCATCGTTGCGGCGGTTTTCCCATTTCTTTGCCGAGCACGGCATCACAGAAACCGAGAAAACTTTCGCAGGGTCAAGACTTGCCTTCTTTGCCCAGTATGTTTTAATCATAGCGCCCATCATTTGCTGGGGCGATTTTGCCGTTGAAAAGTTGGGGATCATGTCTGAGTAATACTTCTCAAGATAATCCACCCAAGAAGGGCAACAGGATGTAATAAGCGGAATATCACAATGTTCCGCCCCGTCTTTTGCCGTAAGACGTTTTACAAGTTCGGTTCCTTCTTCCATAATCGTAAGATCGGCGGAGAAGTTTGTGTCAAACACTGTTTTAAAGCCCAAAAGTCTGAGAGCCGCATACATCTTTTTTGTTACAAGCGTTCCCGGAGGAAGACCGAATTCTTCAGCCAACGCAACCCGAACTGCCGGGGCAACCTGCACCACAGCGTGCATTTCAGGGTTTTGCAAAGCTTCCCACAGCGGTCCCGTTCCATCCCGCTCATAAATTGCCCCCACAGGGCAGTGGGCGGCGCATTGACCGCACTTAATGCATGGTCCATCGCCAAGAGAAACACCGGTTGCCCCGCCAACTTTCCCCTTAAAGCCTCTGCCCTGAAACTCAAGCGCCCACACATTCTGCAAGTCCTGACAGACTTTAACGCAGCGTCCGCAGCGTATGCACTTTTTCGGATCAAGCACGATAGCGGGATTGCTGTCATCAATTGGAACGCTTACCCCCACTTTCCTAAACCTCGCCTGTCTAATGCCGAAGTCCGCGGCAAGTGCGCGCAACTCGCAATCGGCGTTCCTTACGCACTGCAGACAGTCGTTGGGATGATCGCTTAAAATCAGCTCCATCACAGCTTTGCGCGTGGAAATAATTTCAGGATCGTGTGTGATAATGTCCATGTTTTCGGTGACCGTTGTAGTGCACGCCCTTGCCATACGAGGCGAGCCTGGACCTGCAGTGCGGACTATGCAAATGCCGCATGATGCCCACGGTTCCAAATTCGGATTGTAACACAACGAAGGAATTTTTACGTTTACCTTCCTTGCCGCTTGCAAAATTGTAAGCGTATCTTCAACCTGAACAGCTTTGCCGTTTATTTTGATGTTAACCATTTTTTCCTCCTAGCCCCTAAGAACTGCCTTTGGCTTACAGGCGGCAAAGCATTCGCCGCATTTAATACACTTTTCGTTTACGATCTTAAACGGTGCCTTTTTCCGCTCAGGATAGTCAGCTTGAGAAAGCTGAACAATACATTCTGCAGGACACTTTCTGGCGCACAAACCGCAGCCAATACATTTTTCCAAATCTATTGAATAGCGCGACAACTCTTTGCACTTTCCTGCCATGCACTTTTTGTCATTTATGTGCGCCATGTACTCATCCTTAAAATTCCTGATCGTAGAAAGAACCGGATTGGGGGCTGTCTGTCCAAGCGCACATAACGATGCCTTCACCATTGCACGGCTTATTTCCTGCATCTTTTGCAAATCAGCTTCCTCACCGTTACCTTTGGTGATTTTTTCAAGGATGTGAAGCAGCTGCGTAGTGCCGATGCGGCAGGGCGAACACTTACCGCATGATTCGTCAACACAGAAGTCCATGTAAAAGCGCGCCACGTCAACTACGCAGTCATCTTCATCCATGACGGTCATGCCGCCTGAACCCATCATCGATCCGTTGGCGGCCAGTGACTCAAAGTCGATGGGAACGTCAAGGAAGTTTTCGGTTAGAATGCCTCCTGAGGGCCCGCCTGTTTGCACGCCTTTGAACTTCTTGCCGCCTTTGATGCCGCCGCCAATTTCAAAAACGATTTCCCGCAAGGTTCTTCCCATGGGAACTTCAACAAGCCCTGAGTTTTTAACCTTTCCTGTGAGCGCGAAAACTTTTGTCCCTTTGGATTTTTCCGTGCCGACGCTGGCAAGCCACTCTCCGCCTTTGGTGAAAATAACCGGAATATTCGCCAATGTTTCCACGTTGTTGATGATGGTCGGTTTCCCCCAAAGCCCCTTGTGCGCCGGAAACGGAGGCCTTGGAACAGGTGTTCCCCGGTTGCCTTCAACCGATTTGATAAGCCCCGTTTCCTCTCCGCAAACAAACGCGCCTGCCCCAAGCCTTACCTCAATTTCAAAGTCAAAGCCTGAACCAAGGATGTCCTTGCCCACAAGCCCGTGTTCTTGAGCCTGCTTTAAGGCAATCATAAGCCGGTTTATTGCCAAAGGATATTCGGCGCGAATGTAAACAACTCCGTAATTTGCGCCAATCGCCTTTCCGGCGATAATCATCCCTTCAATTACCGCATGGGGGTTGCCTTCGATAATCGACCTGTCCATGTATGCGCCTGGGTCGCCTTCATCGGCGTTGCAAATAACGTATTTTATGTCGCCTTCCGCTTTGCGTGCAAAATCCCATTTCATCCATGTTGGGAAGCCCGCGCCTCCCCTGCCCCTCATGCCTGAGGTTTTCATTTCTTCAATAGTGCGCTCAGGCGACCATTCAAAGAGGACTTTCTCAAGCCCCGCATAACCTTCGCGCCCAATGTATTCATTGATGTTTTCAGGATCGATAACGCCGCAGTTGCGAAGCGCAACGCGGAGCTGCTTTTGTTAAAACTGGATGTTTTCAATTTTAAAAATATCTTTTTTTTCTACATCCCCGTCTCCCTTGTACAAAAGACGCTTGACTTCCCGCCCTTTCCAAATGTGCTCTGAAATTATTTCAGAAGCATTTTCCGGGGTTATGTACACGTAAAACGAGTCCTCGGGAAGCACTTTTACGATAGGTCCGCCTTCGCAAAAACCAAAACATCCGGTTTTAATTACATTGACCTGATCCGTTACACCAAGTCTGTCAGCTTCAGCTTTAAGCGTGTGAAAAATTTCGTCTCCTCTCATCGACTCACAAGCTGTGCCGCCGCACATTAAAATTGTGTTGTTATAAATCACCGCACATTTATTGTCTGACATAAGCTCCATCCTTTACTTTTCAGTGCTAATATCTGCAGAAGGCCGGGCAACAATGCGGCTTTCCAATAACTGTTTTCCAACTACGTGCTTAACAAGGATTTCCTTTGCGGCATCGGCATTTACTTTTCCGTAAATAACAGTCTGCATTCCAGGAACCGTTACTTTCACAATCGGCTCTGAGGCGCAAAGACCAAGACAGCCAATCTGCCGCACCATAACCGTATCGGCTAACCCATGCTCATCAAGCGATTTGAGAAACACATCCAATATGTCTTTTGCGCCGGAAGCAATTCCGCACGTTCCCATTCCGACTATGACCTGAATCTGTTTGCCCTCCGACCCTCGGCGTATTATGTCCGCCTTTGCCGAATCGCGCAGATTCCGTAACTGCTCCAACGTCAACCTTGTCATTACCCTCATCCCCCTGCGTTAATGTTATTTATATCTTCACTTTCTTCCAGCGAACGCAAATACTTGTCCAAAAGAATTAATGACTGAGAATTTTCCAAACTCCCAAGTGCATCCACAAGCTCACTTTTTCGCACTTCGTAATCAACGCGCCCCCGGAAAGTTTCCTTCACACGTTTAATGAGTACTTCGTCAGGACCGCTAAAAAGCAATACGGTTCTAAACATTCCGGAAATATCCCCTTTCGGGGGCGTATCAACATTGCCCAGGTCAAACCATGCGCTCACTGTAGTTCCCGCAGGAACTGCAGGCTTTTTCTTCGACCCCATTTTCCAGCCGCCGCCTGACTGTTCGGCAGTCTGAATCAGGAACGGAAGTCCAAGCCCGACTTTACGGTCAGGATGCTTAATCCCGTCAGTCACAAAAGGATGTCGCGCCTGACGCATCTCAATCTCACTCATTCCCTTGCCGTTATCTTTCACACAAAAATGCAAAAAACTTTTGCCGCCCTGTTCAAACGTCTCGCTCACTGAAAGCTCCACGAAAGCCGCTCCCGCTTCCGTCCCGTTTTGGGCAATATCCGTTATCAAATCAGACAAGGTAAAGTACACAACAACCTTTAGGCTTAAAGCCTGAACCTTTTGCAAAATTCTTTTTATGAATTCTTATATTTGGCAAGAATTTCAGGTATCTTACTGTTGTCAAGTTTCCCGTATGTCTCCTTTCCCACAACCAAAAGGGGCGCAAGACCGCAGCAGCCCACGCAATGCACCGGGTCAATTGAAAAAAGCCCGTCAGAAGTAACTTCGTCAGGACCAATGCCCAAAAGCTTCCTCGATTCGTCAAGGATATCCTGCCCGCCTTTTAAGTAACAGGCCGTTCCCACGCAGACAGAGATCATGTGTTTACCGGGCTTTTTGGTTTTGAAGAAGTGGTAGAAAGTGATAACACCATAAATGCGGGTAAGGGGGATGCCTGTCATAGCTGCAAGTTCGTTCGCTGATTCCCGCGAGATGTAGCCGAATGTTTCCTGCGTTTTATGAAGAATCATAATAAGTCCGCCGGATTTAACTTTCCATTCATCAATGAATGAAACCAATTCAGGGGGAAAATCACTTTCTCCCTGATAAGCCATGGTTGCCGCCATAGATACCCCCGAAATTAATAGATGAATTACCCATGAACGAGGAAAACATCGTAACTTAATTATAGGTGCAGAAAATGAAATAATGCAAGTAAAATCAAGCAAAATAGTGGACAATTTTACTCAAGATATTGTTATTTTAAGATTAAATTGAGCTTCTTACAATTATAACATGAGCGGCAGGTATTTTACGTCATGGACAACAACTCAAGCCCGCGGCTAATTGCATATTTACCGCGCGTGTAGTAGGATTTCACCGGCACGCACACCAATGGCAAAAGAACCGCGGCGATTGCGCATTTTATTTGAAAACGATTTCTTCCTCATTATTGACAAACCCAACGGGCTTGCCGTGCAAGGCGGGGAAGGGGTAAAAGTCTCGCTGGATTCGATTTTGTCACAAACCTATTCCCCGCGCCCGCTTCTGGTTCACCGCCTTGACAAAGACACTTCCGGCGTTATCCTTGTGGCAAAAACCAAAGAAGCCGCTTCCACTGCTGGCGCGCTTTTTGCCGGGGGCAGCCGCGAAAAAGGTTCAGGCAATGCCGCCATTATAAAGCAATACTTAGGCGTTTGTTCAGGCGTTCCAAAACCCCGGCAAGGTGTGATAAAGCAAAAACTTGATACGCTGGGCGAGCGGAAGGCAAAAAGCGGCGGTGAAAAAACCATGCAAGAATCCCTTACTCACTACAAAGTTCTTTCATCACATCGTTTTGACTCACTTTCAGGCGCTCATGGCGTCTTGGATGTTTCGCTTTTGGAACTTGAGCTTGGCACAGGACGTATGCACCAAATACGGCGGCACATGGCGCACGTGGGCAACCCGCTTTTGGGTGATGACAAATACGGCGATTTTTCGCTTAACAAAAAACTGCGCGCGGCATTTAAGCTAAAAAACCTGCTTTTGCACGCCTTTCGCCTTGTGATCCCGCCTTCCCCGCCGTTCCTTCCCGAAGGGCTCGACATCACCGCGCCGCTGCCGGATTACTTTTCCCCGTTTGTGAATTCACACATTTAATTTGCACAGCGCTTGGGCAAAACTCGTTACCGTGCGGTAATGCTCAGGCGTCAGGCGCAGGTAGCTGTCGCGGGGGCTGTTAAGGCTAAGCCATGTTTGCGGGATTGCCTTACAGCTGCTATTTTGGCGCAGTTCGGCATTGATAAGAGTGCCTGCGAGGTCTGCGTCTTTGCGCAGGGCGGAAACAAGTTCAATGCATTCGGTTGAAGGGAGCATTGTTATAGTTTGCGCCGGAAAGCCCGCGCGTAGAAAGCCAGCGTCATCGGAAAATGGGGTCGGAGCCAAAAGCGCTTTTCTTAAGCCAAGGTTTCGCGCCGTTTCAAGCGCGCGGTCGCGCAGTTCAAGAGTACGTGCTTCAAGCGTGCGCACCGCAAGCGCACTAAGCCGCGCTTTTTCTCCTTTTGCTTCTTTTTTCAAAAGGTAGTTCGCCGTGGTTGAAATGATAAGCGTGTCGCCGACGCCGCAGGCATCAAAACAAAAAACTTGCGCCTTTTCCATCTTCAAGCGCTTCAAACTAAGCGCAAGCGTATACGCTCCCTGCGCTTCAATACTTTCCCCTGTTTTAAGCTCTTCTTTATCAGTAAAAATTACCGCCCAGTTTTTTTCACTGCTTTTTTTAAGCTTTGCCGCTGTTTCCAAAAGCAGAAAAACTCCCGCGCTGTTGTCGTTTGCGCCCGGGCTTCCTTCGGCTCTGTCGTAATGCGCCACAAGCATAACCGCGTTTTTGCGCAGAACTTTCGCGTCAGAAAGCAAGGCAGAAGGCGTTATCATAAAATGGCGGTTTCCGGCTATTTCAAGCACATTGTGCGTCAGCCCCATTTCGTTTAAAAGGCTTTGCAAAATAATAAAACGATTGGCATCGGCATGTATAAATTCCTTAAACCGCTGCCATGGCGTTCCTGAAAAAAAAGAACTATGCATTTTTATACTCTATGTATTGTGTAAGCTTTTCACCGACATCTTTAAAATTCTTTTTGCGCTCATAAATTATTTCCCACTGGGCAACCGCCTTGGGGAATTCCTTTTCCCGCTCATAACACATTGCAAGGAAATAGCGCGCATGCAAGCTTTCATTGTCATTTTCCTCTGTGATAACGTTGACAGCCCGCTCAAGTTCGGCAATAGCTTTGTCAAACATTTTCAGCGACATATAACTCGTCCCGATTTCCACCAAAGCGCGAAGTTTGTTATCCCAATCATTGGCGGCTTTTTCAAGATACTCAATTGCACCGGTGTAATCTTTGAGGTTTTTTGAAATTTTCCCCATATAAAAAAACGCTTCGCCATGAGTTGGGTTAATTTTAAGCACATTCTCAAACTCATTCGCCGCTTCTTTCATTTTTTTTGAAAGAAAATAACGCATCCCAAGTTCAAAGCGGAAGCGCTCTTCTTTGGGGTTAAGTGAAACCGCCTTACGCAGATATTGCTCGCAAAGGTCAGGACGATTGCGGGTGGAAAAAAGCTTGCCTGCCAAAAAGTAATATTCAGGATTTTCAGGATGCCTTTTAATCAAAAGAATATATTCTTTAAGCGCCTCATTAGGCTCATGAAAGCGCGCGTAAAGATCGGCAATGGTTTCGCGGAACTCCGTTTCAGGGATTTCAGTCCCTGTAACCCCGAGCCGGCTTGCGCTTTTATATTCACGCAGAGCCTGTTCATCACGCTTGTCGGCAAGAAAGGCGCGCCCAAGGTAAAAATGGGCAACGGCATCTTTTGGGTCGCGTTCCACAGCCGCTTTCGCAGTCTTTATCGCTTGGAGAATTTTGGCGCGGTTGCGGTAATCCTTTGTTATCCGCCCGTGAGCACGCGAATGCCGGATCATATAGTAAACAAGGAAGGCTATTCCTGCGGTTACGAATATGATCATAAAAAGCTGTAAAGACATTGTTTTCCTTGTGTTTGTTAAGGTATACTTATAGATGATCGGTAAAAAGCCGATAATACTATAGTACATTATGACAGTAAACACCAGACAGGAGGGAGTAATATGAGGCTAAAACTTTCCGCTTTTTTAATGTTTTTTTCCCTTGCAGCGGGGATTTCCGGCCTTCCCGCCCAGACATCCTTTGCGCGTGGGGAAGAGCTGTTTATGCAAAACAGACCGCATGAAGCTCTTAGTTACCTGCAAGCGGCGGTTTCCGAAGACCCCGCCCACGTTTTGGCGTTTCTTTATCTGGGGATTGTCTATTTGCAAATGGACAGGATTGAAGACGCGATTGCCACTTATCAGCAGATTCTCCCCCGCGGCGGCGCACAAACAGCACAAATCGCTTTTAATCTCGGCAATGCCCATTTTATGGCCGGTGATCCTGTTACCGCCCGCCGCTATTATACCCAGGCGCTCTCGGCAAACCCGGCTTTCGCCCAGGCTCACTTAAACCGGGCAAACACATTTATACGTTCAGGCGATCTTGCCGAAGCTGTAAACGATTATCAGCGCTATCTGGCTCTTTCTCCGGCTTCGCCCCAGCGCGCTCAAATTACGCGCCTGATTGCCTTTATACAGGAAGAGTTTGTCGCGGAGGAACAACGCCGCGTCACCGCCGAGCGTATCGCGCGGGAACAGGCGGCAGCAGAAGAACAGCGGCGAATTATCGCGGAACAGATAGCGAGGGAGGAAGCTGAACGGCGCAGGCTTTTGTTGCAAGAGGTTGCCGGAGCCATTCATTCAGTAGTCGATGGAACGCAGGGGCTTTCGTTCGGCATGGAAAACGTGCAGGATTTTGAAGGCGTTTTTGAGCTTGAGTAAATGAGCTTGAGTAAAACCGATTATATGGCGGTGTTGAACACGTAAAGGAGAATTTAAGATCATGGACAGGAAAAAACTGATTATAATAGCCGCAGCCGTTTTATTAAGCTTTGCCGGAGGGGGAGTTTTTCTTCTTACCAGGGCCGGCTTAGGTGGTGCCGGTCGCGCGGCGGCGCTTGCCGAAGCGCACGCCGCAGGCATTTTGGCTGAACGTGAACGAATCAGACAAAACACTCTTGCCCTTGCACGCGAATACATCGAACGGGGCGAGTTTCAGCGGGCGCTGGATCTGCTTGATCGCCTGCTTATCGAAGACTTCACTGACCAGGCCGCGAGGGCGTTAAAAGAAAACTCTTTGGAAAACGCGCGCCTTGCCCTTGAAAGGGATGAGATACCTGATGGCGCAACTCACGCGGAAATTGTTGCCATGCTTGAGGCGCAGGCACAGCTTGAAGAACAGCGCCGCCTTTCCCACGCGCAGCAACTCGCGCATCAGGAGGCTTCTGCCGCAGCCGCCGCACAACAGGCCGCTGAACGCCGCGCCGCCGAAGAAGCCGAACTGGCGCGCAGAAGGGCGCAGGAAGAAGAAATGGCGCGCCTTTCCCAGGAAATGCGGCAGCAGATGGATGCTTCGCTCGGTTTCCTAAATCAGGGCAGAGCCGCCCTTGAACGCGGGGACACAGCCGCGGCAGAAGCCGCATTCGCTCAAGCCCGCGACCGCTTCCCGCCCGGCGAAAACCGATTTGCCGCGCAGGTTCTTTCAGAAATTGCCGAAGCGTGGTACAGCGCTTCAGATCAAGACACTCCCGCCGGCAGGGAAGCCGCTGCCAGAGCCGCAAACCACGCGCGGGAAGCAATAGCGCTTGACAACACGCAGGCGCTTCCGCATTTTACGTTGGGGCAGATTGCCCGTGATCAAAGGCAGTGGAACGATGCCATCGCGCACATGGGGGAAGCTATCAGGCTTGATCCGAATAACTTCATGATCGCGTTTGATCTGGGCAGGGTGTATTTCAGCGCCCAGCGTTTTGCCGATGCCAGACGTTCTTTTGAAAACTCTGTCAGAATCAATCCCAGCCACGAAGTCGCCTGGTACAACCTCGGCGGAACATTGCGCATACTCAACCAAAACAACGAAGCGCTAACCGCGTTCCGCAGAGCCGTTGAGCTGCGGGCGGATTACGCACTTGCGCACCGCGAAATCGGGCGCATACTTCACGCCCAAAACAACTTTGCGGGTGCTGTTGCCGCCTTTAACCTCGCTGTCCAGCACAATCCCAACGACATCGCCGCTTTGCGCGAACTTGGCGCTGCCCAAAGCGCCACGGGGAATTTCAGCGGCGCGCATTCGTCTTTTGCCCGCGCGCTTTTGGCAGCCCCCAACGACGGGCTTACCAACTTCAATATGTCGGTGGTTTCCCTTGCCCTCAACAGAGAAGCCGAAGCGCTAACCCACGCGCGCCGTGCTGTGGAAGCCAATCCCAACAACGCGGTGTGGGTGTTTAACTTAGGCGTTGTTTACGAAGCGCTTGACAACTTCGAGGGTGCTGTTCGTGCATATTCCGATGCAATGCGCCTTGATCCGCGTTACATAGAACCGCGCGCGAATCTGGGAAGCCTTTTTATTGAAAACGGTCTCTTAAATGAAGCGCTCTCCATTCTAAGCCAGGCCTTCCAAATTGCCCCCGCCTCTTTTGAAGTCAATAACAATCTTGGGGCGGCACACGCAAGGCTTGAAAACTGGGCTTTGAGCGTGGAGCATTACCGGCGGGCGCTTATGGTTCAGCCGAACAATACGACTGTGCAACTGAACCTCGCCCGTGCTTTGGCGGCGGCAGGTGAGCTTGCGCAAGCAAGGGATGCTTACCATGATGCGCTTAGGACACAGCCTGCAAACGCAGAGGCGCTGTTTGAGTTGGGTAAAGTTTACGTGAGCCTTGGAAACACCGATCAGGCGCGGCAAACCTTCCAGGCGATGATACGGCAGAACCCAAACAGCCCCGACCGCACAGAGGCTGAACGTTTATTGGCGGGTCTTTAAGCGTGTTAAGCGGAAAGGAAAACCTGTAGCAAAAAGGCATAAAATCTAGTACAACAGCTTATGCCAAGCGACTTTTTTGCCGCCAACATGGAAATCCTGAAACGCCTTTACCCGCCTTTGGCTGAAGAGCTGGAAAATGCCGCGGAAAACTTGTCAGGCGATGGTTTGTCGAGTGAAGACCTAACCAGCGAAGATCTAACCATCGAAGCCTCCGCATCAGGCTCGCCAACGCTTGCCTGTCGCGGCGTTTACGTGCATTCAAAGCGCGACCCTGTGCGGGAAGCGGCAAGGCTTGTGGAAAGCGCCCTAACCCAAACTCAAGGCGCATCTGCGACAGAAAACGAAGACCCCTTGCTGGTATTGGGTTTTGGGCTTGGATATGCGGCTGTGGCGTTGGCGCAGGCATCGCAAAAAAGACCTATCATCATTGTTGAAAAGCACCCGCTCATACTAAGGAAAGCCCTTGCCTCATCAGACCTCACAAATTTTTTGACCTCATCCCGCCTTGTGTTTGTTCTCGGCGGTTCCGGTGCAAGCATAACCGGCGCGCTTTCCCTTTTCAAAAGCTCACCCGGCATTCCGCCGCTTGTAATACAAAACCGTGCGCTGATGAACCTTGATGCCGAGTGGTATTCAGGCGTTGAACAGCGAATAAAAACATGGAACTCTCGCACAAACGTAAACCGCGCCACCCAAAAACGTTTTGGCAAGCGTTGGGTACGCAACCTTTCGAAAAACCTCGCCGCGGTGCATGAAATACCGGGCATTTCAAGGCTTGAAGGCATTTTGCGCAAAAACGCTATTCCTGTGTTCCTTGCCGCCGGAGGTCCCACTTTAGACGCCGCCGCTCCGATTGTAGGCGAGATTACCAAACGCTGCGTTACTGTGGCGGTGGACACAAGTCTTCGCTTTTTTGTCAGCCGCGGCATCGCCCCGGATTTCGTTGTTTCGGTAGACCCGCAGTACTGGAATTTCAGGCATTTAGACAGGGTTAAGGCGCACAACACACATTTAATAGCCGAGTCTGCCGTTTATCCGCCGGTTCTGCGCCACACCTTCGCGGGCGCTTTTCTGTGCGGCTCACTTTTCCCCCTTTCGCGCTTCATCGAAGAAAAAGTTGATCCAAAAGGCGACTTGGGATCAGGCGGCTCGGTTGCGACAAGCGCGTGGGATTTTGCCCGCCATCTGGGGACAAGCGAAGTGTGGCTTTCAGGGCTTGACCTCTCTTTTCCCGGTCTGAAAACCCACTTTCGGGGAGCGGCTTTTGAGGAAAAATCGGGTGCTGAATCCACAAGATTACTGCCGGGGGAAACATGGCGCTTTCGCTCCCTCCGCGACGGGCAGCCGTTTCTTGCAAAGCGGCAAGGCGGCGGAAATGTGCTCACCGATAAGCGGCTTTCCCTTTATGCGGCGTGGTTTGAAAACTGTTTCAGCCGCTTTTCGCACATAAAAAACCGCTGTTTAAGTGAAGATGGACTCGCCATACCGGGCATTGAAAGTGCCACAATTGAAGAGTTTTTAGCGCTTCCTGAGCGCCGTGAAGAGATAAACTGCCTTTTGGGGGAAGTTTTTGCCGCAGTTAAAAGCGATTTTCAGGGCGATGCAGCGGCGGAAAGGGCGAAAAAGTACGAAAACGCCCGTAAGGAACTTCTAAACGGGCTTATTCACATCAAAAACATAACCGAGGATGCCGCTGAAATTGCTGAAACCGCCGCCCGCCGTAGCAAACAAGGGCGTTTAAGCGAAAAAGATCAGGAAAAAGCGATGAAAAAACTGAATGCAGCCACAGAAACAATGACTGAAAGCGCCGTAAAAGAAATTGCGGGCTTTCTTTTCCCGGAAACTTCCTCATGGGAGGCAGAAATCGCCGCATTAACAGCCGATCCTGTTTTTAGACATTTGGAGTTTTCCTCCCGCTTTTTCCGCGCCCTTACCGAAGCGGCGGCTTTTAATCTACGGGTTCTCGGTTAAAATCCACCAAAATTACGCTCATTTCTCTCCAAAAAAGCTAAAGTTCCAAAACCAGTTACCGATACTTTTGTATATGGGAGGGAAATCCTCCGCTAATGTGTATTAAGACGGTGCGCAAGGGGCTTTCGCTCCAACGTCCAGGCGCACCGTCTTTTTTTTGTGCACAGCGCTTTACAGATGTTTGCGCAGCGTACACATCACCTTGTCAATATCAAGCGGCTTTCCAAGATGCCCGTCCATTCCGGCAGAAAGGCACTCATCAATATCCTCTTTGAACACATTCGCCGTCATCGCAATTATTGGCAGCCGTGTGCCGGAAGAAGTCTGCTCGGCTGCACTGCGTGTCCGCTCGCGCGCCCTGATTTGCCGCGTAGCTTCAAGCCCGCTCATTTGCGGCATTTGCAAATCCATGAAAACAATGTCGTATTTATCGGGGGAAGCGGTTATCATATCAAACGCTTCTTTGCCGTTTTCAGCGCAGTCAATTGTAAGGCGGGAATCCCCCAAAAGCGTCAGAAGTATTTCGCGGTTAATTTCGATGTCTTCAGCGATAAGCAAATTTTTCCCCGCGAATGTTATGCGTGAATCGTCATGAGCGCAAACGCCGGAACGAGCTCGGGCGCTGTAGCTTTCAGATTTTTCTTCTTCAAGCAAATGTTTTTTTGCAGGCGTTAAGCTCACCGTAAAAATAAATGTCGCCCCTTTTCCCAATTCAGACTCAACCCAAATTTGTCCGCCCATAAGTTCGATAATCCGTTTGGAAATCGGAAGCCCAAGCCCTGTCCCTCCGTACTCGCGGCTGGTTTCACTTTGCACTTGCTCAAACGCATTAAATACCCTTTTCTGCTGTTCAGGTGATATGCCTATACCTGAATCTGCCACTTCAACGCGCAAGCAACAGTTTCCATGTTCATCCCTTTCGGCAATCGCGTTAAAACCTATAGTACCGCCTTCAGGTGTAAACTTAACTGAATTGGAAAGCAGGTTTGTGAGAACCTGCGCCAAACGCTGCTCATCACCAATAATGCGGGCAGGAATATTTTTATCAACATTAACGGTGATTTTCTGATGCTTTTGTTCCAGCGGGAAAAATATCAACGACATCACATTTTCAAGCATTTGTTCAAAATCATATTCAACCGGAACAAGTTCAAGTTTATCAGCTTCGATTTTCGCCATGTCTAAAATATCGTTAATAACGCCCAGAAGATGTGAAGATGCATCTTCAATCCGCGTCAACGCATGATCCTTCTCGGCAAGTGATGTCACCCTTTTACCAATCGCCGTCATGCCGACAATCGCATTCATCGGCGTGCGCATTTCGTGGCTCATGTTTGAAAGAAAAGTGCTTTTTGAACGATTGGCAGCATTGGCTTTTTCGGTTGCCTTAACTATTTCCGTTATGTCAACGGCGTGCTGTAAATGCACTTTGCTTCCGTCAGGCCAATCGATTAGGCAATCGGAGTGGCGGACATGAGAATCAAGTTCGGGAATATATTCTTCCCACACAATTGTTCTTTCAGGATTTTTCTCAAGCTGAATGCAGGGGCAAAAACTACAGCGGTCATCCATGCCGCGCCGAAAAATTTTGTAACAGAGCTTTCCTATTGCCGAATCGCCTTCAATTTTAAACGCGCGTTTAATCCATGTGTTCACAAAAAGCAATTCGCCTGTGTCAGGAACAGTTGCATAAATCGCGGCGTCAATGCTGTTGAGAATGTTTTCAAGCGCTTTAAGCGAATTGTTTTTAATGAGGGTAGCTTCGTTTGCCTGTTTTACCGCTTCTTCAAGGCGCTCTGACTTGTCAAGAATGAGTTGTGTCATTTCGTTGCGGAAAAATGAGTTGGCAATAAGAATGCTAGCCGATTTTAAAATCGTTTCTTCGTCTTTGGAAAACAAGCGCTCTTGGCGGCAGTTGTCAAAACCGACAATGCCCCAAAACTCGCCCTTTAGAAAAATGGGAACAACCAGCACCGATAAAATGCCCGCGGGCGATAAAAAGTTATAAGTCGGTTCAGACAGATCGCGTGATAAAGCGTTAACACATTCGCCTTTTGACAGCAATTCTTCCCAGCCGGTAAATGTTTCACTATAGCTGTAAAAGGTGTTTTCTACGCTGTAAATCGTAGGTCTTTGCGCCCACTCAAAAAGCTGAAAACAGCAAAGCTGCCCGTCAACGATTTTGTTCTTCCAGATGTACACACAATCAGCATTTGCAGCCTGTGCTATCACCTGCATACTGTCGTGCAGCGCCTTTTCAAAAAGCGCTGTGTCGGTGTTTAAAAGCAAACCCGCAACCTGATTCATCGCCTGCAGGAGATTGTTCTGGTATCCTATAACATCTGACTCATTCTTTTTTAACTGTTCACTGTGCATTGTCCGGCATTGATGGCTGCCGGCACAGCAAACGGCATTTTTCAAACCGCGGCTTGAAAATGCGTTTACCTGCCGCTATTAACGCATCAATTTTCTCCCTGTTTATAACTTTTTAGAAATTTCTCAAGCCGCCGCATAGCTTCAGCAAGCGTTTCGGTATCAGGCAAAAAAACAATTCTGAAATGATCAGGTTCTTTCCAGTTAAATCCTGAGCCGTGAACCAAAAGCAAATGCTCCGCTCTAAGCAAATCCGTGACAAATTTCTCATCGCTCTTTATATTATAGTGCATCGTGTCAATTTTTGGAAAACAATACAACGCGCCTTTGGGCACAACAACCGAAAGACCCGGAATTTTGTTGACCATGTTTACAATTGTATCGCGCTGTTCTTTAAGTCTTCCGCCGGGAAGAGTCAGTTTTTTTATACTTTCAGGGTGCTCAAGCGCCGCCTGAACGCCGAATTGCGAGGGCATATTCGCGCAAAGCCTCATGCTGACAAGCGTTTCAATGCCTGAATAGTAACCTTCGGCGGCGTTTTTGTTCCCCGTGAAAAACATCCAGCCTGTGCGAAAACCTGCCACGCGCCACGATTTGGAAAGACCGTCAAATGTAACGGTTAAAACATCAGGCGCAATTGAAGCAAACGGAATATGCTTTGCTTCGTCATAGGTAATGCGGCTGTAAATCTCATCCGAATAAACGATCAACTCATGCCCTCTGGCGATGTCTGCAATGCCTGAAAGCGTTTCCTGATTGTACACAGCGCCTGTGGGATTGTTGGGATTTATGACAACGATTGCCTTTGTTTTTGGCGACACTTTGGCTTTTATGTCATCAATGCAGGGATTCCAGTCAGCTTTTTCATCGCAAAGGTAGTGAACAGCTTTGCCGCCGGAAAGGGTGATAGCCGCTGTCCACAAAGGATAATCAGGCATTGGAACAAGCACTTCATCGCCCGGATTTAAAAGCCCCTGCATACAAATCATGATGAGCTCACTTACCCCGTTGCCGATAAAAATATCACTTGCCTCCACACTGGCAATTCCTTTTTCATGGCAATCACGCTTTATGGCTTCCCGCGCCGCCAAAAGCCCGCTTGACTCTCCGTAACCAACGGCGCTTGTGAGGTTTGTTATCATGCTCTGCCGGATTTCTTCAGGCGCTTCAAAGCCGAATGCGCCAGGGCTTCCGATGTTAAGCTTAAGCACCTTAAAGCCTTCCGCCTCTATGCGCCTGGCTTCTTTGTGAACAGGTCCCCTGATGTCGTAGGACACACTATTAAGTTTGGATGCTTTATCAAAAGTTCTCATCATTTCGTTCCTTGCTTGTGAATCTGCGGTAAATCCCCGTATACATTAGTTATAAATCAGATTTTATACAACCATCTTGAAGCTTCGTTTATGTATCTGGATAAAACGGCAATGTGTATTTCAGATGAAAGGCGGGAAATTTCCTTCTGCCAATGCCTTTGCTCAGGCAGCGCTTTGCGTACCCGCTCACTTCCCTGTTTCCACGCGCCCTCAAACTCGTGCGTTTTTTCTGGCAGCGCTTTGGTGATGGCGCTGCTTAAAAAATACGAGGAAAGCCCGCAAATAACCCCGTCTTTGGAAAAGCGCGCCAAAAGGGAAAACTCATCCGCCGCTTTTTCCGTCTGGCGGTCAATCATCAAGGCAAAACCGTAATACCAGCGAATCCACTCCCTAAGTTTTGCTTTTGCCGTATCTTTGCGGGCTTCAAAAAAGCGCACAGCACCGGAAATATCTTTCCCAAGAATTCGGGCTGTTCCAAAAAGCAAAGCGCTGTCTTCAACCAGAGAAGGGCGGACAATTGCCGCTTTGTTTTCAAGGCTCATCACTGACGAAGAGTCAGAAAGCACAAGGTAACTGTTTGCCAAAAGGCGCACCAAACGCGGTGAGTATTTGCCATCCCGTATGACTTTCTGCTCAAGATAGCGGACTAAAGCAGGCCAGTTCTCTTTCTCCAATAGCATAAAAAGCTTATTATTGGTAAAATAAAAGACATTGAAGGTAATGATTATGAGGATTAAAACGGCAACAAAAAGCCAATTGCCAATCAGGAAAACTGTCGCTTCGGCGGTTCCCATTAGGAATATGGGAGCCAGAACAATCGCCGCCATAAAGAAAAGCAATGCAAAATTAAGTGCGATGAAAATGGATTTGAATTTCAACCGAAAATCTCCTATAATATGCCCAGTACCCATGATAAAAGAATCAAGGGGAATAGGCAAGAAGCCCTAAGGAGGAACTTTTATGAGCGAGACAGCCGGCCAAGAGGCTGCATTCCAGGACATGAAAAAACACAGCATTAAGACCATACCCCATGGAAGTTTCTTTTCAGAGCCTGTGTATTTGGAAAAGCAGTTTATCCTAACCGCTCCTGAAATGCCTTTTTCGGAAAAAATGATGCAGTCGCTTGAAAGGTGGGAGTTTAAAGATGTTTTTTGCGCAGGCGACCCAATGGAAGATTACGCGGCGGAAAAGATTGAAGAAATGGACGGTAATGTTCTCATCGAACCGTCAACAGTTGTGGATACTGATCAGATTATACGGGCAGAAAACTTTTATTCATCATTTTTAAAATATGTAGAAGGATTATATAATCAAGCGACAGTCGGAAATAAACTGGATTATAATCCTATAGCAGAAAGAGTTAAATCAGTTTGTGAGGTTATCCGCGAAGAAGGACGCTTTCTGATGAGGGTGCAGAGAAATGAGATTCCAAGCCCCACAGGGAACTACCTTGCAGCTCATGCCACCCGCTCAACAATCATTGCGTTAATCATCGGAAACTTTTTGAAGCTCCCGACGTACAGGCTCATCGAATTGGGAGTTTCCTCTTTGCTCCACGAAATCGGGATGATTAAGTTCCCGCCTCAAGTTTACCTTTCCAAGCGTCCTTTACAGCCGCAGGAGCGTAAGGCAATACTGGCTCACCCAACGCTCGGTTACAATATTCTTAAAGAATTTGACTTTCCGCTGCCGGTAACTCTTGGCGCGCTTGAGCACCACGAAAGGGAAAACAGTTCCGGCTACCCGCGCAAGCTCTCAGGCGACAGGATCAGTCTTTACGCAAAGATAATTGCGGTGGCTTGTTCTTACGAAGCGATTTCTTCCCACCGCCCGCACAAGGAAGCAAAGGACGGCTACACGGGAATGCTTGAGCTTCTAAAGAACGAAGGCAAGCAATATGATGACACCGTTGTGCGCGCGCTTGTTTTCTCGCTTTCCATTTACCCGATTGGCTTGTATGTGCTTTTATCAAGCGGGCGTAAAGGGCAGGTTGTGGACACAAACCCTGAAAATCCCCGCTACCCAATTGTGCAGGTTTTCGGTGAGCTGACTCCCGACGGGAAAAATAAAATCATTGGAACTTCACAAGACGGCATTTCTATTGTCCGTCCGCTTACAAGGGAAGAAATTAATCCGGAATAAGGTAACCATCGTGCAACCCAATAAACTGTTGTTGTTTTTCAAAAAATTGTTTTTCCGTAAATCATCACGAAGCATGACCGGAGAGGGACTGCGAATCGCTTTGGAAGCGGGCGAAAAATCAGGCGTTGTAGAAAGCGAAAAGCGCACGATGCTTGAAGGCGTAATCCACCTTGGAGAAAAGCCTGTTGGCGCGCTTATGACGCACCGCTCTGAAATTGAGTGGCTTGATATTGAAGCCGGCGTTGAAGAGGCAAAAACCGCCGCGGAAAACGCCGTTTACCAGAACTTTCTCCCGGTTGTCCGTGGCGATCTTGACGATGTTGCAGGCGCGGTTTCTGTCAGAGATCTGCTTCGCTCGCTCCTTGACTCTCCCTGGCCTGGATTAAAACCGCTTTTGCGCCCGCCCTATTTTATCCCTGAAACAATGTCGCCTGTGAAAGCATTTAAGGCTTTAAAAAAAGCCGATGCAAACGACTTGTTTGTAATGGACGAATACGGCGGTTTTGCCGGTATTTTAACCATACGAAGCCTTATCGAAGAAATAGTCGGGGAACTTTCCGCCGCCTCTGATGACGAAGAAACGATAGTCCGGCAAGAAGACGGAACATGGATTGCTGATGGCGGAATAAGTGTGGAAGATGCGGCTGAGGAGCTTGGGCTTAAAAGCCTTGGGGCAAAATCACTTGAGTACCATACGCTTGCAGGTTTTATCCTCGATCTTGCCGGAGAAATACCGCGCCCGGGCGCTCATTTTGATTATGCAGGTTACCGTTTCAAAATCGCAAGCCTTGACGGAAACAGAATTGACAAAATAATAATCTCAGCTATAAGCGGACAGCGGCTTTAAGTTTTGGCTTTTTACTTGCGATATTCTTCATAACAGGCAAGCATGGCCTGAACAAAGCTTTCCATGGTATAGTTCTGCGATATTTCAAGCGATCGCGTCTTCATGCGCCGGCGCAGGTCGTCATCTTCAAGAATTTCAAGCGCTTTTTCCCACAGTGTGCTGTCATCTTCACACGCCCACCCGTTTTCGCCGTTAATAACCATGTCTTCCACACTGATGTCCGCCGCCGCCACAATCGGCAAGCCGCTGGCAATAGCCTCGATAAACGTGATGGGATGAACTTCGCTGTGGCTTGCGCTCATAAACAAATCCGCGCTTGAATAAACCTGCTGAATTTCATCAGGCCAGCGCAAGTAACCTGTAAAAATAACTGAATCGTTTAGACCAAGTTCGTGCCGGTACGTTTGCAAAAGATGGCGATCCGGCCCATCGCCCACAAGCACGAGTTTGGCGTTTTTACGCGCCCGGATTTCCTTGAAGTTTTCGATAAGCACAGGAATGTTTTTTTCTTGCCCAAGTCTGCCGACAAAAACGATCATAGCATCATCGTTTGAGATGCCAAAACGCTCGCGTGTTGTTTTCCTGATGTTTTCACGTTCGCCAAGATTGCCGTGAAAATGCGAAAGGTCAATTCCGTTGGGAACAATGCGGACAGTTTTTGAATACCGCACCGATGAAAGATAATTTGCATTTTTCTTTGACGGGGCAATAACACAGCGTTGGCTTTTTAAAATCTGCCGTATGTAACTTGGGAACTTTTTCCCCACAAGTGTTTTTAGCGGGGGCGGAATGTAATCGATGTAATCCGGGTAATGTGTATGTATAGTATGAATCGACGGGATTTTGAACTTTCTGCTCACAAGGCGTGATGCAAAGTAAAGGCTAAACTCCGAATGCGTGTGTATTATGTCAAGGTTAAGCGGGCGAACCCTGTCGAACAATTGTTTGCCGAGGAAAAGCCCGATGCGATGCTGCGGCTCTGTTGGAAACTGCACCGACCGCACACGAAAAACCCCTTCTTCCTCCACCGCTTTTGGGTGGCTCACGGTGAATATATACACGTTGTGTCCGCGGGCTTCCAGCCCCGTCTTTAGCGCGCGAATAACTGTAACAACGCCGTTAACTTGGGGCTTATATGTGTCACTGAAAATACCTATATTCATATTCTTAGATATCAGTATAACCTTAAACTGATATTTATGCAAACAAACCATCGGTGGCTTTTACCGCTCGCATAATTATTTTCCAATTGCGGTTTGCATCACGCTGTCTTTTCAGAACCTGCTTTCTTCTGTACAATGCGTACACGCAGTGTATTACACAGAAGGAGAAGATGATGTCCGAAGAGCAATATTCAGGCAAAGCGACTATGGAAAAAATCACGTCATTGGCAAAACGACGCGGTTTTGTGTTTCAGTCCTCAGAAATATACGGGGGGCAAAACGGCGCTTGGGACTACGGTCCTTTAGGCGTGGAGTTGAAAAACCGCATTGCCGCCGCGTGGTGGAAGGAAATGACCCAGCTCAATGATGACATCGTGGGGCTTGACGCGGCAATCCTCATGCACCCCCGCACATGGGAAGCCTCCGGTCACGTAGAAAACTTCACCGATCCGCTGGTGGACTGCAAAAAATGCAAGTCCCGTTTTCGTGCCGACCAGATACCGGAAGAGAATCTTTCAGGGAAAAAATGCCCGGATTGCGGCGGGGAACTCACCGACACGCGCAAGTTTAACCTCATGTTCCAGACGCACATAGGAGCCGCCGAAGACAGCGCAAGTATTATCTATCTGCGCCCGGAAACCGCGCAGGGGATTTACGTCAACTACAAAAACATTATTCAGTCCAACCGCATGAAAATCCCCTTCGGCATAGCGCAGATCGGCAAAGCGTTCCGCAACGAGATTGTTACCAAAAACTTCATCTTCCGCACCTGCGAGTTTGAGCAGATGGAAATGCAGTACTTTGTCAAAGGCGGCACGGACGAGGAATGGTTTAACGAATGGCGCAAACGGCGCTGGGCGTATTACGAAAACCTCGGTGTCAGGATGGATCACCTGCGCTGGCATCAGCACGGACCGGGCGAGCTTGCCCACTACGCCAAAGAAGCGTGGGACATCGAGTATCTGTTCCCTATGGGCTGGCGGGAACTTGAGGGCGTTCACAACCGCACCGACTACGACCTCGGCCGGCACACCGAGTTCTCAGGCAAAGACCTCCAGTACATTGATCAGGAAACCAACGAGCGCTATGTGCCATACATAATCGAAACATCGGCAGGACTTACCCGTAATGTTTTGATGATCCTCTGCGATGCCTATGATGAGGAGCAAGTCGCCGACAAAGGTAACGAAGACGACTGGCGCACTGTCTTGCGCTTCCACCCGACATTGGCACCTGTCACTGTTGCTGTCCTCCCGCTTATGAAAAAGGACGGGCTTGCAGAGCTTGCCCAAGACATACGCCGCGAACTGAAGGAAGATTTTGCCACCGACTACGATCAGTCAGGCGCAATAGGTCGGCGTTACCGCCGCCAGGACGAGGCGGGAACGCCTTTCTGCCTTACGGTGGACTACCAGTCCAAAGAAGACGGCACGGTAACTTTACGTTACCGCGACTCGATGGAGCAGGTTCGGATAAACCGGGAAGACCTTGTCGGGCAACTGCGGAAAGACATTAAAGAGTACAAGCGGATTAAGTAGCAAGGAAACAGCAGTTCAGCGGAGTGTCGGTGGTAGTGAGTTTGCAGCGTAAAGTCAGCAAAACCGCCCTAATCGTTAGGCTCTGCTGACTGCTTTTTGTATTCCAGATAATCCCAGCGGGTTACAATGCCTAACAGCTTTTGTTCATCAACTATGGGCAGATGACTGATCTTGTGCTTGAAAAATATCCGCTCTATTTCCCGCATGGTGATATTGCTCCCCGCCGAGATGACAGGCTTTGTCATATACGCCCTTACAGGAGCCTGCATTTTACCGTGCTTTCTGCCTTTCATAATGTCACGCAGACTTATAATTCCGCAAACATTGCCCGCTTTATCCGCGACAACAACCGCGGTCCGGTCAGTATGCTCCAAAAACATTGAAGCTTCCACAAGCGGAATGGACTCATTAATTGTTTGGGCATCTTTTTTCATAACATCCTTGACCGTTATGGCAGGCTCCAGAGCACTTTCAAGGAAACCGCGAAACTCATTATAAAACTCACTGCCTTCACGCCCGCTGATATTTGCCGATGCCGCAAACCGATGCCCGCCGCCGCCATAAACCGAGAGCAAAGAATCCAAATTTATCATTTTCTTTTGGCTTCTGGCAATGAGCAATACCGTTTTATCGCTCAGTATCGAGAAAACCGCAAAATACGCATCAGGATTCTGCATTTCCATAATCCGCTCCACCACTGCCGAAAGACCAGCCACATTTTCTTCCAGCTCAAGATAACTGAGGAGAATCATATGTCCCTGTATAAAAGACTGCGTAGGTCGCAGCTGATTGAGAACCGCAATTTGCTGTTCCTCTTTGATCGTTTCCAGAAAGGACTTTACGAGCCTTAACGAGGCTCCCATATCAAGAAGCCAGGCGGAAACTTCATAATCGGCACGGCAGACATTCTCGTAAATAAGCCTGCCTGTATCTGCGTATATCGCAGCAAGGGCAATCGTGGCCTCTTCAGGCTCAAGTATTACCCCCTTTTGCATGGCAAGTTTCCCCAGTTGGGAAGTGTTTGCCCCAAACTGCCCCCTTTCGATCTGAGCGCCGGGAATATCGCAGTTTTCTGTTTCGTGGTGATCAAATATCCGTATCGACGGCTGGGATTTTTTTATATTGGAAAGATACTCACTTACTCTGGCGGTCATGCAGGTATCCACGATGATAACATTTTCGATTTTTTCTTTTGAAATGTCTTTTAGGGTCAGAAAGTCAAAAAAGTCAGCATAAAGGTTATATATCGTTTGCGCTGATGGGTGAATACGGCTGCTTCGTACCAGCCTGTAATTTGGAAACAATTTTTTAACCAATAATAGTGATCCTAAGCAATCGAGATCCATATTGGAGTGACCAAAGGCAATATCCATAAATGTACCTTTCAAAAAAGTGAGGTTTTGGAGAAACCTAATAGCATTGTAAAGGTATTCAGGCTTATTGTCTACGAAGATTTTAAACGGCAACATGGGCAAAAAAAAGCCTGGCGACGACCTACTTTCCCGCCCCTTAAGAGGCAGTATCATCGGCGCGGGAGGGCTTGACTTCCGTGTTCGGGATGGGAACGGGTATGGCACCTCCGCCATAATCAC
>JAIRQD010000205.1:0-9407 GCA_031256655.1 Treponema sp.
TCGCTGCCAACCCTCCCTGGGCACCTGCGGTTCTTCCCAAGCAGGAAGCCATAATAAAGCTGACGCAGACAAGAAATAAAACATTAATTGTGTTTTTCATTTGACTATTCTAGCAGAAAGTTGGGGAGGTTGACAACTACAAATGGTTGTGAGTCTCCGGAATGAAAGTTTTGCTTGACTCCAATGTGGTTTTGGACATTCTTCCAAGTGCTTTAAAAACCCCTTGACAAACTGTTGAATATATTCTACACTAAAAAGACCATGAAGAAGATACGAAATTCCGATGCATTTGACAACTGGTTCGATAAACTTCATGATAAACGAGCAAGAATATGAATGCCGTAACCACTGAAAAGGTAACATTTTCCGATTATGATCCTGCCAAATACATCAAAGATAAAGAAACTGTGATCGCTTTTCTTGAAGAAGCACTTGAAGAAAACGATCCGGACTTTCTTTTGAGGACAATCGGGCATATTGCCCGCTCAAAAGGCATGAGCAAGCTTGCCAAAGAGTTAAACATTGATCGGGTAGGTTTGTATAAAGCTCTTGCCCCCGATGGCAACCCGTCTTTCAAGACCGTGTTCAAACTGCTTGATCTTTTGGGTATGCGGATAAAACTGGAGCAAAAACCCGCGTAGGTCTGCGTCCACATTACAGAGTGAACATCCGGCAACGCGTGGTTCGCCGCTCGTTAGAGCTGCGTGCAACACTCGCGCGGGTATAGTTAAATGTCCTCCTTGAGGGTCCCCCATATCTGCAAAAGTGTACCGGCAGCCGGGTCAAACCATAAACCGTTATCCGAGTCAATCCATACCCCAATTAGCTCGCGATCAATTATCAGTTTTTCATGATTATTTGTTTTTTTAAAAAAAACTTGTTGTAGAATTGCCGCACGAATGAAAGTTTACAAGGAGTTAAACTATGAAAACAAAACGTTTATTATGGCTTATTACGGTTGCCGCACTTGCAGGCTTTGGCATTACAGCACTCAGCTCCTGTTTCAGCCCCTGGGCAGGCGATCCGGGAACTGTAACTATTGATTTTGGCGTTCCTGATCAGCATGACAACGCCATGCAGGGTGCTCACTCGCGGAGAGCGGTTACACCTGAGGAAATACCGACTCTGACCCATATAATAACACTTAACGGTCCCGGCGCGACCGTTACCGGAAGGATGCAAGGTGCCGGGACTATCTCCCTCTCCGTACCGCCAGGCAGGTGGTACATCAGGGTCAGCGCCGAAAGCCCTGCACCGGAGCAGGTGTTGCGGGCGCTGGGCTTCGGGCAGGTTCAGGTCGTCGCAGGGCGTAGCACATCCGCGGCAATCGATATGATAAGTGCTACGGCGGTTGCAAACCACGACCAACTTGTTTACACCATTGACACTGCAAGAACTGACGGCAGGGAGAAGATAATCGTTTTGACGCAGGACATATACGCCGTAAACCACTTCACCGTTGGCGCGAACAGGGACATCTCGCTTGTCAGTGACAGAAATGTTGTTATTCGCCGTGCCGCGGGCTTTGACCCTGGTGCAGATATGTTTGTCATGCAGGGGAACGGAACGCTAAGAATTGGCAGGTACGGCATCACAGGTTACGTTTCCGTTGAAGGGGCGCGGGGTGCTGTGTTGCCCCCGCTGGAAGCCGCGCCGCCCGGAGACGATCCGTCAGGTCAGACGCCTGCTTACACCCAGGGGCTTCATATCGTTAACAATGTTCTCATCGACAGAGGCACTGCAACTGTTACAGATATTGTGATACCCCCAACTGTTACGAGCATAGCGGCTAACGCATTTAATGGTGATAACCTGACCAGTGTGATCATTCCACCAAGTGTTAGGACCATCGGACAGAACGCATTTCGGTATAACAGCCTGGAAAGCGTGGACATTCCAGTTGGTGTTACAAACATCGGGAATCACGCATTTTGGTACAGCGGTCTGACCAGCGTAACCATTCCGCATGGTGTTACAAACATCGGGAATGGCGCATTTCGTGGTAACTACCTCACCAGTGTAACAATTCCCGCAAGTGTTACAACCATGGGAACCGGCGCATTTTTGAACATCGGCCTCACCAGCGTGACCATTCTCTATGGTGTTAGGAGCATAGGGACTCAGGCATTTGCGGCTAACAGCCTGACCGACCTCACCATTCCGGCAAGTGTTACGACAATCCCGATGCGAGCATTTGATCGTAACAGCCTGACCAGCCTGACCATTTACTATGGTGTTACGAGCATCGAGAGTCAAGCATTTTGGAATAGCAATCTGGAAAGCGTGGTCATTCCGCCAAGTGTTACAAACATCGGGGGTGGCGCATTTCAGAATAACCCGCTTACCAGTATAACTATTGGCAGTGATGTAGTACTGGCAAACGCCAATTCAATGGGTACTCACGGGGCGGCTTTCCTCGCTTTTTATGACGACCCAGACGGAAACAATCGGCAGGGCGGAACGTTTGTTTTTTCGGCAGGAAACTGGAGCAGGCAGTAGAGGTGGCCGGCAGACAACGTACCGCGGTGCGTTGTCTGTGATGGCGCGTGCCCGCTGCGTGCCAACGTTGCGGTGCCGCCCCCTTTCCATTCCATGCCTTTGTGGATAATAATATGAATATGAGTGACAATAATCTCCATCCCATAGTTCCCCGCGATGCGCTTGTAAAGCAGGGGGTTTCTGCGGTGGCAACACTTGCAGGCGGCGTTTTTGTGCTGATAATGGCAGTAGGCAGCCAGCACGGGCTTTTTGGAATTGTCCTTTCCGCGGCGGCGCTTATAATCGGTGTCGGTGCACTCGCGTCAAAAGACGCTGAGGCAAAAAAGCCCGGCATGGTAATTGCCGCCGCCGGCGTGCTTGCGCTTGCCGTGCGATTTATTCCCATCGCGCCAATTCAGGCGGCGGCGGGGACATTGCTGACCATTGGCGCGTTCGGGCTTTTGGCGGCGGCTGTCTGGAAAGGAATTAAGTTTTTTAAAGGACTTAAAACAAGGCAGTAAAACTTAAAGCCAATGAAATATTTTTTTGAGACTTACGGCTGCCAGATGAACAACGCCGAATCCGCAGCCCTTGCCCTTGCCGCGCGCGAAAGCGGCTGGCAGGAAGCCGAAAGCGCAGACTCCGCCGATTTAGTGCTGCTTAACACCTGTTCTGTGCGCGAAACTGCCGAACAGCGCGCGCGCGGGCGTATCGCGCATTACGCCGCCTTAAAGAAAAAGCGCGCGCCTGGAACGTTCGCGCTTGTGCTTGCAGGCTGCATGGCTGAGCGCCTGGGTGAAAAAGCAAAAAATGACTTTTCCGCTGTCGATTTTGTCATGGGAACATCTGCCCGCGCGCGTTTCCCGCTCATTTTAAGCGCGGTAGCGCGCGGGGAAAAAACCATTGTCGAAACCGATGAAAAGCCTGAGTTTGCTTTTTCCTCCGTCCACCTTGACTTGCAGGAAGACGGCAGGGCGTTTTGCAGTTTTGTACCCATCATGCACGGCTGCAACAATTTCTGCTCATTTTGCATCGTGCCGTATGTTCGCGGCAGGGAAGTTTCCCGCGATCCGGAATCCATTTTAAGCGAAATACGCCTTGTCGGGGAGCGGGGAGTGCGGGAAATTACCCTTCTCGGACAAAACGTCAATTCCTATTCGTGGGAAAGCTCAAGTCGCAAGCTTGATTTTCCCGCACTTTTGGAGCTTATCGCAAAAAACATCGACAGCTCCCCTGATACTCAAGGGGTAAAATGGATACGCTTTTTATCAAGCCACCCAAAAGATTTCTCTCAAAAGGCGATTCAGGTGATTGCCGAAAACCCTTCACTTTGCCGCCATATTCATCTTTGCGTCCAGCACGGATCAAACACGGTGCTTGAAGCGATGAACCGGCGCTACACGAGGGAGCAGTATCTTGAACTGGTCAGGAAACTGCGCGAGGCGGTTCCTGATGTAAGTCTTTCCACCGATATTCTTATCGGGTTTCCGGGAGAAACAGAAGACGATGTGGATCAAACGCTTTCGCTTATGGAAGAGGTCAAGTTTCTTTACGCGTACATGTACCATTTTAACCCGCGCGAAGGGACTCACGCGTTTTCCCTTCCGGAGCGCATTCCTACCGATGTTAAAAAAGAGCGCCTTTCGCGTGTGATAGCCCTGCAAAAGCTGCACACTCAAGAGCGCCTTAAAGAGCGTGTCGGGCAAACCGCGAAAGTATTAATTGAAGGGATTTCCAAAAAAAATGCCGATGAATTAATAAGCCGTACTGAACGTGATGAAATGGTGGTGATCCCGGGCAATGCCTCGATGATTGGCAGATTTGAGGATGTCACCCTTTCTTCTTTAAGGGGAAATACTTTTCGCGCCCGGATTTCCCGGCGGACTTAATGGAACGGGCGAAGTTGGTCTTTGGAGTTTGCCATGTGGCGTTTAATAATGTTTATTCTGATGTGCGTTTTTCTTCTCGTTTTCGTGGGCTTCAACCTCGAACATACAAGTGATGTGTCCGTAATCTTTCACACATTCACCGGTGTTCCGGTTTTTTTCACCGCGTTTTCGTCGTTTATATTTGGGATGCTTTTCGCGATGCCTTTCATACTTTCTTTTGCCAAAAGGCGAAAAAAACTTGATAAACCTTCTGACAACTATTTGGCTGGTGAAAAAGCAAAAAACAAAACTTTTATCACTGACAAAACCGCTCCTAAAAAAGATGTAAAAAAGGACGAACCAAAAAAAGAAACTGATGAAGTAAAAAAGGAAAACAGCCCTTATGGGATCGATTAAGATGAATAAAAAATATCGTGCGTTCGGTCTTTTTTTAATTTTTGTTTTCTCATCCGTTTCCGCATATGCCTCATCTCCCGCTGTTTCTCTTTCAGCAGAAATTTTCCGCCTTCAAACAATTGCATCAGGAACCTCCGCCAGTTCGCACTCGGCTTTAGAACGGCACAACGCTTTCATGTCGCTTGCCCGCCTTCACAGGCTTTCAGGAAACGCTCAAGGAACTTTGGCTGCCTTTGAAGGGGCGCTTTCGCTTTTCCCCGCCGACGGGCGGACTTTGCTTGAGTACGGGCGCTTTTTGGTTTCGGTTGGCGAGTACGAGCGGGCGGCTGCTTCAGTCGCCGCTTTTATGCAGACAAACCCCGCGCGCGATTCTTTAATTGAAGGCTGGCATTTGGCGGCGGAAATCGAGGCTTTCGGTTTCAGCAACCTTCACCACTTATCGGTTTTGGCAGCAGAGGGCGAGTTCGCCCACTTGCACAGCGGAATCCTTTACACACTGTGGCGGCTTTCGGGTTCTGATGCATATCGGGCGCGTCTGGTTTCTTCGTTTCCCCAAAGCCCCGAAGCGCTCATTGCCGCAGGTCAAGTGAGCTTTGCCGCAACTCCCCTTTGGATACTCTTCCCCGGAAGGGATGGCATTGCCCTAACACCGCAAGCCGCCGCTTTGCCGCAGGCCGCGTCACCGCCTGCCGTCACCTCGCCGCAAGTTGTTTCGCCGCCGCAAGCTGCCGCGCTTTCAGGCAGGTTTTTGCAAGCCGGACTTTTCAGCCAGGAAGCAAACGCCCGAACTTTCGCCGAGCAATTGACAAGGGCGGGTTTTAATTCTCATGTTATCACAAGAAATATAAACGGCAGAAATCACTGGGCTGTGGGGGTCGGCGGCGGCAACGATGAAAACGCAATGCTGCGCAGTCTTCAAGCGGCGGGCTTTCAGGCCTTTCCCGTGCAGCAATGAATGGTAATTCTACGTTTTTACCGGAACTAAGACCGATGTTCTATCCTGCCTGAAGGTTATTGATGGCTTCAAGGCTCAGCCCGGTAAGGCTTTGGATCACTTCGGGGGTAAGCCCTTGAGCAAGTGCATTTCGGGCAATTTCTTCCTCTCTTTCCTCGCGGCCTTCTTTGAAGCGGACTGCTAGGGCATCATCCAAATTCCATTCTGCAAATAGCATATTGATTACCTCCGTCCCGGTTTTTTCCAAGAATTCTTTCAGTATATCATTTTCACGGCAGTGGTTTATTGCCAGCGCTAACGCTTTGGCTCTGTCGGTTGTCTTGTTCTCAAACTCGCGAGTTTTGGCGACAAACGCGCTGTATTGGGCCAGGATTTTGCACTTTTTGACGAGCGTTTCATTTTTACCGTGGTTGATGTTGATTGCTTTTACCGCCAATTCCAGCGCCGGGCTTTCTTTTTCCGGCAGGCCAAGAACGCCGACTTTTTCAAAGGCGTCGGAGAGTTTGAGTATTTGCGCGTCTGGGAATGGGGCTGTCCCGTTGTACAGCACGAAAAATTCCGGGCGCGGCAGGAGAATGCGCTGTGATGTATAGATTTTTTCAGGCTTGATCATTTTTTCGTACACCCGCGCAATGTACAGAAGAAGGCGTAACGCCATGTTGGGGTTTATCGTTGACTGATGCTCGATGAGGATTACCAGTTTGCCGCCGATTTCAAAGGAAATGTCGTTTACGCGGTTGAGGAACAGGGCATCTTCAAGGGTATTGATCGTGACCGGCACATCGGGCGGGAGGGAAACACCTTCCAAAGCGCAGTACAGTTCGCGTAACAGGTCAGGGTCGCTGAAAAGCAGGGAAAAAACGCTGGCTTTGTATTTGGTGTTTGCTCCCATAGGCTTAGTTTAGCACCGTTTGTGGCAGTTTTCAAGTGCGCTTGACTTTTCCCGTGCAGCAATAGCGCGCTTGGGGTCGAAGCGGCGAGAAAGCGCACGTCAGGATCGCTAGCCTCGGTGCCGGATCGTCACTCATCAGAGTGACGACCGCGTTCCGCCGCTGTAACACCCGCAAGTGATTCCCCAACAGGCGAATTCACCTTACCGGCGTGTAATTGAGCGTTGACTCCTCGTCAGTTCTTTCCACCTTAAATATCACCGGGCGCAGACCATCGTTGCAGCTACATATCGCCACGCCGGGTTTGTCAATCCAGTCTTTTGGTCATAATATTTTACCTCGGCCGCCAAACCCGTCCGGCTTCCAGTCCCCAGCGCTCGTAGACATGATCGGAAAACACTTGCGTTTCAGCCGTGAATACGCTTGCCAGTTCCGGCCAGAAACGCACCCCGTCACGGATTTCATATCTTTCAGGGAGAACGTGCCCAAGCCCTTCGCGCCACAGGCGGTTGGCTGTGTGCTGGGCGAAAAACCACGACGCTTGAGCTACCGGCAACTGAAGCAAATGCCCCATAAACTCGTTTATAACAAGGAACTCATACTCAATGTCGTATTCCTGCAGCGCGAAAAAAGCGAGCAGGAAGTTTCTGGCAAACTCCGGGAAAATTTCCCACCGCTGCCGTGAAAACTCCCTGAAATCCTCATCGATAAAATAAAGACCGTGAAACACTTCGTGAACCATAAAGCGGGTGCGCAGTATGGGCACGGATTCTCGCGTCAGGGTAAGGATAGCCCCGCGGCCGGGAATAATACGCCCCGCCGCATCAAGGGTAATAACACCGTGCCTCATGAGGATTGCCTCAAGTTCCCACTCTTCAGGCAAAAGCGGGAAATCGGTTTCGCGCGCGATCCGGAAAAACCTCGCCAAGTCATAGTCGCGGTAATTGTGGGCATTCCAGCCGTGCAGGTGGCCGATTTCATGATCATGCGACAGCCGCCCGCGGAAACCTGCCTTTTCAACAAAAAAAGCCAGGCGGTGGAAAAACTGTTCCTGTATCGCCAATGTGGCAAGGTCGATGATCAGAATTTCAGGATAACGATCCCAACTGAAAAGCTCAAAACGGCTGTCCCGCCACTGCGCGCGGGGCCAATGCAGCATATCCCAGGGATCCGCCGCAATGGGAGTCGCCGCCTGCTCCAAAGGGAAGCGCGGGTAAAACGCGCCATCGTGCATCCACGCAGGCGTGATTGCGTGAGCATCGGTAACCATTGTGACGGCGGTTTCAGGGGCGGCAATCTGTATGGTAACAGTAGCGCCTTCTTCATGGATAGCGGTTCCCGCGCCAACAGCGATTGCACCGTTATCGAAAGCACTATCACTCGATCTAAGAGTAAAGACAGAGGCGATTTTTACGCCCATAAAAACGCAAAGCCCTGTTAAAAGAAAAAGCCCCAACACTTTCCCTCTGGTCAATCGTTTGTTCATAATGTAATAATCCCCTTTGCGATAAGTTGTGCCAAAGAATATTTGCGTTCCATTGTCATCTCCGGCTCTGACCTAAGAAACGTTTCTAAATATGAAGGAAAAGAATCAGGAAGTGATTTTAGCTCAAGCACCTGTTTGTAGTACGCTCTGTGCGAGGGCTCAAACTTGCGGTTGATGCATAAAAGGGTGAGGCAGGCGTTTTTGATAAAACCCGCCGATGAAATGAGGTAAAAAAAGTCATCCTCCCGCAAAAACGCCGCGCCTAAGTCGCTTAAAAAATGCACCATTTTGGATTCACAGGCATTTCGCATGATCTTCCAAAACTCGTCAGGCAAATTAGTCAGGCGCTTTCTAATCTGCATAATCCAGCCGGCGCGGGAAAAAATAATTTCCCCGTTAAAAAGCCTGTAAAAACTGTATGTTCCTGAATCTTTTATTAGCCACAGCGAGTCAAGGTTCGTATCGGCGATGCTCACCAGTTCTTCGATCATCTTAACCGGTTTGTATTCTATGCGCACCGGAATGTTCCCGACAAGAAAGCGATCTTTGTGGCCGGAACTCTCAAAAACCTGCAAGTCGTCTCCGTAAAGCTTGTGGCGATCATCATGACCGGGAATGGAATCGCGGTAGTACACGTCCATGATAAGGGCGAAGTAGGGATCAAGGGTATCAGGAAGGGCTGCCTCGTTTAATGAGACACACTCAACATTCTCCCATTGTGATATAATTGATGAAAAGCGCTCTACCAAAAGCTTTGTCTTAAATTTCATTGCGATTCCTTAGTAAAATGGCTTTGAGAGTACCACGACATGATAACACAGGAGATATTCTTTGGATACACCGAAGCACGCACGCTTTTCCCCGCATAAACTCTCACACAAAAGAGAAGTTTTCCGATACATTATTCTCGTCCCACACAGGGATTCCCTAAAGCCTTTTGCCGATTACAGGAGGCGGCTTTTTGCCGCAGGCTTTTCAGGCGCGCACTCATTCCCTTTGGCAGCCCCGCTTGCCTGCGTCAGCCGCCGCTTTAGCGAAAATGAGCTAAAAGAGCTAAGCGTTAACATACGCAAACTTACCGAAAACTCAAACGGGAAAATATCAGGCGGTGCAAACGGCATCGTTCATTGCTCAAAAAGCGGGCTTTCGTTTTTTGGATCCCGCTTTGATGTTTTTTTGCAAGAGGCTTACGAATCAAGCCTTTCCCAACCGGGTGAAAATATAGTCCCAAAAACAGCCGCCGCCAAAATCATTTCTGTCTTTCCAACTCCGGTTCTTTGCGCCTCACTTTTGTCTGACAAAAATGCTGACTT
>JAIRQD010000002.1:0-7630 GCA_031256655.1 Treponema sp.
CTGTTACAATGAAAACAAAAATGAAAAAGAGTATTAGCAGTCGTGATGCGGCGGAGGAAGTTTTTCACCGCACAGGAATCAGCGGGGATCGCCGTCCTGAAACGCTGAATGTGGAGGAGTTTGCCGCTTTGGCCGGAGTTTTGGAGGAAGTTGTTTTTGATGGGCAATGAAATTGCGGAACGCCTGATGATGATTCAGGAAAAGCTTGATGCTGCCTGCCGCCGTTCAGGACGGAAAAGTGAAGAAGTAGCAATTATGGCGGTGACAAAGTTTCAGCCGCTGGAAGTGGTGCGGGAGGCGTGGGAATCAGGCGTGCGGCTTTTCGGTGAAAGCCGCGTACAGGAAGCGCAATCCAAGTTTGGCGCGTTTCGGGAAATCCTTTCCGGCGGGCAGGCGGCGCTTGGGGAAGCGTCGCTTGGTGAGGCGGCTCTTCACCTTGTGGGTTCTTTGCAGCGTAACAAGGCAAAAACAGCGGCATCCCTTTTTGACTGCATTCAGTCGTTGGACAGGTTGGAGCTTATCGACTGTTTAGGCGGCTTGACTATTGGGCGGGAAAAGCCTTTAATGGTATTACTTGAGTATCGCACGGGCGAGGACAGTAAATCAGGCTTTCCTTGCAAAGACAGCCTTCTTTTGGCTGCTGAAAGAGTGCTTGAGTTTCCCGGGCTAAAACCGGCCGGGCTTATGACAATGGCACCGTTCACCGATGATGCTGCCGTGGTTCGTTCTGCTTTCAGGAAACTCCGTGAGGCTCAAGAGGAGCTTGTCAAGCGCTTCCCCGGTGAAGACTGGAATTGCCTTTCGATGGGCATGACGGGGGATTTTGAAATCGCCGTTGAGGAAGGCTCGACAATGATTCGTATAGGGACTGCCCTTTTTGGAGAACACCAGGCATGAAGAAAATAGCGCTTTTTTCCCTGCTTTTAATTTTTTCGTTTTCAGGACTTCACGCGCAAGCCGGAACTTACCCGGAGCTTAGTACCGCGCTCCATTTTGATATGACAGATTTTCCGCAGTGGAGCAGGGATCTACGGCGCGCCAGCATAGTTACTTTCGGTGCTTTTCCGTTCATGTACCTTTTCGCCAATTTCGGCTATGACACTTACCGCCTTGCCACTAACGACTGGGACATGCGTTTTGCGCCCCGGCCTTTCACAGCCGCCGGCGGGATTGAGCAGAATCACGCTGAACGCGTGCGCGTGATTGCAATAGCGGCGGCCGGTTCGGTTTTAATTTCCCTCATCGACTTTAACATCGAACGCACAAGAAGGAACCGCCGTGCCCGCGAAGCACAAGCGCTTGCCCCGCCTGCACCCATAATTATCCGCACCCCCTTGCTTACAGAGTATTACGAAGGGATAATTCCTGAAGCGGAGATGGAAGCGGAAGCGAACAATTTTTGATGCCGTCATTTTCCTGTACTGTTGAGGAATCTGTCCCTTCCGCCGCGCGGCTTGACCGCTACGTTGCAGAAACCTTAAAAATCCTTTCCCGCTCTCAGATAAAATCCCGCGGCTTGAGCGCCTGTGTAAACGGGAAGCCTGTAAAAATTTCGCGCCCGCTTAAAGGCGGGGACAAGCTGGAACTTTTTTGGACGGAAGCGGAGAGTCCGTTTTTAATACCGGAAAACATTCCGCTGGATGTGGTTTATGAAGATGCGCGCGTGATTGTGATTAACAAGGCTCAAGGGATGGTGGTTCATCCGGGGGCGGGAAACCGCACACGCACCGTGGCAAACGCACTGTTTTATATGATGAGACAGCGTTCCGGCGATGAAAGCGTTCCGGCTTTTTCCGGTTTGCGGCCGGGCATTGTGCATCGCCTTGACAAAGACACTTCCGGTGTAATGATAGCCGCGTGGGATGAAGAAGCGCTGGCGTTTCTTGGCGGGCAGTTTAAGGCGAGAAAGGTGCGCAAAAGTTACGCCGCCATCGTGCTTGGCTGTCCGAAAGAGGCTAGTGGAAGCATCGACAAAAAAATTGTCCGTTCCCGCCGCAATCGCAAAATTTTTGCAGTTTCGGACAGCGAAGGAAGACGAAGCCTCACGCACTTTAAGGTGCTTCGTTCATGGGGGGATTTTTCGCTTCTTCACCTTATGCCAAAAACCGGAAGGACACACCAGATTAGAGTGCACCTTAAATACCTTGGTAATCCCATAGTAGGTGATCCGCTTTACGGGCAATCGCTTTCGCGTTTCAAAAACTCAAGTCTTATGCTCCACGCAAAAAACCTTTCTCTTTTTTTGCCCGATTCCGCGCAGATGAGTACGTTCAAAACTCACCTTCCGCCCCGCTTCAAAAAAATTATCAGAGCTTTAGAGGTATGCAAAAAATAGACTTAACAGTAAATGATATGCACAAGCCTGAAATCTTATTGGCGGAAGATGATTTTTTCCTTGCGTATAAGCCGCCAAAAATGCATTCGGCTCCCCAAAGGAGTTCAGGCAGCTTGCGCACGTTTTTTGATTTTTGCGCTGAACAATTTCCTGAAACAGCACAAATCCCCGGAAGGAAAACCGGAGAAGGCGGATTGCTGCACCGCCTTGACTTTGACACAAACGGTATTCTCCTATTTGCCCGTACCCGTGCAGGAATGGAGTTTTTTTTAGACCAGCAGAAAAATGGCAAAATCAAAAAAAGTTATTGCGCGCTTGTCTTGAAAAGCGAAACTACGCTCCCGGGTTTCCCAAAACAACAGCATCAACTGGTGGTGGATGTCGAAACGCAGAATTTCCCGTCGTTTGAAAAGCCTTTTCCCTTGCAAAGCGCTTTTAAAGCATACGGCCCGGGCAGAAAGGCTGTGCGCCCAACAAGCGATGGCGTTCAGTATGTGACAGAGTTTTGCGGCTCCAGCCGACTTACAGACAGCGGTATTAGTGCGCTTCATCTTGAGATCACACGCGGCTTTCGCCACCAAATACGATGCCACCTTGCGTGGCTAGGTATGCCAATACTGAACGACAACTTGTACGGAGGGAGCGTGTTTGGAAGCGGGTTTCTTGCTCTTAGAGCTTACTCACTTTCTTTCCCGGATATCACCAGCGGCAGGCTTCGCAGTTTTGAAATACACCCGCTTAAGCTTGAAAACTTAACACTTGACAGATGCGTAAAAAAAGTGTAGACTGCAATAGTCATTTGCAAAATCGGGAGACACATCAGGAGAATCATATGAAAAGAAAAATTTTAATGTGCGCTTTTGTTTTCTTTTTCTTCGCCGTAAGCGTTTATGCCCAGACCATTACCGCGGCGCAAGCCGGTGAACGCGCCGTTTCCATGGTCGGCGGGGGTACGGTGAGCAGCCTTGAGCTGGTCAATCAAGCAGGTGTTGGGCAGGTTTACCGCATCGTTGTTATTAACAACGCCGTCCGTTATGATGTTACCATAAGTGTGACAGGGGACGTTATAAGCCTGACATCCGGTCATGCAGGTGCAATTGCCGGCGCTGTGACCCCTGCCCAACACGATGGCATTTTTATCGGCACCGTGGTTCCAAGACCTCCAAGAAGGTCGGGCAGCCCCGCCAATCCGGCGATTTCCGCCCAACGCGCTGTGGAGATTGCCCGTGATCACCTTGTTTCCATCGGTGTAACGCAAGCCCGCTTTGATTATGTTTACATGGATTGGGAACGCGGCAGATGGGTTTGGAGTGTGGAATTTGACGCGCCCAGAGGCGTAAGCTATGAGTTTTATATCGATGTAAGCTCCGGCGCGATTGTAGAGTTCCAGATTGACTAAAGGAGCATTGTCTATGAGAAGAGTTTTTTTGAGTTTTTTTGCCGTTGTTGTTTTCGCCGCTGCCGCCCACGCGCAGGCGATTTCCGCGGCGGAAGCCAGCGAACGCGCCGTTTCCGTGGTTGGCGGGGGGACGTTGAGCAGCCTTGAGCTGATCAACGAACCTGCGTTCGGCACCGGGTATCAGATAGTCATTATTAACGCGGGAATGCGGTATGAGATTTTTGTAAGTGCCGCCACCGGAGATATACTCAGACTTGTAAGCATTCCTGGTGATCACGCTTCACCTGCCGCCATGCCGGTAGCCGCCGCTCCGGCGCCAGCTGCTTTAGCAGCCGCCGCTCCGGCGGCAGTGCACCTGAACAGGCAGGGCATAAATTTGACCGAATTGGGAATCACCCCAGGGTCTCCGCCGCATTGGTTTAGGATTTTCAGACCCAGAAACCCGCCTGTCTCCCGCGCCAGTGCCGTAGAAATAGGTTACATTTATCTTCGCCAGGTGCGCGGTATTTCCCACGCGACATTTAGAAGGCATTCAGGTATTGAACGCGATTACGGGAGATGGGCTTGGGAGCTGTACTTCATGGACGGATGGACAGAGATTGAGCTTTACATCGATATGCACTCAGGCGATGTTGTTGTTGTGCGTTTTGACAGCTAGCATTTTTGCTTAAGCGCCGCTTTAGTTTTACTTAACGAGATGAGAACTTCTATAGATGATACTTCTGACGTTTCTAAAAAACGTCCCCTATTTTCTCTTATTCAGGACGGTGAGGACTTTGCCGTGTTTAACAAAAGTTCAGGTATTGCCGTTACCGGTGACCGCTGGGATCCGGCGCTTGAGCGGCTTGATAAGCTGGCGGCGGTTTTCCTTGACCTGAAAAAAGTTTTCACCGTCCACCGCATTGACCGCGATACTTCAGGGCTGGTGCTTTTTGCGAAAACCGCCGAAGCGCACAAGCGGTTTTCCGCCGCTTTTGAAGGTAGGCTTGTTAAAAAGCGCTATGTTGTGGTGGTTAAAGGTCGCCCTTCATGGAAGGAAACCGAATGCGATCTGCGGCTTGTTCCCAATGGAAACAAGCTCCATCACACCATTATCGATAAATACCGCGGTAAGCCATCGCTCACCCGTTTTCGTCTTTTGGGAAGCGCCGGAAATTACAGCGTGCTTTTTGCGTTCCCGGAAACTGGCAGAACTCACCAGATTCGGGTTCACCTTTCGGCACTTGGGCATTCGGTCGTGTGCGATGAGATATACGGGAACACAAAACCCGTTCTGCTTTCCGCTTTCAAGCGCGGCTGGCGGGGCGACCCGCTGGAAGAACGCCCGCTTCTTTCCCGCCTTGGTCTTCACGCTGCCGAACTTGGTTTTCCCGCCGCCTGCTTTGAAAGCGGCGAAGAACTTACGCTTACCGCTCCGCTTCCGCGCGATATGGCGGCGCTTATTAAGCAGATGGAAAAGGCAACAGGGGAGGGTAAGTTTGTTTAAGGAATTGATCGCTGATTCCTAAGGAATCACTGAACAAAGAACAAAATCAATCAGTGATTCCTTAGTTGTGCGGCTTAATTGCTGCCAACAAAAAACACTTCGTAAAAATGTTCTGAGTTTGATATGGCCTCAAGAGGGATTATTTCTCTCCCCAATAAATTAAAATGGATTGTCTTTAAATTTATTTCCGGTGCCAAACGCTTGAGTATAACATATAACAATTCAGTGCAGTATAATTTCAAGCCGCAAGACATATCAAAGCGCCAGTCAAACGGGACGCCCAAATATTCCAGAGCTATGTTAGATATTTGGCTGCCATCTACATTTCTGACTCTGTATACTCCTATTGCCCTTGCAAATTCAATAAAATCTTCCAATGGCACTTCTTCCACGAAATCTGTCCCGTGCCCTGTATTTCCCTCTGCATGTATAACAGTAACCCGATCGTCAATAACGCGAATTATCCCCATATGCGAAAAACGCCTATCGGTTACGGATACATCTCTGAAATGCTGAGACCACACTCTGTCTCCAAGCCGGCAAATTATATCCCCATCCTTTATAACTTCAAAAAAAATTCCCAGCTCAAGCGGAGACAATTGTACAGCCGTACCTCTCGGCATTATTACATACGCGGAAATCGAAGCTGCCAACACCGTGAATGCAATAATGCCGATGAGTAAGTAACGTTTGCGATTACGCATTATCATCATTTAGCAATGGTAACTAGCCACCTTCCATCTACCCTAACAAGATCGTAAGTATCTGTCTCACCGTTGCGATATGTTACATGTACAACAGCGGTATTGCCGGTTACAGTTTCTTCCATCCGTGCAATGCCTCCAGACTCCGCATACGATTCCTGAAAATAGTCAAGCATCTTTAACGTAATTCCGGCTGCATCCGCGGTCATTAACTCCGAAATTCTTCCGGTATCGCCTCTGTCAACAGCGGCGTGAAGCTGCCTGACTACGTTTGAGGGGCTTCCCCTGCCAGGGCAACCAACAAATATCAGACCCAAAGACAGTATCAGGCTGATAAATCCGATTCGAAGAAATGTTTTCTTCATTAGATACCTCCAAAATCTTATTCTATAAGAAACACGTTTTCCTGTTCTAGTGATGCTTCCGGTAAGGACATAATCGACATTGACGATTTGCCCCAGCCGGCCAAAATCTTCCGGGCTCTGGTAAAGACCGCTTTCGGTTTCAAATAGAACGCTTTCAAGGCTCTGCCTGTCCAGCACGGTCATGGCGGAAAACCTGGATAAATCACCCACCAGTACGCCCTGTACCAGCGTGGGCAGGTAGCCTTGTTCAGCGGGAAGCCCCACCGCATCGGGCACCAGCACGGCAATGCGCCTCCCCCTGTTGCCGTCCCCGGTGAAGTACGCGGGGTTGCTTGCGACCGCGGGGATGGCCTGAAACGCGGGAGCTGGCTGAACCGCAGGGGTACCGGCATGAGCCACTTGCGCAGACGCGGCGGCACGAGCCGCTTAGGCGAGCTCCTTATTATTCCTTTCGCTGTACCTTATAATAATTACCTGGCAGTCGCCCCGAATGAGACCGAGTTAAACCCACGACCATATGCAATAAGAAATTAACGCAAATTGTTATATTGAAAACCGAATATTACAGAACACTAGTGCCTGCACGCTGTTATAGTGAAACAGCGGCTTTCTTCTTAACGAGTTCGCTAATGATTTCGGTAATACTCTTGCGGGAAACTTCAGCCTCAGCGGCAAGGAAGCGGGTGGTCTCCGGGTCAAGTTTTACCGTCATGCCGTATTTAAGGGCGAAGAACCCCGGCTTGCTTGTGTCAGGCATTACAGTATTGTTCGTGAAATACTCGTCCAAATAATCGGCTTCTTCATCTGTCATTTTCTTCATTCCATTCCTTTTACCCTTAAAAGAGCAAGATAAGCTTTACGACACTTCATGGCATGAAACACATTTATTACATCCCCATCAAGTACATTATACATTATTTCCAGCAGACTGCCATCGCGGGCAATCCCAAGAAGAAGGTTTTTGTGTTCCTCTCCCGACAGGGCATGATCAAACACTCGCCGCTTAAAAGCATTCAAGATGTCCTCCTCTACTATTCCATGTTTGAATGCACTCGGTTTGAAAGCAAATTCCTCTTCCACGTACAAAAGTATAAGCTTATAAAGATTGTCCTGCAAGGTCTCAGAACAAAATAATCACGCCAAACACATGAATAATGGAATATCTGGAAGGCACTCTCGTCAAGAAATGACTTGAAAGTTGATTTCCCCAATTAAACCCACGACCATTCATTGACGAGCTTTGGAAAAATCCATAGAATAGGCAAAGTTTCCGGTTTGTTTGGAGGTTTTGCTGTGGTCGTTGGTGTCATAGGTGCGGCAGGTTATGCCGGGGCGGAACTG
>JAIRQD010000045.1:0-10629 GCA_031256655.1 Treponema sp.
GGTTAAAGTTCGCCAAAGCCGCGCGGCGTCTTAAATGCTGGACGGTAAAGTCAAAGCTCGCTGACAAGGGAAGACCGAAAAGCCAGCGGTGGGTATACTGGGTGGAAAATGTCTGGGTATCAAAAGCCGCTACAATGTCAGCGCCAAGCATATTTCCCGTTCCTAAAAAGTTTCTGTCCGTCCAGCGTGCCATAAGCGACATTGGAAACGTATTCGGCTCTGCCGAGCCTGAAAAAGTTACGCCAAACTGAACGTCCGTTGTCGGCTGTTCCTCTACGTTGATAATCAAGTCCATAAGCGAGTCAACGCTTCCGGGAGGAGTTTCCGGGTTAATCGCTGAAAAGAACTGTAAATTAAAAAGGTTCCTCATCCCTTCAATGATCTGCGTCTGGGAAAAGACATCCCCTGGCACAAGCGGTATCTCTCTTAAAATTACATGATCGCGGGTTCTTTCATTGCCCCGGACAATGATATTTTCTATGTGTGCGCGGGAGCGTTCAACTATAAACATGTTGACGGAAAAAATGCCCGCATCCCTGTCCTGGTGGAATACAGGCTCAATGTGGTTAAAAATATAGCCGTTTTCAAAGTAAAGGGACTGAATGCGGATGAGGTCAGCCTGCAAGCGCCTGGCATTCACCGGCTCTCCAACACGCGACTGCATCTGGGCTTGAAGCTGCGAATCAGAAAAAATGCGGTTCCCTTCGAAATTAATTCCGCCGAACGTGTGCATTCTTCCTTCATAAATCCTGAAGGTAATCGTCATTAAATTGTTGCCACGGTCATCACGCCTGATCTCGCGGGCATCATCGATTATTTGTGCGTCAATAAATCCCCTGTCGTGGTAATACTGCACAAGCGCCTGGCGGTCGGCGATAAGCATTGCCTCGTTAAAAGCGCCGTCAGCAAAAATGCCCCTCGTTCGCAGGGAAAGCTGGCGCTGGAGCACGCGGTGAGAGAAGGTTGTGTTGCCTTCAAAAATAAAACGCTCAATCGCAATGCGCTCTCCCTCATCGATGTGGAAGTTAAGCACGACCCGCGAATTGCCTGCATCAATCGTTTCCGACCGCACACTGACATCGGGGTAACCGCGTTCAAGATAGCGGTTAATGATTGCAAGTTCGTCCATTCTCATGCGAACCTGTGTAGCGACATCGTTTACGCTTAAGGTAATAACCCCCAAAAGCTCAGTGCGCCTTATATTCGCGTTTCCAATGAAGTTAATACTCATAACCGTCGGGCGTTCAACTACGGTAAAGCGTAAAATAACCTCACTTCCCGCTGCGTCCGCCATCACCGCTGTTGGGGTAATGCTTTCAAAATACTCCAAAGCGTAAAGCCGCCCCAAAAGTTCCCAATACGTGTTGTCGGTGAAAGTTGCCCCGATGAACGGCGCTATAATTCCGTCCAGATCGGAAGCGCTTAAGTGGATAAGCCCCTCAAAAACTATGTTTCTGATTGGTACACCCTGAAACCAGTCTTCCTGCTGCTGGGCAAATCCGGAAAAAGTCAACACTGCTGCCAAAACTAACGCTAAACCAAAACGCATCAATACTCCTCAAAACCTAACCATGATAAGCCCGCTTGAGCAGGTACATCATATATCAAATATAAAAAAGTTTCATGTGTATACAATACCCTAAAACGTACGCCGCCATAAAAGCGAAAGGGAAATGTCGTCAATAAACCAGTTCTCAGGGTGAAGCGGTATCATACTGAAACGGATGTCAAACAAAGGATTGCGCATTTCAAAACCCAGCTCAGGTTCAAGCAAAAGCCCGCCCGTACTCAACCTATCCTCATCATACCTTATGGAAAGCATAGCCTGCGCAAAAAACGCCCCGCCAAAGTATCTACCCATGAAAACAGTAGTATTATCAAAAAAGTTACCAAGCCTGTATTGCCCGTCCCTGGTGCCCCCGCCCAACGGCTGCGCCCCGGCTGCCTGCATTACCATGTTCTGAAAAAACTGGGTTCGCACCGAAAACATATCAAGCCCGAATACATCGCGCGCCCACTGTTGAATGCGCCTGTTAATCACAAACTGGGCAAAGGTGTCCAGCGCGGCTGTGGCGGCGAGGTTTGCCGGCGCTTCTCCGTCACGCGTGGTTTGACCTAAAAGCGAGAAAATCTCTATGGGCGAAAGAGGCGGCGTTGATTCAAACCTTGGGATAAACGACAGCAACGGAGCATAGTCAATAATCATCGAGATGGTCACAGGTCCGACATCAGCCACATCGCGTATTTCGGCGCGGGCAGAAATGCGCGGGTCAAACTCATGCTCATTTTCATCAAAGAAAAGCATTCCCTCGCGCAGATGGAAATTGCGTTCAAGGTAAAAAAGCTCACCCGTTCTTAAACCAACATCACCCTGCAGTGAAAACCGTCCTGAAGCGCTGTCGCTGATAACGTGAATGCTTGAACCCATATCCGCTGTCGCCTGAAGAAAGGGAAAACTGACACTTGGCCAGAAAAACTCCACCCTTCGCCCCATCCTTATCGTAAGGTCGATAAAGTTTTCCCCTTCATCAAAGGGTTCAAAACCTGAATCCATCTCCCTGCCGTCAAAGCTGATTTCAGTATTATGAGCCGTAAGATCACCGGAGACTGAAAAAAGCTGGTCTTCCAGCGCCAGGGTGAGTCTTCCGGAGGCAAGACCTTCGGCGATAAACCCCTCTATGTTAAAGCCGTAGGGAATCGGCGTATCCCAGGGCACATTAATGTCAATGCTTAAAACGTTTGGAACCCAGCGATCAAACAAAAACCACGCTGAGGCTACGCCGCCGCCTCTTCCCACGGCGGTTCCGACAGGACCGAATGTCATTTCGTTCCCTTCCAGAATAAACGTGACCGGAGCCGGGCGTATGGGCTGTGGTATGAAGTCAGGAACAATCACATGCACGCCGGTTCCGCGGGCGACTCCGTAAAAGCCCGGGTCTCCAATGGGGCCTGCAATTCGCACGTTTGCGGTGACAATGCCCACGGGAAACTCAACAGGAGTATCCGGCGGAATAAAGCGCCAAAGGGAAGCCATGTCAACAAAAAGGTTCGGGGTACTGACATCGATGTAATTGGAGTTAATCATTCCGGTTATCGAACCCCTTACAGGTGACGGATAGGATAAAGCGGCGAAAAACGCACCATCGCCTGAATCGTGGCGCACACGGAGCATATTTTGCGGGCCACCTGAAACACTTACGGAAAAGCCTGTTTCCCGCCGGTGAGCGGAAAAGGCAAAACGGAAGGGCTCTTCGGCGACAATGTTATGGTAGCGGGCTGTATCAAAATCAAGGAAGCCTTCGGCGTATTGGATATTTCTGATCACATCAAGCCACGATTGGGTGGAGTTAAAATTTGAAGCAATGCTGAATGAAAGATCCAGCGGACGCCGGTGGATGCTGCCTTGAATTACGCCCTGCGCCTGGACGCTGGAAGTTTCGCGGCTGACAGTAAAATACGGAATTGATGCGCCAAGCCCCGCATGAAAAACGTTAATATCATGCAACATAAAGGTATCTTGATCAGCTCTGGCAGAGGCTTGGGCGTTCACCGTTTCAATACCTCTGCGAAGGGTAAGCGAGGCAAGGTCGGCTTCCAGTGTGAAGGACTCAACTGACTCCCAGGCAAGATTCAGCGAGCCTGAAGCAACTGCGTTATGCGGACTTACGCGCAAAAGCTGCATCTGTGTCCCAAGGAAGTCCAGTTCCAAAAGCCTGTCATAAACTGAACCGGTTAAAACATAACTTTCGTAGCTGTTATACCCGTGCATATCCGCACGAAATCTGATGAACGAAGTATTTTCCCAGTTTGCAAACAAAGTGCCTTCCAACACTCCTCTGCCATCGTCAAAGGTAATTTCAGGAATTTCAATGCCCCGTTCATTTGCAACACCTGTAAGACTCAAGGCGGAAAACGGGGAGCCCGGGGTAACCAAGTTGGTAATGTCAAACTGCTGAATTCCCACTTGCCATGAAGAAGCAGAGGCAATGGTTGCGTCAAAGAGAAAACTTAAAAACGCGATCCTGTTGCCTGATGGAAAGGGGATGTGTTCGCCGCTTACATAACCGCGGAAAACTCCGGCATCATCGGCGTTTAAGGCTATATTAAAGTCGTAAGAACCAACAACGTTCACGCTCCGCCTATTCTCTATTGTTCCCTGGAAAAAATATGTCAGATCGCTGTGTGTCGTGCTCATTGCGAAGGATATATCATCAGGGTTTGAAAAATCAGCTGATGCCAAAAAAGTGAGGCTGCCGTAACACCAGTTTACTTCTCCTAAACTTAGATCAAAACGCCGTTCTGACCCTGAAAAAGACAGGTGGGCTTTCGTATCATAATCGCGTCCACGCTGTGTAATCAAAAAATCAGGGACATTGTAGATGAAATGCTCGTCGTAGGCGGCAAAAAAGACATCCGCTGTCAGGTAAACATTCTGTGCCGCTGAAAATGATACAAAAGGAACAACGGGAATACGGAAAAAAGGTTCGCTAAACTCAAGCACATCACTTGCCGGGAAATCATAAAGGGAAATAACAGTGCGAAATTGACTGGGGTTTGCATCCGAAGAGCCGTCTATGCGCATGGTGCCGCCGCGTTCACTGCCAACAAAAACCGTAAACGCAAAGCCGTCTTCCTCGCGGTACATTACCGCATCCAAAAGGGAAATTGCCGCGTTGCGCGCGCTTAAGTTCTCACCCGAAAGGCGTATAACGCTGCGGTCTTCTGATGAAATGGCAAAATTCCCGCTAATACCTCCGGTGCCTGAAGTCCCGAAGTTTACAAGTTCCAGGTTCCCGTGCGGGGCGAGGTTGTACAAATCAACACCGCCTTGAAAGCAAAGGCTTCCGTCAGCGCTTGAAGCCTGCAGCGTTTGTATTTCAATATAGTTTGAATGCCCTAGCGCCTGAAAATTTAAATAAATGGGGGAATTCCCCGGAAAGGAGGCCTGAAAATCTAAAGAATAAACAGGGCTACCATCGCTTAAAAAGGCAAAATGGGCGTTTCCTGAAACCAGCAAATCAAGCGCGTTGTTAAAGCCCGCCCAATCACCTGAAAAGGAAAGCAAATCTGAAAGCGGGAAGTTTTCGCTTGTAAAATCACCTGAAAAGCTGCCTTCAGTTACGTCATAAACAAGCGTTATGACCGCCGGATTGCTGTGGTGCAGGCTTCCCGGCACGTTTTGCGCCTGGAGCTTTCCGTTTGCAAAGGAAAAGTTGAACGCAAGTGGGTTAAACGAAAAGTTATCGCCAAAAAAAGACGGAATGGCAACTGTAGCACTTCCTTCATCAACGCAGGAAAAGTAAACACCTGAAACGCGCATACTCATTTCAGTTTCAAAGCCGAAATCACCGTTTAAGGCGGTTGTTACGTTCCAGCTCCCCTGAAAGCCCAACTGCGCAGCTTGAGTCTGTGCATCAAAGTCAAGACCTTTCACTACAAAATCACCAACAGGCGTACTTATTCCCAGCTGCCCGCTTGAAATCGCAAGGGAAAAGTTTTCGGGGAACAACTGCAAAAAGCCTGAAACGTCATTTTCAAGACCGTCGTAAGCGCCGGCGTTTGCCAAAGCGCCGTTTGCAAAAACGCCGTTGCGCCTGCCTTGCACCCCGTTAAGACCGTCAGTGGCAAGGGCGAACCTCTGTATAATGTCAGCGTCTTTTTCGCTGTCCAGGTCAAGAATCAGGCGGTGAATGCGCGCGGCATGAAAGGAATCAAGCACATTTCCACGTAAAAGCCGCCAAAAGGAATAGGAAAGCCGCAAACGGGAAATGCTTAAAAGAACAGAATCGTCCTCTCGCAATACACGGACATCGCGCACGTCAAGTGAGCCGAAAATGGAGGGGCCAATAGAACCGTACTGGATTCTGTGCCCCAAATACTGTTCTGCCTGGCTGAAAAAGTTATCCCTGCCGGCCTCCATACGCTGGATTAGACCCGTTTGCAGGGGGCGCAGGGCAAGGGCAGTCCCCGAAATAAGGGCTACAAAAATGAGAACCCTTACGGCGATACTTACCAAGAGAAGCGGACGTTTTGTTTTTTTTGCCCCTTCTTCCTTACCCTGCAAGGTCTTTTACCTCCCGCGCCAATTGCGTCAGCGCATATGTATAGTATACCATACAATACATGAAAATTCTTGAAAACTTCATCGTTTTTGAAGGCTGCGATGGATGCGGCACAACGACCCAGCTTAACATATTGGAAAACTTTTTTCACCACCACGGCGATGGAAGTTCCTTACCCTCATTCCATAAAACCAACGAACCGACAAATAGTTCCATAGGAAAGCTCATTCGCCTGCATTTAAGAAATGAATTAGACCTTCTTCCTGAAACCGCCGCAATGCTTTTCGCCGCCGACCGCAACGAGCACGTTAATGGAAAAGACGGCATTGCGGAACGCTGCGGCAGGGGGGAACTGGTGGTTTGCGACCGTTATGTTCTTTCCTCGCTTGTTTATCAAGGCATTGAATGCGGTGAAGAACTGCCGCGCCGCTTGAATTCAGCCTTCCCTATGCCGCAAATGCTGATTTTTTTTGATGTAGATAGCGTTACGGCGCAAGAGCGGATGGCCTGCAGGGAAGTAAAAGAAATATATGAGTATCAGGAATTTCAGGAGAAAGTGAGGGCACGATACAAAGCGATGCTGCACGAGTTTGCCCAAAGCGGCGTAATCGTTGAAACCGTTGACGCATCAAAGACATCAGAGGAAGTGGCAAAGGAAGTATGGCGGATTTTGCAAAAATTGCCGCTTTTGCGCCGATAATCAGCGTATGATGAAGAATACACTGCGCGTTTTTTTTGCCGCTATCATAATTTTGCTTCCCGTTGCGGATGCCCACCCGCATTTTGTGATATACAAGGAGCAGTTTTACCGCCTTTTTCACACTCACCACAACCGCACACCAGATAACTTCATCGAAAACATTTTCTGGCTTGAGCGTGCGCTTCACGCTCCCTTTGCCAATCCTCTTCACGCCCTTGCGCGGGTGGAAAATGAAACGGAGTGGCAAAAATACCGCTATCTTTTTATGATGCGCCTGAACTTGCAGCTTGCAGAACAGCATATGTTTTTGGGCAATATGTGGAACAAACGCCGCGCGTTTTTCTTTAACGCCCCGTTTCGTGACATGATTTTGTCTTCGCTTGACACAGCCGAAATCGCCTTCCGCGCGGCGATGTACTATTGGAATCAGGCGCTGGTTTGGGTGGAAATGCTAAATGACAACCGCTTCAGATGGATAAACTTAACGCAAATCCAGTTCTGGGAAGATCAGGCGCACCGCATCAGAAACGGAAGGTTAAACTACGGACGCACCATCAACAGGGAACTTGCCATGCTCCAGCAGGTGCGGGAGCAGTTCCTCGCGATGGATGAGCATACGTATTAGCGGCCGGCGCAACAGCCGCTAAACCTTAAACTTGGAAACCTCGCTCATCAAAATCTGAATGCTTTCGCGGTTGCTTCCGCTAAGTTCCTTGATCCGGTTTACCGCGATGTTAATCTCATCCGTTCCGGTTGCCATTTCAATCATGCCGCCAGAGATCTCCTGCGTTACGTTTTGCAGGTTTTTGCACTCAAGCATTACTTCCCGCGAACCTTCCATCATTTGCAGAGAACCGCCTTTGACCTGATCGCTTATTTCGCTTAACTGCCCTATCCCCTGCAAAACCTGGCGGCTGCCCTGCCCCTGCTCTTCCATCGCGCGCAGGATGCTTTCTTCCTGCTGGGCAACTACCTTTACCCCGTTTTCAATTGCCTCAAACTTTCGCAATACGTTGTCGGTGGATTGCGTAATTTTATCGATGGAAGTCTTTATTTTTTTCAAAACTCCGCCAATGGTTTTCGACTGCGCGCTTGAGGATTCGGCAAGCTTGCGGATTTCGTCGGCAACAACGGCAAAACCCCTGCCCGCTTCTCCTGCGTGCGCCGCTTCAATTGCCGCGTTCATGGAAAGCAGGTTCGTCTGGCTTGCGATGTTTTGCATAACCGAGTTAATTTCCATAAGCGATTCTGATTCCCGCGCGATTCCCTGTATGTCGGTGATCACTTCAGCCAGGCTTGACCGCCCAACTTCAGAAGCGCTGTCCAGTTCCCGCACATTTTCGGTGTTTTTTGACAAAGTGCTGGTAACAGAGTGTATGTTGGCAATCATTTCTTCTATGGCTGCCGAAGACTGCGAAACTGCCGATGTCTGTGTTTCGACATGACCGTTAAGTTTGCCTATATTTTGCGTGACCTGTTCCATTGTTGAATAGGTCTGCGTCACACCCGCGCTCTGGCTCATGATACGGGAAGAAATATTTTGTGTGTTTACCGAAATCTCGTTTACAGCGGCGGCTGTCTCTTCCATGCTGCTTGCAAGTTCTGAACCAATGCCGCTAAGCGAAGTTGCCTGCGTGCGGATACTTATGACCAGGTTTCTAATCCGCTGTAGGGTTGAATTAAAGTAATACGCCATGCGACCGACTTCATCTTCACTAGAAATTTCCAGTTTTCTGGTTAAATCTCCCTCGCCCTCTGATATTTCTTTAAGCATCACAACCGCTACTTCAATCGGCTTTATAAGCATTATTTTGCAGCTGAAAAAAAGCACAAGGATCGCCAGCACCAAAATAAATGTGGTCATAATACCGGCTTGAACTATCTGTGAGGAAATGCTGTCAGAAATTAACTCGTAAATTGTGTGCATTTCAGTAAGAACGGCAATATAACCTATAACATCGCGGGTGTTTTCGGCAAAGATCGGTCTATAATAGGCAAAGTGTTCAATGCCGTGGATGTGCGTCCGCTCACGGAAAAATTCCCCGCGCAACAGCGGCTGGAGAGCTTCGCTGTCCGCGGTAAGCAGCGTGCCAATATCCCTGCCCCCGGCCTGGTTTAAAAGCGTTGTCGATACGCGGCGGAAATCGTTACCGTCACGCACAGAAATGGAAACCTGTGTATTGACCGCCCTGGATATTTCATCGGCGACCCTAAAGTCGTTGGTGATGGAATTACCATTCCGGTCTATAAGCTGGTTTCCTGAAAGTCTAAGCTGCCCGTGCTCCTCGTTCATCCGCGCGACCAAATAATGCATGTACCCGTTAAGCGCACGATCCCCCATAGTTAACGCAGTCTGGATACCTAACTGCCGCATACCCATAGTACTTGTAACTTCCGTTACAACAATCGCCAGAATCAAAACCACCGAAGATAAACCAACAATTTTTAATTGTAATCCAGCTTTTTTTAACAATTGTTTCATAAAGTGTTCCTGTAAGTGTTCCTGTTTTTAGATGGATTAGATGCACACGTATAAGTATAATGCGGGAAAAAATATACGCAAGGATTTTTGAGCAACGATTTTGCTGTTATTTTACCGTTAAAAAAAGATTTCGTTTTACCCGGAAAAAACCCGCGTAACCTCTTCGCGCACTTGATCGGCTGCCGCTTGGTAATTGGCTTTAAGCCCGTTAAGATGCTGGGTGAAAAACGCGACGAACTCAGGATCCTGAAACGGGTCGATTTTTATTTGCCGCCCTAAACGCCTTGAAAGCTCTTCTTCCTTTTGGCGAAGTTTTGGTGCGTACTGACGCTTGACAGCTTCTTCAAACTGCTCCGCTTCTTCCAGATACTGCTCCATGACTTGGGTAAACTGACCCGCAATTTGACCAAGGCGCTTATCGCCTGAAACAGCGGCAAGCCCCTGAATGGCGGCTTCGATGCGTGTAAGCTCATCTTTATTTTGGGGAAGCACTATGCGGGAAACCAAAACGTCAAATATGCCTTGTTTTAGGTTTGCCTGGGAACCGGGCGATTCCTTTTTTATTTCATCAGGGAGGGAGGTAATCGTCCCTTCAAGGAACTCATTCGCAAGTTTCTTGCCTTTCTGTTTTGCCTCAAACAATTCTATGCTTTGCTTGTCGCTTTTTATAGAGTCGCTGCGCTCCAAGGCAATTTCAAGCGCGCTTTTTATTCTTCCCATGCGGACACGATACAGCATTGGCAAAGAAAAATCTAGCAGTTTGCGCTTTGCTTTATCGCAGCGGCAGTATCTAGTTTTTCAGGCTGTTTATTGTTATATGTAAGTATGCAAACACGCTTCCTTTCATTATGTGCCGCTCTGGTTTTTCTTACAACTATGCTTTCAGGTCATCCGCTTGAAGACATTGCCATTCCCGATGTTTCAACAACGGGATTAAGCTTTGTCGCAGAAAGGGAAACAATCGCTTTTAATGCTTTGGGAACTGAGTCTGTAATAATAAATTCAGGCGATTTAATAACCACCAACAACGAAATCAGTTTCGGGAAAATGTCTGATTTTTCTGGTGAAAAGAGTCTAATGATTTTCTTCGGGGAGCCTGATAATCAGTTTGCCGCCCCTGCCAAAAACTTTCGTCCGGCGTACAGCGAAGACCTTTTCGGCGAACACCTGCTTATCGCCAAAGGCGCAGCGGCTTACGAAGACACGGTGGCTGGCGAAGACACAGCGGCTGGTGAAGACACGACTTACGGCGACACCGCAATCGCGATGTGGGTTCCCGTGCAGTACCGCGAAGTGCTTTTGGGGCGCAACCGTTACATACTGCCTTTATTGTTCCCCGCTATCGAAAACTTTACCCACTACGATTACGTTCTCTACGATTACGT
>JAIRQD010000102.1:0-18942 GCA_031256655.1 Treponema sp.
ACAAGCGATGATGTAATTTTCTGGTACGATAATATTCAAGGTTACCAGCCGTTTCGCAGTTCAGCTTTCAGCGGGCAATTCTTAATGATGGAAGACGGAACACCTGCGCGCATTACCATAGAAAGAATTGACGACCGCAGCTTTGCCTTTTTCTTCCCGCGCATTGTTGCCAATCCGCTGCTCACCACGAACATGACGTTCGGTCCCAAGTTCATTTTTGAGCCGGCAAAACGCGAAGGCGGAGTGCAAGGGGTGCGCGACCTTTTTAACATTTCAAACGATCCGCGCCTTATTCCTTCAAAAGGGCGCTGGTTTTTAGTCGAATACGTTCCCGGTTTGCGCTTGGTGTTCCGCAGAAACGCCGATCACTGGGAGCGGGACGAAAGCGGCGTTGCCTTCCCGTACATCTACGAAACCATCGTTCAGATTTTGCCGGATGCCGGTACGCAGTTTCTCGTTTTTCAGGAAGGCAGGCTTGACAGCCACCTTTCCCGCCCTGAAGACTTGGACACGCTCATACGCGGGCAGGGCGGATACGGCAGGGGAAGGCACGGCGGGGATTTTACCCTTTTTAACGCCGACGGCTCTCTTGGCGCGCCGCTTTGGAGCTTCAACCAGAACCCGCAAAATCGCGACCAGCCTTTTTACTACTGGTTTACCCAAAAAGAATTCCGCCAGGCGATGAGTTCCATACTCAACCGCGACCGCATTGTAAATCAGGTTTTCCGCGGGCTTGCCGAGCCTATGCTTTGGTTTTTCCCGCCGCCCAATCCTTTTTACAACCCCGACATACGCCTTCGCCACACATTCAACCCCGAACGGGCGCTTGAGCTTTTAGCCTCCATAGGCATGACTCGTGATGCGGCAGGCATTATGCGCGATTCGCGCGGCACGGCGGTGGAGTTTGATCTTTCCATTGTCGCCGATAACAGCGTATTTTCGGACAAAGCGTCGATTATTGTCGATGAAGCGGCGCAGATCGGGATACGCATCACCGTGCGCCCCACCGACTTCCAGCGGCTGGTGGAACAGTTGACAGGCACATGGGACTGGTCATCAGTCATTATAACGCTTGGTGTTCAGTTCTGGCCTACGCAGGGGAGCAACGTGTGGCCGTCAAGCGGGAACCTGCACCTGTGGCATCCGCTGCAAGCGGAACCCGCTACACACTGGGAAGCCCGCATCGACTACCTGTACAACGAAGGTAGCTTCACTGTGGATACCGAACGGGCATGGGGAATATGGAACGAGTTTCAGGAAATTATCCTTGAGTATATGCCGGTGATTTACCTTATAAGACCGCGCAGTTTCTTTGCGCTTAACAACCGCTGGGATTTTACGAACTTCTTCTTTGACAACATAAACGGCGCTGAAACTTCCTATCTATTTTTGCGGCAGGATTAGTTTCAATTGCATTAATCATGAAGAAAAAATTTGACAAAAATTATCAGCCATTATAAAATCTTCACTTAAGTGGGGTAGTATAGATCCCTATATTATTAATTTAGAGAGGTGGCATTTATGGGTAAAATCGTTTTGATCGGTGCAAACCACGCCGGCACAGCGGCGGCAAACACGATTCTGGATAATTATCCGGGAAACGAAGTCGTTATCTTTGACAAGAACGACAACATCAGCTATCTTGGCTGCGGCACTGCTTTGTATGTAGGAAAGCAGATACCGGAGACGAAGAACCTTTTTTATTCTTCAAACAAAGTTTTGGAGGACAAAGGCGCGAAGGTTTACATGCAGACAGTTGTCTATGAGGTAGATTTTGACAAAAAAGTTGTCAAAGCTAAAACAAAAGACGGCGAAGTTATCGAAGCATCCTATGACAAACTCATTTTTGCAACCGGATCAAGGGCAATCACCCCGAATATACCGGGAACTGACCTTGAAGGTGTTCATTATGTAAAGCTTTTTCAAGATGGTCTTAAAATTGATGAAGATCTCAACAACCCCGATGTCAAAGCGGTCGCCACCATAGGGGCAGGTTACATTGGTGTTGAAATTGCTGAAGCAGTCCAGCTTCGCGGCAGAACATCCTTGCTTTTTGAAGCGGCGGCTACCTGCCTTCCCGGATACTTCGACAAAGCTTTCACAGAAAACATGGACAAAGTGATGGCCGATAAGGGCATAAAGCTCCATTACAGCGAAATGCTTAAAGAGATTAAATCCTCAAACGGCAAACGGGTTACGTCAATCGTAACGGACAAAGGCGAATACGCTGTTGATTCAGTGATTTTGTCCATTGGATTTATCCCCAACTCCGAAATTGCCGCCGGAAAACTGAAACTCGGTGTAAAAAACGCATTTTTGGTCAACACAAATCAGGAGACCTCCATACCGGGTGTGTATGCCATTGGCGACTGCGCCACCGTTCTGAACAATGCAACAGGAAAACCCGATCACATTGCTTTGGCGACCAACGCCGTGCGTGCAGGTATTGTCGCCGGTCACAACGTGTGCGGCACAGGCCTCCAGTCACAGGGCGTGCAGGGCTCCAACGGTATTCAGATTTATGACTACAAAATGTGGAGCACGGGCTTGTGTTCAGAAAAAGCAAAAGCCGCGGGTTTTGATGTAGCGCACGTGGATGTCAAGGACACCCAAAAACTGGCGTTTATGGCAGGACCAAACGAAGATGTGCAATTGCGCATTATCTATGACGCGAAAAGCCGCAAAATCATTGGAACGCAGATGGCTTCTTACCGCGATGTGTCTATGGGGCTGCATATGTTCAGTCTCGCCATTGCCAAAGGCTTCACTATCAATGAGCTTCCGCTTCTTGATATTTTCTTCATGCCGCACTTCAACAAGCCGTTTAACTACATCACCGTGGCAGGATTAACCGCAAAGTAAACCGCTAATTTGTTGCCCGCTTTAACCGGTCATTGATTGCGACACCAAGGCCGGTTAAGGGGGCTTCCTCGGCGCGTATAATGTCAAGACCAAGTCCATCCAGTTCGTGAAGCATTTCAAAAAGGTTCGCCGCAGCTTCGTTCAGGTTCCCGCTTGCCGATAAAATTCGTGTTCTCCCTGCCGCGTCAGAATCGGTGTTTGCAACGTCCGGCTTTGAGAAGTAAAGCCGTCCCTCGCCTTTGGCGATTGGCAGCGCCGCCAAATCTTCGCGGCGGTAAAGGGCAAGGCGGGTGCGCGGGGCGTAATGGCTTTTAAGCTGCCCTGGCGATACAGGCATTTCTCCTCCATCATCCGCGCCCACAGAAACGCCGAAAGAAAACTCAACCGGCCCGATTAAAGCCTCAATTGTTTCTTGAGGCGTTCCGCCGGGTCGGAGCAGGCGCGGCGGGTTTGATGAAATGTCAAGCACTGTCGATTCCACGCCAACCATTGTTTTCCCGCCGTCAATGATGTAGTCAACTTTTTCTCCTAAAAGCGCTTTTACATGCCCGGCGTGCGTGGGCGAAAGGCAGCCGAAGGGATTGGCGCTTGGAGCAGCCACCGCCCCTGATGAAAGGCGGATGAGTTTTTGCGCCGTTTCATGTGATGGAAAGCGCACCGCCGTTGTGGGAAGCCCCGAAGTTGCAAGATCAGGCACTTCGGCGCGTTTGGGCAAAATCAGGGTAAGCGGACCGGGCCAAAGCTCGCGCGAAAGAATGGTAAGCCGCTCTTTTGCAGCGCCGTCTAAAGCCGCGATATCGGTTATGCGGGAAAGCACCGCAATATCGGCTATGTGAATGATGAGCGGGTCAAAACGGGGGCGGTTTTTTGCCTCAAACACTTTGGCAAGCGCCAGTGTGTTAAACGCATCCGCGCCCAGGCCGTAGACAGTTTCAGTGGGGAAGGCAACAAGAAAACCTTGTAACAAGGCCGCCGCCGCCTTTTTTATATCCGCGTCAGATGTAGATAATAGCTGCATTCTTAACGATACCGTTAATTGTAAAGGCAGACAAGAGGTTCTGTTGATATGGTAGCCAACACAAATAGCCAGCACAACACGCGCATTGATTTATTTTTAACCGCCTGCTAGACTTGCCATCAGAATGAACTCTGAAAAAACCAATACGCATGAACGTTTGCCCGCTGATTTTATCGCGGCGCAGACAGCGGAAAGGGCAGGTGTTATCGAAGTGCGGCTGGGCGCTGCCGCTCCGGTCGCTTTCGGCAAAAGCGGCGTTTCCTCTGAAAGTGGCGCCTTTGCGTGGCCTTCTTCTCCGCCCATTAACTCACTCGTTTACGATTCCCGCGAGGTATCCCGCGGTTCTCTTTACTTCGCTTTGCCCGGGCTTCATGTCGATGGGCACGATTACATTGGCGATGCGGTAAAACGCGGGGCGGCGGCTGTTGTCCACCAAAAAGAACTTGGCGAATACCTTGACGGCGTATTGTACATACGTGTAAAAGATTCCCGCTTTGCGATGTCGCCGCTTTCGGCGGCTTTTTACGATTATCCTTCACGGAACATGGGCATTATCGGCATTACAGGCACGGAGGGCAAAAGCACCACGGTTTCTTTGGTTTACCAGCTTTTGAAACTCGCCGGAAAGAAAACCGGCTTTATTTCCACAGTTCAGTACGCCGATGGCGACAGCGAAACGTGGAATCCCGAACACCAGACAACACCTGAAGCAGTGGCAATTCATCGCTTGCTTGCGCAGATGCGCAAAAACGGCGTTGAGTATGTGGTGCTTGAATCCAGTTCGCACGGGCTTTCCAAAAAAACCAACCGTTTGGGAGATGTGAACTTCGATGTCGGCGTTCTGACAAAAGTGACGCATGAGCATCTTGAATTTCACGGTACTTTCGAGCAATACCGCAGCGACAAAGCCGAGCTGTTCCGAACTCTTGATGCCTTTCCGGCAAAGAATCACCTTCTAAACGGCAAACTCATCCCTTCTTTTGGTGTGGTAAACGCTGATGATCCAAGTGCTGACTACTTCGCCGCCGCCACCGTGCACAAAACCTACACTTTCAGCACCAAAGGGGTGGAAGCAGATCTTTCCATTAAAATGCTGGAAAGCGGAGCCGGCGGCAACTGGTATGAAGTGTTTGATGCTTCCGCCGGAAAAACAATCACGCTGCGCGATCAGCTCCCCGGTTCTTTTAACGCGGCGAATGTTCTTGCCGCGCTTTTGGTAGTTTCTAACCTGCTTTCTGTTGAAGTTGAATCACTTTCCGGTTACGTTGCGCTTCTTAAGCCTGTGCGCGGGCGCATGGCTCCGGTGGAAAAGGGTCAGCCGTTTGAGGTGATTGTCGATTACGCACACACTCCGTCCTCTTTTGAAGCCGTGTTGCCGCCCCTGAAAGAGCGGGTTGCCCCAAACGGCGGCAGGCTTATCACTCTGTTCGGCTCCCCTGGCGAGCGCGATACGCAAAAGCGTTTTATGCAGGGCGAAGTTGCCGCCCTTCATTCGGACATAGTCATTTTGGCTGACGAGGACCCGCGCGGGGAAGTGCCGATGGCAATTCTGGAAGACATCGCTAAAGGCTGCTTTGCGGCTTGCGGCGCTGTGCCAATGGTTCAGGGTGAAACGCTTTTTCTCATCCCCGACCGCCCAACGGCGATTAGGAAGGCATTTTCGCTTGCCAAAAAAGGCGATCTTGTATTGCTGCTTGGAAAAGGGCATGAAAATACCATCATTTATGCTGACAAAACCATAGAATATGATGAGATTAAAGAGGCGGAGGCCGCTCTGGCAGAATCGGGTTATCGATAACAATTCGCACCATTGACAAAAATCGAAAAAAAATGTACAACAAAGTAGACAATTATACATTTCGGTAAGGGGTAAAAGATGGACTGGATATTGTGGATGATCCTTCCTCTTGCCGGGTTAACCTTAGGCTGGATTATTAGATGGTTTTACGCCAGATTTCAACTTACGGCATCGCAGCGAAGCGCGGAAGAAATAAAGCATGGTGCTATAAAAGAAGCTGAGGCCAAAAAGAAAGAATTGCTTCTCGAAGCAAAAGAACAAGTTATACGGGAGCGAAACCAGCAAGAAAGGGAGACCCGGGAGCGAAAGGCTGAATTACAGCGGTTTGAACGCCGGATTTTTCAAAAAGAAGAGAGCATAGATAAAAAGATAGCTCAAATCGAACGGACTGAACAAACTCTAGTGGAAAAAGAAAAAGCTTTCCATGTTAGAGAAGAAGCGCTTGGTAAGGAAGAAGAGCGTTACCGCGCTGAACTTGAGCGAATTTCAGGTTTAAGCGTTGATGATGCGAAATCCCTCATCATTCGCGACTTGGAAAACGAAGCGCGCCATGATGCGCAATCGCTTATCAACAAGATCGAACACGAGGCGGCTATTTCAGGCGAAAAAAAAGCCCGCGATATTTTGCTTAGTACGATCCAGCGGATGGCAACGGATGTCACCGGCGAAGTGACTGTTACAACGGTGAGTTTGCCCAACGATGAGATGAAAGGGCGAATTATCGGGCGTGAAGGCAGAAATATCCGCACGCTTGAAACGCTCACTGGTGTTGACATTATCATCGATGATACGCCTGAAGCCGTGGTTATTTCATGCTTTGACCCGGTGCGGCGGGAAATCGCCAAGGTGAGCCTTGAGCGGCTTATCGTTGACGGGCGCATACATCCTACGCGAATCGAGGAAATCGTTACCAAGGTCACAAAAGACGTTTCCCAAAAGATTTTTGAGGAAGGTGAGAGGGTTCTGTTTGACTTAGGGATTCACAACATCAAACATGATGCGATTCGAACGCTGGGGCGGCTTTACTTCCGCACCAGTTACGGGCAAAACGTATTGTACCACTCAAAAGAAGTGGCGGTTATCGCCGGAATGCTTGCCTCGGAAATCGGGGGTTGCAACCGCGATCTTGCCAAGCGCGCCGCCCTGTTTCATGACATAGGCAAGGGAGTGGATTCGGATTCTGACCTTAACCATGCTGAAATCGGCATGGATATGGCGCGCAGAATGGGCGAAGACCAGCACGTCATCAACGCCATCGGAAGCCACCACGGCGACATTGAGCCCAGTTGCATTGAGTCGGTGCTGGTGCAGATTGCCGATGCGATTTCCGCCGCGCGCCCTGGTGCCAGACGGGAAACGCTTGACAATTACATCAAGCGGCTTGAGAACCTTGAAAACATTGCCACAGGCTTTAACGGCGTGGATAAGGCGTATGCGATTCAGGCGGGCAGGGAACTGCGCATTCTCGTCAACAACGAAGCGCTTAACGATGAGAAAACCAAAGATCTTGCCAAGCAGATTGCGAAGAAGATTGAAAACGATCTCCGTTATCCCGGGCGCATAAAGCTCACTATGATTAGGGAAACGAGGGTCACCGAGTACGCAAGGTAGTTTCCGTGCACATCTTGCGGGCGATAATGCTTGGCGATGTGGTTGGCGATCCGGGGCTTGATACCCTGGATCGCCAGTTGCCTCTCCTAATCAAAGAAAACTCTGTTGATTTTGTCGTGGTGAACGGCGAGAATGCCGCCGCCGGTTTCGGGCTTACTCTGCCTCATCTGGAGCGTATTTTTGCCGCCGGAGCTGATGTGGTAACAAGCGGCAATCACGTGTGGGAAAAGCGGGATTTTTTGCCGGTGCTTGACAGCCAGCCGCGTATTTTGCGCCCGCTTAATTATCCGCCCGGCAATCCCGGTAAAGGTTTTGTAACGCTTGAAAAGCCGTCTTCGTCTGGCGTGCCTGTGACATGGGCGGCGGTGAATGTTCAGGGCAGAGAGTTTATGTCGCCCATTGATTGCCCGTTCAGGGCATTTGACTCACTTGTTTGGGCGGAAAACAACGGCGAAGAAAACGCGCATAACAAACCTATAATCCTTGTAGACTTTCACGCCGAATCAACACGGGAAAAAGAGGCTTTCGGCTTTCACCTTGACGGCAGGGCAAGTGTTGTTGCCGGAACGCACACACACGTTCAAACTTCCGATGAGCGGATTCTGCCCGGCGGAACCGCTTACATCACCGATTTGGGCATGTGTGGGAATTTGGACAGCGTTATCGGCATGGACACACAAATCTGTCTTAACCGCGCCCGCAATCAGGTGCTTTACCGCATGGAAGTCGCCGTGCCAACCGAAGATGACAGAGTTTCTTTGCAGGGAATTCTTGTGGAATTTGACGGTGAATCAAAAAAGGCAGTTTCGATTAAGCGGCTGTAGGTTTAAGACCATGCACAGCTTTTAAATATGCATCATCGCATCGAAAAATAATACCATTTTCTTTGAAAACTAAATTAAAAAGAACTATATTTTAGCTATAAAATAATAATACTATGAAAAACGATGGAAAATATGATGAAACTACCAAATTATGACACGGTGCACGCAAAACTAACGCGGCAGCGGGTTGAGCGCCTTTTGGAAAATGCCGTGCAGAAACCTGTCGTCTTTGTAGTTGCAGGCGCAGGATATGGAAAAACTCAAGCTGTGTATACCTTTGCGCAAAAGCACATTCCTCACACAGCATGGCTGCAAATTTCGCAGCTTGATAACATCGAAGAGCGCTTTTGGGAAACCATGATTTCTGCTGTGTCGCTTATCAGCAAAGAAACAGCGGATAAATTACGGCGGTATGATTTCCCTGTTACCGAACAGCAGTTTCAGCAATGCCTTTCAGTATTCCGCAAAAATATAAGCCTCGGTGAAAAGTATCTTTTTGTGTATGATGATGTTCATTTTATCACCAATAAAATCGTCCTGCGTTTTCTCTCGCTTTTTTTGCGTTCCGCTCCGCCTAACATAACTTGCATTTTGCTGTCAAGAAGCGAGCAGGCTTTTGATGTTGAAAGTTTAGCGGGTAAAAAAATGTTTGCTAAAATCACCACTGATGATCTGCGTTTCAGCCGCGAAGAAATGCTTTCATATTTTGATTTGTTAAATATTAAAGTTGAACCTGCTGTTGCGGCTTTTATTTACCGCGATACAGAAGGTTGGGTTTTTGCAATTCATTTGGCGTGCATTTTGCTTATTAATACAAACAAAAGAACAACACGAGTTTTGCGGCTTTTAAATGCCGGAGTTTCAAACTTGCTGGAAAGTGAAATAATGGAACATCTGTCGCAAAAGATGAGGCGATTGCTGATAAAATTTTCTCTGGTTGAAAATCTGCACATGGATCTTGCGCTTGAAATTGCAAAAGATTATTCTGCTGTTAAAAAACTTGAAAGTTTAAGTTCGTTTATTAGCTTTGATGAATATTTGGGTTTGTACAGGATTCATAATCTTTTGCTTGAGTTTTTGCGGGAAAAGCAGGATGAATTATCAGAGGAAGAAAAAATAGAAGTGTGGCAAAAAAGTGCCAAGTGGTGTGTGAAAAATAACCATAAAATGGATGCGCTTGTTTATTATGATAAGTCAAAGGATTACGGCGGAATTGTTGAAATTCTTAAAACGCTTCCGTTAATATTAGCGAATAATTTGGCGCGTTTTGTTTTGGATATTTTTGATCGCTGTGATACACGCATTTACAGTGAATCCACAGAAACAATTGTTATTCGCAACCGCGCATTGACCACGCTTGGCTGTTATCAGCAAAGTTGGGATGAAACTGTAAATATAATTTCAGATGCAGAATTGCAAAACGAATCACCTGAGAAACACGGTATTTTAACCGGATGTTATATGCAGCTTGGGTTTATTGGATTGTTGAAATCAATTGACACAAAAAAATATGACTTTGCTGAATATTTTAAGCGCGCTGCTTCGCATTCAGAAAAGTCAGAATATATTACAAAACCGCCTATAAACGGAATAGTTTTAAGCACCTATGCATGCAGGATTATGTCTTTGGCAACCAGTGAAGATTTGGAAAAATATGTGGAAATGATTAAAGAAATAGTACCTTATACTTCTCACGCAATGTCAGGATGTCAAGAAGGTTTAATTGAGCTTTGTTTTGGAGAGATTTATTTTTTTAAGATGAAATTAAAAAAGTCCGAAAAATATCTTTTGGCGAGTATAGAAAAAGCGAAAAAGGCTTTTCAATTTGAAATTGAAAACAGGGCGCTTTTTTATCTTATGAGAATATATCTTTTTACCGGTGACAAAATAAATGTTGAATATACGTTAAAAAAAATAAAGACAAACACTGACGAGGATTTATTTTTGAACCGCTCCTTTTACCATGATATTTTAATGTCCTGGTATTATATTCAAACCGGCAAAATAAATATGGCGGCAGCTTGGTTAAAAAACGATTTTAACGAAAGTGAGTTTAATTTTTTGCATCAGGGTTTGGAGCGCCTTATAAGAGCGAAGTATTACCTTTCAGTAATGCGCTATCCTGTAGTACTGGCTGTGATTAAAAGCCCTCAAGAAGCGGAGAGCATTTTTTTTGGCGACATTGAGATAAAAGCTTTGGAAGCCGTTTGCAAATGGCGCTTGCAGAAAAAAGAGTCCGCTTTTCTTTCACTTTATCAGGCGTTTGAGCTTTCAGAACCAACGGGAAGTTTTATGCCTTTTGTAGAACTCGGCAAGGACATGAGAGGGCTTTCAGAAGCGGCGCTAAAAGAAGCGGAAAAGAATTCCGAAACGGAAAAAGTTTACATTGAGTGGCTGAAAGAGATTAACCGCAAATCCGCCGCTTATGCAAAAAAACTGCACTTGTATAAAAAAAGCGGGAATGGCGATTTTGGCAAAAATATGAATATGCGTCTTTCCAGAAGAGAGATGCATGTCCTTTCAGGGCTTTCAAGCGGTTTAACGCGGCTTGAAATCGCAAGCGCCGCTTCTATTTCACCTAACACAGTGAAAAGCGCCATTAGAAGCATTTTCTCCAAGTTTGGCGCGCTTAATAAAGCGGATGCGGTGAGGATAGCGATTGAAAAGGGGATTCTTAAAACCGAAGCTTCTCAAAACGACAGTATTGCGAACTGTAAAGGCGATTAAATGTCTTATATTCTATTGCCGGATGAACAATGTATACTTGAACGAAAACGCATAAATGAACTTTTTGAAACGGCAAAGAAAAATTCTGTTTTTCTCATAACAGGCGGAAGCGGATACGGCAAAACTTGCGCGGTGAATAATTTTTTGGTTCAGAATAACAAAGCCGCAATTTGGCTTTCGCTTACAGAACGTGATGATGATCCTCCGCAGTTTTGGGAAAGTATAATAAAGGCGGTGAATATTCAAAGTGTAAAAGTGGGAAAAACTCTTGAGGAAATCGGCTTTCCTGAAACAAGAAATCAAATCAGTCGCTGCATGTCAATGTTGAATTTAAGCAAATCCCGCCGGTTTGTTGTTGTAATAGATAATTTGCATCATATTAATAATAAAGAAATAATTAACTTTTTAAATACGTTTCTTGCTTCTCCTTATCGCAAAACAACAACAATGTTGATTTCTCTTACGGAGCCTGAACTTAATATAATGAATCTGTTTTCTAAAGGGCTTTTGTTGCGGATCACTGTGGATGATTTGCGTTTTAATATAAAGGAAATAATTTTGTTTTTTAAATTAAAAAAAATTAATTTATCTTTGACTGATGCAAAAAAAATACATTCCGACACTAATGGCTGGATAATTGCAATAAGCCTTATTGCAGATGAGTTAAAAAAAGATAATACCCTGCAGATAAACAACAGACAATACAGCTCTTCACTTCTTCGCAACGGAAACATTAGAGACATGATACAGGAATTGTTTGATACATTGCCGCCTGAGTGTAAGCGCTTTCTTGTTACAATTTCAGTTTTTGACAGCTGGCCGCTTGAAGTATTAACCGATATATCTTCTTGTGTACAAGAGCAGGCTGATGCTTTCAAACAAATAAGCGCATTGTTTTATTACGATGTATATCTGAATGGCTTTACAATCCATCCGCTTTTTCTTGATTTTCTTAAAGAAAAGCAGGCTTCTATACCAAAGCAAGAAATCCAAAAAGCTTGCAGTATAAAAGCAGCATGGTGTCTGAAAAACCGGCTTTTAATTGATGCGGCTTTTAATTATGGAATGGCAGGTGATTACGACGGGGTTTTTAAGACTATTTATTCAACAGCGCGCATAATGCCAAGAACAACTGCCGCATCATTTTTTGAAATAATAAAACAATTTGTTGACAGCAAAACAGATGAGCCCAACGATAAAGCAAACATTGAAGAAATTATTGAAAACACAGAGAGTTTTCTTTTCCTTCGTCATGTAACAAAGGCGGTGCTTTTGCTGAATCTTGGGCGATATGACGAATCAAAAAAATTGCTTGAACGCAGTATAAGCGAGTTTGAAAAATTGCCTTCAAGCCCGCAAAACTTGTACGTTTTATCCTCTTGTTATAATACGTTGGGAATACTTGGGTTTTTCACATATCGCACAAATCAGGATATAAGTAACGTGGAAGATAGTTTTAAAAAAGGGGATTATTACTATATGCAAAATACCCACGTTGTTTCAGGCCCTGTGTCAAAAACAACAATTGGATCTTATGCAAACCTGGTTGGGCGCTCGCCAAAAGAAGGTGAGTTTGAATATTTTATTAAAACAATCTCAAAGTGCATTCCGTATGCGGTTAATTCTATTGGCGGGTATTTGGGTGGCGGTGACAGTTTGTGCAAGGCGGAGCTTGCGTTTTTCAAAGGTGAAATAAATGCCGCAGAACAATACGCATTGGAAGCGGTTTTTGCTGCCCGTAAAAACGGACAGCACGAAATTGAAAGCAGAGGGCTTTTTTATCTTTTGCGTATAAGTATTTTCACGGGGGATAATGAAGATACTGACGAAGTGCTGAATAGAATTGAAGCTATGCTTGAATTATCGGATTTTATAAACCGCTATGTATTGAGTGATATAATTAACGGCTGGTTTTATGCGCAGTTGGGGATTGCTAATAAAATAGCGCCCTGGTTAAAAAATGAGTTTGAATACAGCGGTTTGAATCTGCATTATCAAAGTTATGAAATAATTGTTAAGGCAAAAAGTCTGTTTTCAGAAAAGCGATATGAAGATGCCTGTAAGTTTATCAAAACGGATGATCCTGTTGAAGGGCTTAGTTCTTATTATTTTGGAATACTTGAACTGACAGCATTTGAAGCGGTAATTCTTTTGCGAATTGGAGACAAAAAAGCGGCTCTTTGTGCGCTGCAAAAAGCTTATGAAATATCGATAAGATATTCGATTGTTACGCCGTTTATTGAGCTTGGTAAAGATATGAAAACTCTTGCAAATGCGGCGCTTTCTTTTACTGATATTCCCCGCGGCTGGCTTGAAGGAATAAAAGATAAAGCATCCGCATACGCAAAAAAAGTTAATGCGCTGGCAATAAAATACGGCGGAGCGGAAAAAGAAAATCCGGTTTTAACAGCAAAGGAAATTACGATATTAAAAGGAATTTCCAGAGGTTACACCAGAGCAGAAATAGCGAATAATGTTTCGTGTTCATTGTCCACGTTGAAAAAAAGTATTAAAACAATTTATTCAAAGCTTGGGGCAATAAACCGCGCTGACGCAATACGCATTGCAAACAACTTATGCTTGTTTACAAACAAAACTCACCCTAATCCATAATAGAGTTGTTCGTAAACTTCAGTTTCAGAACAACTTCCGCTTAAAAACAGCAAAATGCGCAGTATTTTGCAAGACTTGTTTCGGACTTTAGTCCGCGGCAACCAACCGGGTTGCCGAACAAGTCAAATTTTGCGTGAACCGGGCTTTACCGCGGGCAAACCTTGCTTGCATAACTGGCAATCGTCCGCTTCCCATGTTGCTGCTTCCAAGCGGCAAGCAGGATAAAACGGCCAGGGGCTTTCCACGCCTTCCATGCGGCGATCCACAACGCAAGCCAACGCTGTTATGCGCCCGCCCATTTCTTCAATGGCTTTGGCGCAATCAAGCGAAGACTTAACGGTTGTAACTACGTCTTCGGCAATGAGAATGTTTTGCCCCGGTTTTACCTCAAAACCCCTGCGAAAAACCATAGTGCCGGTATCATCGCGCTCGGTAAAAAACGCGGGGAGCTGAAGCTGGCGGGCTAACTCGTAAGCGACAATAATGCCGCCAAGAGCAGGCCCTACAACAGCGTCAATTTGCAATTTGCCCGCCGCCATATCGGCTTTTATCGCCAGAGCCGCTGCCGAAAGAGCCGCTGCCGCGCGGTCAGGAAACTGAAGAAGCCGGGCGCACTGAAAATAACGGTTGCTGTGCCTGCCGGAAGACAGAAGGAAATGCCCTTCCAAAAACGCCTCTGATTGCCTTAGTATCGAAATAACATCATTCATAAAATTGAGTTTATCACTTGTGAACGGAGAATTTCTACTGTTGGCGGTCGTGTGGAGGCTGTTCAATGGGATCACTGTTTGCCTTGTGTTTTTTGTCCAGTTTTGGTATTTTGTTTTCAATAGTTGAAAGGGGTGAAAAACCCCGCATAAATTTTTTGGAGGTAGAAGTGAAAAAGGTTCTTCGTTCAATTTTAGTGCTGGCGCTTGTTGTGCCGGTAGTTTTAGTGGCAGGGGCGCGGGAAATAGGGGCTCACAACGCAAGGTTGTCCGCCGGTTTCGCCACCAGTGTTTCACATCCAGATTGGTATGTCGACACATTTGGCGTACCTGAAGATCATGTCTTTAGAACAATCACAAATATGGACTTTTTGGCAATGCTTACCGGCACTTTTGCAGGCGGTGCCGGGTGGAATGAGCCAATAGCGACCAGCGGTGGCTTCGCTGTTCTTTGGGGCGGCGCATGGTGCGCTAACACCGTTGCGATGATGCCTGCTGTAAATGCAGCAGCACAGGAATTGGGTATAAAGAATATTTATGTTATGGATACCCGTTTTGACAATGGTCTGTCTGAACACATTTTGTCCAGTTTCGGGATTCTTTCAAGAAATGCTGATGGTACAATTGGGTATATTGGACCGGTGATGGTGTCTAATATGCCTACAACTGAAAGTGTTTTTTACAACTACGACAATTGGATGGAAATGGGAACAAGGAGCATTCTTGTTCAAGGAGAAGAAGCGTCTGCAAACCTCACCCAAATTGCCAGATTGTTTACCACTGCCAGCAATGCCAACGGCATTTTACGCAACGAGGTTTCACCTGGGATTTTTCACGGTCAAACGGCTCTGTTAATGGCTATTGACCTTCCTGCGTTGACAGAAGGTCAAAGCAGAACAGGTGCGAACGCTGTCCACGCCAGAATAGTAGATCATGTCACAAACATTTCGCCCGTCCTGAATGCGGAAAATGCAAGTGCGCTGAGGAGTCAAATAGATAGGGTTCTCGGAGCCGTAAACGCCATCACTGAAGGCGGAGGCACCTTTGATGTTCATATAGCAAGAAGCACGGGGATGCCGGCTGTTCCAACGGCCAACACTCAGCTCGGAATTTCCCCAACTCATGTCTTCCAGCGTGTCAATTATGCGCAGCTCATTCACTTATTAAGAAGCCCCGGCGATCGTATTATCATGCTCGGTGCATTCGGGTGCCCCCATTTAAATGGAAAAATTCCCATTCTCAATGATGTTGCTATCAGGGAAGGTATAACTACAATTTACCACTTCAGCCCTTCTTTCGTTGATACTGGAGCCCATCCGATTAGAAATGGTGAGAATCCTGCCAGCGGGAGAACAGCGCTGTGGGCATACCTGATTGACAATTTCCTGCATGGCATGTATGGCGACTTCAACGCTCACCGTGTAGCCGGAGATTTCCCAACAACAAACAGTAACGTACGGCTTACCCACACGCACGCGGCTGCCGGCACTGAAGCCGGTGTTGTAAATCCTAATGACGCATGGTTTAACGGGGTGCATTACCCAAGATTGGTACTACCCACGACGTTTTTGTTCAACAGGGATGTCGCTAGCTTAAATCATGGTAACGGAGTTCTTTACCATGTGGAGCAGCAAATTGACTGGACAACCCGCGGACTGTTATTTACAGCTGATGATGTTCGCACCGCCGCAGCTTGGCTTGACAGAAGCTTTACCATGATGTTCCAGATGTATGGTCTTGCAGAAACTTTAATCAGACATGGTTACCGCGTAAGTGTAGATCGTCCTTTTGAGAGCATTCTTAACACCACGATAATTGCAACACGAAATGAAATCAATGATGTTGTGCGTATTTACTTTAACTATTACAGAGAGCCTGCGGAAATCGCCGAAAATGTCCGCAGGATAACAGCACCCAACGCTAATTTGCATGCCGCGGTAAGATCTAATGCGGCGGCATTGCTGAATACTTACCATGAGGGAAATCGTACTGCTCAGGCTCGTGCGGCTGTTGCGGGTAATATCCGTGAAGGAGATGTGGTGTTTAACTCCACTAATCCCGTATTTTTCCCGCATCTTATGAGAACCTTCGGGTTTTTGAGCACACCTTATACTCCGGGAAGATGGGAAGTTTCCGCCAATCGAATAACACCTGCGGTTACTCGTGTTGCTGTTGACGGCACTACCATAACCGTCAATACTGCTGGTCTGGTGTTAGGGGAGGGCGCGAACACCGAACCCGGAGTGATCAGGATTGGAGCTTCCGCGACTTCAGGCGCAAATGCTGCCGCTCAAAACGGAACAACAGCTTCAGGCGCGCTTAATTTCTGGTTGGGCGAAAACGGTGGTAATTTTACGGTGAACGCGCAAGGTATGGTGACAGCCGCTCTTCCCACCGGCGGCGGTTATTTTACCCCGGGTAACACGGTAAGGATTGTTGTCTTCACTGAACACGGTCAACTTCTTAGCAGTAGTGTTATAACATTGTAAAAATATATTTCCACGCCGTTGTTGCGCATTTATCTACAACGGCGTTTTTCTAATTTCCCTGCTTACTTTCCCTTGTTTCCGAAGTGGTTTGTCATGGAAGCCGGTTGGCGAGTTGCATCCAGCGTGTCACGCCAAAGGCTGCTTTCCGGGTCAACGTGACTGCGGCGGGAAATGACGGTTTTTATGGGCAGGTGGACAAATTCGTTGTTGACAAGCCCGATGATGAGGTTGGTTTTCCCCGCCATCGCCGCGTGTGCAGCGGCGTTCCCCAGCCGCTCGCAGTAAATCGAATCGGCAGGATTTGCCGCCGCAGAACGGATGGCGTAGCTGGGATCGATATATTTCAAATTGATTTCGATATTTTTTTCATCGAAATACTTGATTATCCTGTCACGCAGATACACGCCAACATCGGCAAGTTTAAGATTTCCGCCTGCATCCAGTTTTTTCTCAGTCAGAAGCTGCTCCTGCATTGCGCCTTCGGCCACAATAACAACCGCATGAGCGCGGTTGATAATCCGCTGCTCAAGATGATGAAGAAACCCGTTGTAGCCTTCAAGATTAAACGGCACTTCGGGAATGAGGACAAAGTTGACCTCGTGGCTTGCAAGGGCTGTGTGCGCGGCGATGAAACCGGATTCCCTGCCCATAAGCTTAACAAGCCCGATTCCGTTAATCGCTGAGTTTGCCTCCATGTGCGCCGCCGCCACAACTTCAACAGCTTTGTCCACGGCGGTGTCGAAACCGAACGATTTTTGTATCAGGGCAAAATCGTTATCCACTGTTTTCGGGATTCCCACCAGCGCAATTTTCAGCTTGCGATTGCGGATTTCCTCGGCAATGTCCAGCGTGCCCCGCTGCGTTCCGTCCCCGCCGACGGTAAAAAGCATATTCAGGTTGAGCTGCTCTATCGCGTCCACAATTTTGGTTACTTCCTTGCCGCCGCCGCGCGAACTTCCAAGGATTGATCCGCCGAGTTTGTGAATGTTATCCACGACTTCAGGGCTTAACGCCCGTACGCCGTACTGGTATTCAGGCAGAAAACCTTTGTAGCCGTAGCGGATGCCTGAAATACGCCTGACACCGTAGCGATACCAAAGACAGCGCACAACAGAGCGAATTACATCGTTAAGGCCGGGACAAAGCCCGCCGCAGGTGACAATTCCTGCATGAACGTTGGCGGGGGAAAAGTAAAGCATTTCGCGGGGGCCGGCGCACTCAAGCATTTGGGTGCGTTTGAGGGGCGGCTGCGCGCCAGGCTTCACCTCAACGCTAAGGCGGATAAACTCATTGTCAGTGACATAATTCGCCGTTTTTTCCCCCGGTGCGGCTGACATGGCAATAGGCGACTTTGTGTTGCGTTTGCCCAGATCTTCTATGGTGAAATCATAAACTTCGCTCATTAACTCCCCCTGCTTCGTGTTGCGTTCATTTCTTTATTTTTAATTATATGGTATGATTTGCCAACCAACAACCTTTTTTGGAGATCTTATGTTTTCTATGACTATACAGCCCGGATTCGGCGATACCGACTGCCTTGGGCATGTAAATAATGCCACGCTTGGGCACTGGTTTGAAACCGCCCGAAACCCCATTATCAGGATTTTTGTCCCTGACCTTAATTTCAAAAGGGAAGAGTTTCCACTTATTCTGGCGCATTCTGATTATGACTTTGTGCGGGAGCTTTTTTTTCACCACGAAGTTGAGATACGAACGTGGATAAGCCACATCGGGAACAAGTCTTTCACTGTGTTTCATCAGGCATGGCAAAACGGGCTGCTTGCCGTTACAGGAACCGCGGTGATGGTGCATTACGATTTCGCCAAAAAGCAAAGCAAGCCTTTAAGCAAAAGTGACAAAAAGGCGCTGGCAGAGCATTTTGTTGCTAAGGAGGAAAGTCCTTAATGCCGCGCTGCCATTCACCTTGACAAGCCAATCTGACTTTTGTATTATACTCGGAGTGCAGTGAAATCTTTCCTGCGCGGCACTCTCCCCGGTTGTGTAAGGGTAGCACGGCAGACTCTGACTCTGCTTGTGGGGGTTCAAATCCTCCCTGGGGAAATTGAGCTAATTCTTTATGTTGTAAGGAATTAGCTGATGAGCTACCCTTTCAATGGGCGTTCATAGTTATTATCTAAATGCTACTGGCACACAAGCTGGCACATCGTTCAAAAAACGCGCCGGTTTCAATGCTGGTTTTTAGAGGTATGAGCTATGAATGCTTACCCGTTCTCCATTTTTAAAAGAGCTGATCGCTCTTGCTATTCGGTTTCCTTCAAAGACCAAAACGGAA
>JAIRQD010000105.1:0-5973 GCA_031256655.1 Treponema sp.
GCTGAAACTGTACAAAGGCAATATAACGCCTGCCGGCAGCTCCTCGCCGTATTCGCTTTACAACCAAAGCATTTCCAGCTTTGCAACAGGCGATTTGTACAACCACAAAGACGCTGACGGCTTTATCGCCTTGCTTGGTCTCCCGTTTGCCGTCCGCGCAATGATGAAAAAGAACACGCAGGAGAAAAGTCAGTGAAATTGTGGGGCGGCCGTTTCGCAGGTCTTACTGACGAAGCGGCAAACAGCTTTCATTCTTCCATCGGCTTTGACCGGAGGCTTTACAAACACGACATAAATGGAAGCATCGCCCACGCTCAAATGCTTGGCAGGCAGGGAATTATTCCCCCTGCCGATGCCGGGGCGATCGTGGAAACCTTACAGAGCATTTTAGCTGATATCGAAAGCGGTGCGCTGGAAATCGACTTGAAAGCCGAAGATATTCATTCGTTTGTTGAATCAGAGCTTGTCGCTCGTATAGGCTCGGCGGGGCGGCGGCTTCACACAGGCAGAAGCAGAAACGATCAAGTTGCCCTTGATATGCGGATGTACGTCAAGGAAGAAATTGATGAGACTTGCGAACTTTTGGTTAAACTGCTTCGCTTGCTGGTGACAACGGCGAAACGGCACTCAGGCGACATAATGAGCGGATTCACGCATATGCAAAAAGCCCAGCCTGTGACTCTTGGGCATCATTTTCTGGCGTATTTTCAGATGTTTAAGCGGGATTATGAGCGTTTGCAGGATTGCCGCAAGCGGACAGATGTCATGCCGCTTGGTTCCGGCGCGCTTGCCGGAACCAGCTTCCCGCTTGACAGGGATTTTGTGATGGAAAGCCTTGGGTTTTCCGCCGTGACCGAAAACAGCCTTGATGCCGTTTCGGACAGAGATTTCTGCGTGGAGTTCGTTTCCTGCCTTTCCCTTGTGATGATGCACCTAAGCCGCTTCTGCGAGGAGCTTATTTTGTGGTCAACGGACGCGTTCGGATTTGTCGAAATTTCTGACGCGTACGCAACAGGATCTTCAATTATGCCGCAGAAAAAAAACCCCGATATGGCTGAACTCATTCGCGGCAAAACCGGACGTGTATATGGAAGCCTTTTGACGCTTTTGACGGTGATGAAAGGGCTGCCGCTGACATACAACAAAGATATGCAAGAAGACAAGGAAGCTGTGTTTGATTCCGCAGATACAGCCAAAGCTTGCCTCAAAATATTTTCCGGTATGTTTGAGAGCCTCATATTCAACACAGAGGCGATGTATGAGAGCGCGCTTGGCGGCTACACAAACGCAACGGACTTGGCGGATTTTCTTGTGAAAAATGGCGTTGCGTTTCGCGATGCGCACGAAGTTTCCGGAAAGATTGTGCGGTACGCCATTGAAGAAAAGAAACGGCTTGATGAGCTGACACCTCAGGAATTTAAAAAGTTTTTGGATTTTTATGATGAGTCGCTTTATGAAAGCCTTTCTGTAAAAGCGTGCGTGGCTTCACGGAGCATTCCCGGCGGCACAGCGGAGAGCGCGGTTCTGCAAGCAATCAGCAAAGCAAAAGCGTTTTTGGCGGAAGCGGATTCTTAATTACATGGCGGTTTTCAGGCGATTTAGTTGGCAGAAAAGACTATACGCCCGCCGCGAATAGTCATAAGGATTTTTCCAAAGAGCTCATGTCCTGAAAAAGGGGAGTTTTTCCCGCGCGATTTAAAAGTGCGGGGTTCAACAATTTGCGAACTTTCTGTGTCAACAATAACAAGGTCTGCTTTCAAACCAGCACGTAAAAGCCCCCTGTCCTGCAAGCCGATTAGCCGCGCCGGATTTGCGCTCATGAGTGATGACAAGCGCTTCAAATCAATTGGCGGGTCAACTGCCGGGGAAAATCGCGGGTTGTTGAAAGACTTGAATACAAGCTGTGAAAAAGCGGCGGCGAAGGCTGTCTCGAACGCCGAAAAGCCGGGCGCTCCGGCTTCTTTGCCGGCATTGCTGTGCGGCGCGTGGTCTGTGGCGATGGCGTCAATCGTCCCGTCTGCAAGCGCGCCGATAAGCGCCTTTCGGTCTTCATCTAGCCTGAGGGGCGGATTAACGCGCCCCCACGTTTCTTCACCGAGCTTTTCGGCATCGCTTTCGGTAAGGCAAAGGTTGTGCGGCATAACTTCGCAGGAAAGGGCAAAGCCATCGCCTGAATTACCGTTACGCAGTTCCCCTTTCGCCTGCCTGATAACTTCGACCGCTTCTTTTGTTGACACATGGGCAATGTGTATGTGGCAGCAGGCTTTTTTGCCCAATTCGATAACGCGGCGGACGGCGTTGTTTTCTTCAATGCGGCTGTAAACGCTGCGGCTTTGCCCGGCGGCTTTTGCGGCATCAGCTTCTTGCCCGCCGAAATCGCAATGGCAGGAAATGGGAATGCCTGAACGTTTCGCTTCTTTCATGGCGGTTAGAAAAACATCATCGCAGGTTATATCTTTGCCGTCTTCGGAAAGCAGAAGAGGAATGTAATTAGCGGTGTTTGTGCCGCGGGCTTTGGAAGGCAGCTCTGTAATTTCTGAAAGCTCTTTACCTTCCATCCCTTTGGTAAGCGAAATCACCGGGTAAAGATCGATGAACCCCAAAGTATCGCTGCGGCTTTTAACGGCGGCTGCCCGTTTTATGCTGTCGGTTACCGGTTTTGTATTCGCCATGCAGACGACCGTCGTAAAGCCGCCTGCAACAGCGGACAAAGAGGCAGATTCCACGACTTCAGAAAGCGGCTGGCTTGCCACAGAAGGAACACTTGCCGCGCTGTGTGAACAACAGGGGTCGCGGAAATGCGCGTGCAAATCAACGAATGCAGGCATAAGCACAGGAAGCCGCCCGCCGGATGCAAGGCGGCTGCCGTCAATGACAATGGCTGATTTTTTTTCAGGCGGAACTTCATCAAACACTGAGGTAATTATTCCGTTTTCGATAACCAACGCGCCGTTTGTGTCGGTTTCTGCATCAACCAAACGGAAGTTTTTCAACACAACAACTGTAGAAAGTTCGCTCGACATGGCAACATCCTAACATAGCCGCATCGTCAAAGCAAGGCAAAAAATCGTCTTCAAAAACGCTTTCAAAACCCACCTTGACACGGAAAACAATTATGTAGTATTGATTGTAGCGGTGGCGAGTGCGGGTGTCTGCGCTCGTCATATTTTTGCCCGCTATGAGGAGTATGAAAATGAGCGAACTAGTTGTGCCTGAGGGCTACAAGTCGGTTTTGTCGGTTTATGAAACGCAAATTGCAATTGGTACTATTAAACGGATTTTCGAGGAATATCTTTCCCGTGCTTTAAATATAAAACGGGCTTCCGCTCCGCTTTTTGTCGGATCGGAAACCGGGCTGAACGACAATTTGAGCGGGCACGAGCGCCCTGTTGAGTTTGACATAAAGGAAACCGGAACGTATGCTCAAATCGTACATTCCCTTGCGAAGTGGAAACGCCTTGCACTGCACCAATACGGTTTTCATTTGGGCGAGGGCTTGTACACCGATATGAATGCGGTGCGCCGTGAAGAAGAAATGGACAACCTTCATTCTATCTACGTTGACCAATGGGATTGGGAGAAAATTATCGACAGGGAAACGCGCAACGAAAAAACCCTGCGTGATACGGTTACAGCAATTGCAGGCGCGATTTGTGACGCAGCGGAAAAAATCAAAGAAATGTTCCCGGCGATTAGCGTTTCGTTTGACAGGAACGTGAGCTTTATTACTTCGCAAGAACTTGAGGACAAATACCCAAACCTTACGCCCAAAGAGCGTGAAAACGCGTATGTCAAAGAAAACAAAACGGCGTTTATCATGCAGATTGGCGGCGTTTTAAAATCCGGTCAGAAGCATGACGGCCGCGCGCCGGACTATGATGACTGGCAGCTTAACGGCGACATTTTCATGTGGAGCGATGTGCTTGATTGCGCCGTGGAGCTTTCGTCAATGGGCATCCGCGTGGATGAAAAATCACTTGATGAGCAACTGACCAAAGCCAGTTGTAATGACCGCCGCACACTGCCGTTTCACAAAATGCTGCTCGCAGGTGAACTGCCGCTCACGATGGGCGGTGGCATTGGTCAATCGAGGGTGTGTATGCTCTTGCTCCAGAAAGCGCACGTTGGCGAAGTGCAGGTTTCTGTGTGGGATGACCAGACCATTGCCGGCTGCAAAGCCGCAGGAATTGTTTTGCTGTGATTAGCGTGCGCTGTTGCGGTGAATGACTTCACCGCAACGGAGACGATAAGCCGCGGATCCGCTGTTACCGTTTCCCAAGCCCCAAATAGTAGGTTTCAAAGGAATCGGAGCGGCAGGCTTGCGGCTTAAAGCTTTTTCCCGTTTCAAAAAGACTGCGTATTTTTTTCAAGAACGCCCCCGATTCGCCCCCCTGAAAAACCTTGATCGCCATGTTTCCGCCTTTGGCAAGTGCGGTTTCGGCGTACTGCAAAACGGTTTCGGCAAGGTCAAGGGATCGCAGAGTGTCAACAGAACGGTTTCCGGTAGTTGACGGCGCTGCATCGCTTAAAACGAGGTTGTATGGTCCGTGTGACAGAATCGCCGCTTGAATTTCCGGAAGGGTGAAATCCCCCTGCAAAAAAACGAAATCAGGTGAGTCAAAAAGACCGTTATCGTACTGGCGCGAAAGAGGCGCAAGGTCGATGGCAACCAGCCGCGGTTCGGCTTTCTGCTCAGGCTTTAGTGCGCCGGCAGAAAGTTTACGCAATACGTACAAGCTCCAGCTCCCCGGCGCCGCACCGAGATCCAAAACCTTAAAGGAAGCGCGCGAGTGCGCATTTGAGCGTTTCATAAGACCAAACTTTTCATCCATTTCTTTGAGCTTATACACCGAACGTGCTGGGTAGCCTTCTTTTTGGGCTTTCAGCGAAAAGTGATCAAGCTTAGTATAATCTGCCATTGGTGTTTCCTATTGCAGAGTATAGCAAGCGGTTTGGAAAAACGGAAGCATCTGCTGAAACATGACCTTGATCTTCACCATTAACCAGTATTTCCGTTTCTGCAGAGGGAGCGTAACCGATGTTACGTCTTGGCTGTTTGGCGTTACAGAAAACTTGACAGTACGTAAATTACGTATTACTATAATAGTGGAGCAGATTTGGTGAAGCGCAGGGATTTAATAAAAAACTGGAGGCAGCTGGTTATCGGCTGGACAGAACCGGAGATCATGCAATTTACGAAAAACCTGGAAGCCGCCCGGTTCAAGTCCCTAACCACCGTGAAATAAACGAAAATACAGCCAAGGTCATATTAAAGGCAGCAGGAGTCAAATAGGAGGCTTTTTATGGAATATGTTTACCCCGCAATTTTTCATAAGAATAAGGACGGAAGTTATACTGTTATGTATCCCGACTTGCCTGGTTGTATTTCCGAAGGAAAAACATTAGGGAACGCTCTTTCTATGGCTCAATCCGCCTTAAAACAATGGGTTGGCTATTTATTGGATAAAGAGCTGGAGATACCTACAGCTTCAGCATTTGAAGATATAAAAGCATCAAAAGGTGAAATTGTAAATCTTATTTGTGTTGAAGTTAAAGATGCCAGGGCGGTTAAAAGAACGGTCAGCATTCCAAAATGGATGGATGACAAAGTTGTTCAGTCCGGTTTAAGCCTGTCCAGGGTGCTACAGGATGCTTTGAGTGAAAAATTGGCTTGATTGCGGATTATTACGTTATGCTTGTACACGTAGACGATTCCGTGTTTTGGATTTTGCATGATGTTGCTCCCTCCTAAATGAAAACACTTTGTTCCATCTGCAATAAATAATCCTTGTAATGTTCTGATAGCCAACTTGATGTCCTTCTTAATTAAAAACGGTAAACCCCCGGCTTTGCCAGGGGACTCAAACAGTTTGACATTTACGGGAATATAAAAGAACCTCCTGTCAGTGAACCGCTCAAAGTTCAAACGATAGGAGGCCAAAGTGTCAGATGAAAAAAGTCTAGCCCATAGTG
>JAIRQD010000140.1:0-4207 GCA_031256655.1 Treponema sp.
GCGCTGGGCGGACTCTTGATAATATTCCATTTATGGAATATTATTTAGCCTATGTGGGAAATTGAATATACCGATGAATTTGGAGAATGGTGGGAAACGCTGAGTGCGGATGAGCGAGACGCAATAACCTTTTCTGTGGATTTATTGGAAAGAAACGGACCAATGCTGAACTTCCCACATAGCAGTGAAGTAAAAAGCTCTAAACATAGGTCCATGCGAGAACTCCGCAGTCAGTGTAAAGGAAATCCGATCAGAACTTTTTACGCATTTGATCCACGAAGAACGGGAATTCTCCTGATTGGTGGGGATAAAACCGGAAATGACAGATTTTATGAAGAGATGGTTCCCAAAGCGGATAAAATTTATGACAAATACCTTGAACAAATAAAGGGGGAGAACAATGGCTAAGAAATTTGCAGAACTGAGGGCTCAAATCAGTCCGGATCGCTTGGCACGGATTGATGAGGAGGTTAAGAAGGCGCTTGACGAAATGCCCCTAAACGAGCTTAGGAACGCTCGCGGCCTTTCACAGCAGATGCTTGCCGAAGCCATGAATGTTCAACAGCCGGCAATAGCAAAGATGGAAAAGCGGACGGATATGTATATCTCTACCTTGCGAAGCCACATTAGGGCGATGGGTGGGGATCTTGAGATTATCGCCAGGTTTCCTGATGGAGACGTTAAAATATCTAATTTTTCGCGAATATAAGCTAACCGTTAAAAACGCCCATCACTCCAGTTCCAAAACAATCATTGTTGCGCTTGTGAGCGAAGTCCCCGGCGGCGGGCTTTGCCGTGCAACCCAGCCGTCCCCGCGAACTTGTATATGCAAGTCGTTGCGCTCAAGCAATGGAAGGAGCTGGCGTTTTGCAAGCCCTGACAAATCAGGCATTACGTCGTTGACAATCACAGGCGCAAACGCGGGAATTGCGATGGTGCCTGAATGCACGACTTGTGGGTTTCTGCCGCGGGGAATGCCGAGGTAGTTGATGAGCGCTTCTGCCGCTTCCCGTATCGGCGGGGCGGCAATTCGTCCGGCAAGCATTTCGCCCTGCGGTCGAATTATCGCAAGGTAAAGCACAAGCGAAGGATTATCCGCCGGCAATATGGCGACAACATTGGAAATAAAGTCAGTTGCCGAGTATGCGCCTGTCGCGGGGTCAATCATTTGAGCGGTTCCGGTTTTTACGCCCAGAGAAAGGTCGTCAACGTAGGCGCGCCAGCCTGTGCCGAGGCTTGAAGTTGTTTCCATCATGTAATGGCGCATTGCGCGGCTGGTTTCAGGCGAAAGAATGCGTTGCGGCGGGGCGCTTTGGAAGTTTCTGACTTCACCTTCAGGCGTTACTATGTGCGAAACTATGCGCGGGCTTACGCGGACGCCGTCATTTGCGATTGCTGTGGTTGCTTTAAGCATTTGCAGGGCGGAAACAGCGATTTCCTGCCCCATGGAAATCGTCGGGCTTGACCGCTCCGACCACTGCGAAACAGGGCGCAAAAGCCCCGCGGTTTCGCCCGGGTTTCCGGCTCCGGTTCGCGCGCCAAAGCCAAAGTCCCGAAGGCGGTCGTGGAGATGCTGCGCCGGAAGCGTGCGCGCCGCGTATGCGGCTCCGGCGTTGCAGGACAAAATCGAGATTTCCCGCGCGCTCACCCAGCCGTGCACACCCATGCAGTTAATGCGTATGCGCTCACCTGAAGGCGTAATCCGCTCGTAATAGCCGCGGCAGTGAAAAAATGTGTCCCGCGCAATTGCCCCCGCATCAAGCATGGCGGCAAGGGAAAACGTCTTAAACGTGGAGCCGGGCTCAAACGCCCAAATCGCGGGTCTGTCCATGCGCGAAACGGGGTTTGATGTGGCTATGTCGTTGGGATCAAAGCCCGGCAGCGACACAGAGCCCAGAATATCCCCGCTTCGGGGATCCATCGCCATAAACATTATCGCCTCTGCCTGGGTTTCGGCAAGCAGGCGGCGGGAAATCGTTTCAAGAATATGCTGGACATTTATGTCAATCGTAAGGAAAACCTGGTTTCCCGAATGCCTGCTCCTGCCACGCGGTGAGGCAGGGCGCGAATGAGCTAGTTCGTGGTCAAAGGCAAACTCAACGCCTGCAAGCCCTGTATTGTCGTTGCCGACAAAACCAATCAATTGCGCGGCAAGCTCGCGTTCGGGGAAAATCCTCCCCGGCGATGGCTGAATACTCACGCCCCGCAAGCCGCCTTGCGCGATGGCGGCATCAATTTCGCGCACAAGCGAATCGTTGGCTTGCCGCCGCAGATAGATGAAATCACTGTTTGAATTTACGATGCGTGAGTAAATTTCCTGCTGGCTTTGGGCAAGAAACGGGGCCAATTCCGCGGCGAGCGTTTGCGCGTTTTCCATCGCAGGCCGCCACAAAGTAATGTTGCCCATGCGCGACTCCATCGCCAAAATGCGCCCGTTTCTGTCAAGAATGGGGCCGCGGCTGCCTGAAATCGCGGCGCGGTTGCCGCCTGCGCGATGGTCAGAAGACAGCATGAGGTATCCATAACGGCCTATAATCATAACCGCCGAAAGCGCCAAAAACACCGCAAAAATAGCAAAGCGTTTTTTGCTCACTACAGGTGCCTGGTTATCCGGTCGAAATCTGGTGTCATCGTTAAACTCATTCATCATCTGACTCCTAATACTCTACCTATAATATTTCTTTTCGGCACAGGACCATAGTTTCGTGAGTCGTAAGATTGCGGTGCATTATCGCCGAGAGCGTAGAACATCCCGCCTGGTAAAATCCTGCCCAGCCGTTTGACGGCAACATCACCCATAGGGGTATAGAACACTACAACTTCGCCGATGCGCGGCATTCGCCATTTGATCAAATATTCGCCTGTGCTTGGAAGTCTGATGCCGTAAAACACTCTGCACACAAACAGAACGGCACCGGGTCGTATCGCGGGTGACATGGAATACCCATCGGCGATCATAAAGTCAAGAACAAATATTTTAATTAAAAGCGCCGCGATAAGTGCCAGTAAAATTGCCCTTTCTGGCGACACCTTTTTTCTGCCGGAGGCAACGATTTCTCCCAATACTATTCCCCTCATAAACAGTATAATAATTTGTTTTAATTTTGTCGATAAACCAAATAACCATGAATGATTTTATTAACAGTTTACTGAATGAGCAACATGTGGCAAAGCGCAGCCCCAAACGTTTGCACAACTTTAATAAAAGCGCGCCGAAAGCGCAAACGTCAAGCGGGAGAAATCTTGAAAAGCCCGCGTTCAGGCCTGAAGGGATAACTGCCCTTTTCACGCAGAATGTGAAGGTGATCGAAAAAATCCGCCAGGAGCCGGTTAAAAACCCGCGCAGAAACGCAAAGATAAAAAAGCTGTTTCAAAAACGCCAAAGCGTTTCGGCGAATGAAGACGTTCATGAACGTGTTTCGCAAAGAGCGGAATACGGCACGCCGTCCGACGAGGCTGAAAGCTCAAAACCCCAAAAACGGCGGGGGCGAAGCTGGACTTCATTTGCGGTTTCTGTCTTTTCAATCACCGCGGTTTTTCTGGCTGTTATCGGTGTTTACTATATCGTTCAAAGCCAAAACTTAAACCTTGACTGGACATCTCATGATGTTATAAACACTTCACCTGACTCTCCCATTCAGCACAGCCTCGCACGTTACGCGGGCGTGGCGCTTGAAAGTGCAATCACGGTGTGGGAAACGCCGCTTGATGGCGCGCCTGTGCAAGTGATAGCGGGAGTAACGCAGGCGATGCCTGGAGCCGCACAAGCGATGGCTGGAACCACGCAGGCGATGGTGACAGGAGCGCAAGCGCCGCGGGAAATTCCCCTTGACCTCATGGAAACCTTTGAATGGCAATCGTACCGTGTGCAGCGCGGCGATTCGGTTTCCACAATTGCCCAGCGCTTTTCAGTTTCCATGGACGCGATTATCGCTTCCAACAACATCACAAACGCGCGCGCGCTTCGTGCAGGCGAACTCTTGCGCATCCCGAACATGGACGGCATTCCGCACGTAGTTGAAAGCGGCGACAGCCTCGCCGGTATTTCCGCCCGTTTTGGCGTGCCGCTGGAAGCGATCCTTGACGCAAACGACATCCAAAGTGATGTGATTTATTCAGGGACTACGCTTTTTATTCCCGGCGCGCGCATGAACCGCGATGAATTGCGCATGGCGCTCGGTGATCAGCTTTTTGTCCATCCGGTAAG
>JAIRQD010000151.1:0-3080 GCA_031256655.1 Treponema sp.
CGTACGCTTGCGTTTTCGCGGCTTTTTTTGTATTGTAGTTTATCAGTATGAAAGCGAAAAAGGAAAACACAGGCAAACCAGCCGTAAAACCTGTTGCCAAGCCCGCCGCGGCACCCGCAAAAAAGGACATGGTGCTGGAAAGGCTCTCAAAGGAACTACGCTCGCTCATCCCGAAACTCGATGCCGAAGGGCTTATATTTCTGGTAAAGCAGGCAAAGGTTCACATTTACAATATGCAGGTGGATGAGCTGAACAACGCCGCGGCTGCCGCAAAGGCTGCTACCCCTGCAGCCGGAGCGGCTAAGGCATCAAGCGCCAAAAGCGCGGCGGGGCAGACAAAAAACAAAGCCCTGCGCATTAAAGGGAGCGAAAGCGGCAGCAGCTATTACCTTTACTATGCAAACAGCCACGTTATGTTTTCCAAGAATGAAATAATTGAACTTGTAAAGATTGCAAGCGGTTCCGGAACCGAGCTTGAAATATGCCGAAGGCTTTTTGTGTGGTTTGGCCGTGAGCGCAAAGACGTATTCTCCGTTCTTCCCATACAAGACATGCATTCGGAAAGCCTAAAAGAGCTTATCGAGAAACTTAAGAAGAATTTTAAGGTGCGCTAAGGAATCTACTGATTCTTTCGGAATCTACTGATTGATTTTGCCCTTTGTTCAGTGATTCCGTAAACCGGCGCGTTTTAAAATTGCGCGCTGCTCCGAAACAGCAGATTTCAGAAATGGCAAATTCCGGAACAGCGCATCAAGCCAATACAACCTTTAGGAAGTTGAGCTGCCGGAAGGTTTCTTTTTACCCTTCTTTTCCGCCCGTTTTTCCTTCAAGGTTTTTTGCGGAGCTTTTTTCTGCTCCTTTTTCTGTATTACTTTTTCACCCATAAGAGCCTCCCCATATATGCATTGTAGGGCACTGCGCCTTAAAAATCAACCGATTTTCAGACTGCCAATGTGTATACCGAAACTGACAATCGGGTTTTTATCCAAAAAAGCAGAAAAAAACTCTTGACATTTCCACTGATATGCCGCATGATCTCCTAGCCAAAAAAATGTTTTCCCAAGGGGGCAGGAAGAAAAATATTGAAAGGAAGTGATGTAGTTATCGAAGGAGTTTCTAAGTCCTTCGGCAGCGTCAGGGTTTTGAATGACGTTAATCTGGCCATCAAAAAGGGTGAGTTTTTTTCCCTTTTAGGGCCTTCCGGTTGCGGCAAGACAACCCTTTTGCGAATCATCGGCGGGTTTGAAAACCCCGATTACGGGGTGGTCACTTTCGATGGCACAAACGTCCTTCCGATACCCCCCAATCGCCGGCAAGCCAACACGATTTTCCAAAGTTACGCGCTTTTTCCCCACTTAAGTGTTTTTGAAAATGTCGCGTTTCCCCTGCGGATAAAAAAGCTTCCTAAAAGCCGCATCAACGAAAAGGTTGATGAATACCTTAAGCTCGTTCAGCTCGAAAGTCACGCCCAAAAAAGGCCGAACCAACTTTCCGGCGGTCAGAAACAGCGGGTGGCGATTGCAAGGGCGCTCATCAACGAGCCGAACGTCCTTTTGCTGGATGAGCCGCTTTCCGCCCTCGACGCGAAACTGCGCCACCAGATGCTTATCGAACTTGACACCATACACGACAAAATCGGCATCACGTTCATTTACGTTACCCACGATCAGGAAGAGGCGCTTTCGGTTTCTGACCGCGTTGCCGTGATGGATCATGGAAACGTCCTGCAAGTCGGCACGCCGCACGACATTTACGAAAGCCCCGCCACCGATTTTGTCGCGCGTTTCATCGGCGATACGAATCTTTTTGACGCGACTGTTTTAAGCGTGAAACCCGGAGACGGCGAATATATGGCGGAACTTGACATTCCAGAACTTGGGCACATCAAAGTGACAACAATTGACGAAGTAGCGCCCGGGCAAAAGGTGAGTTTCACCATACGCCCTGAAAAAATTGTCATCTCCAAAGAAAAACCTGCGACCAAATGGGACGACATAAACATGGTGCACGGCACAGTGGATGAGCATATTTATTCAGGCTTTCAGACGAAGTTTTATGTAAAGGTTAGCGATCACACGCTCATCGGGGTTATGAAGCAGCACGCCAAATATTCTGAGGAAGGTCCTGACATTGTGTGGAAAGACGCGGTGTACCTTTCGTGGAGCGCCCACGATGGTTATATTGTGGAGGTACGCAAATGAGAGCGGCAAGCGAAATCAAGGAGCCCCCGGGCGCAGGCGGAAGAAAAAATTACGGCCCGTTATATTCATCGCCTATAGGCGGCTGGTTTACGATCTTTTTTATCGCCCCAATTATCATCATCCTCGTTTTCAGTTTCCTAAGGCGCGGACCTTACGGCGGTGTTGAGTGGGAGTTTTCCCTTGCCGCTTACCGAAGCCTTGCGCTGCCGGGAATACCGGAAATCTTTTTGCGCACCCTTGTCGTTTCGCTCACCGCAACGATAATCACGATTTTTGTCGCCCTACCCTGCGGCTATTATATGGCGAGAAGCAGATATCAGACAACACTTTTGCTTTTGATCATTATTACGTTTTGGACGAATTTTCTAATCAGGGTTTTTGCGTGGATGAATATTTTGGGCAACGCAGGTTTTGTAAACGAGTTTCTTTTACGCCTAAACATTATCGCCATGCCTGTGCCGCTGATGCATAATCAAACGGCAGTTACGCTGGTGCTCATTTATATGTATCTGCCGTATGCCATACTTCCGTTGTTTGCGACCATCGACAAGTTTGATTTTTCCCTGCTTGATGCTTCGCGGGATTTAGGCGCAAGCAATTTCACATCGATAGTAAAGGTGCTTCTTCCCAACATCAAAGGCGGTATTTTTACGGCGCTGCTGTTTACGTTTATTCCCACATTTGGCGCGTATGCGGTGCCGCAGCTTGTCGGCGGAATGCATTCGTATATGCTTGGAAACGTCATCGCCAACCAGCTTATCGTGGCGCGAAACTGGCCGTTTGCTTCAGCGATTACGATGATACTCACCACGTTAAGCACGGTGGGAGTGATTGTGATGCTGGTTGTGCAGAGGAAAGAAGCTGCGCGGCTTGTGACTG
>JAIRQD010000085.1:0-15984 GCA_031256655.1 Treponema sp.
CTGAGTACAAAAGCCCGTACCGCCAGAAAATGGACAAAGGGGCATTTCGTCCTTTTTACAATTTTATGTCAGTGGCAATCGGACTTGGACTCACGGGTATTCTCACCTATACCGTGTCGCACCTCCCGCCCTTTGGGCATCCTGACAATCCCACTAACAACGAAGTCCCAAGGAAATTTCTTGAAGACGGAGTTCACGATACGGGCGCACTAAACGCGGTTGCCAGTATGCTTTTTGAGTACCGTGCTTTTGATACGCTCGGAGAAGCGGCGGTGCTGATTGCGGCGGTGTGCGCAGTTCTTATCCTTTTGCGAAACGACGGCCCTATGGGTACGTTTCACGCGTTTTCGCACCAGGCTGAAGAGCCAAATCGCGACATAATTTTGCGGAATATGTCGTTTCTGCTTGTTGGGATGATTTTGGTTTTTGGTGCCTATGTTGTGATGAACGGGCATCTGACTCCGGGCGGCGGGTTTTCAGGCGGCGCAATTTTGGGTGCTGGTTTAGTCCTTTTTGTGAGCGTTTTTGGCACTCGCCAGGCTTACGCGTTTTTGAGCTACAAAGTCTGCTCCCGCATACTTTCCTTCTCTCTGCTTTTTTACATTGTCGCGAAAGGGTACAAGTTTTTTATCGGCGGAAACCGCTTACAGCACATCATCCCAATTCCGCTTGGTACGCCAGGTGAGCTTTTCAGCGCCGGTCTTGTGATGCCGCTTAATGCTTCGGTTGGGTTAATTGTCGCCTGTTCGATGTATATGATTTTTATCCTTTTTAGCAAGGGAGTGATAAAATGATGGGACCTAACTTTGCAGATAACTATTTTTTCATTGCGTCAGTGCTGCTTTACAGCATAGGTTTTACTTGTCTGCTTTTAAGCCGTAATCTTGTGAAAAAGATAATCGGTCTTAATATCAGCATTGTGGCTGTTTACCTGTTTCTTGCCTCAAAAGGCTTTGTGATAGGACGCGCTCCGCCCATTATCGTTGACGGGGTTACTGATGCCGCTCTTTATGTGAATCCAATCCCTGCCGGAATGATTCTAACGGGGATCGTTATTTCGTTCAGTGTAACGGCGTTTTCCCTTGCGCTTATCGCTAGCCTTTACAAGCGCTATGAGACGTTGTACTTAGATGAAATTATGATGAGGGTTGCTCAGGAAGATCCTGAATAAAGAAGATTAGGAGTCCAGATTGTTAAGTTTTAGGCACGAATCAATTTTTCAATTAGGAGTGGAAATGTAATGCAGCTTGCGCACAATTTCCCTTTTTTCAGCATAATGTTATCGGTTTCGGTTGCGGTCATCTGCGTGATTTTACCGCGCCGCGCCGCTAAAAACCTTACGTTCTTTTGCCTTTCTACGCTGACCGTTTTTTCCGCGCTCCTGCTCGCATACACTTTGCGTACAGGGGAGAGCTTCGCTTTTGCGATGGGGCATTTCCCGGCTCCGTTTGGCAACGAAATCAGTGCCGGCGCGTTTGAAGCGTTTATGGCATTGCTGTTCTGCTCCATCACGCTGCTTTCCATTGCCGGCGGCTTGCGGGACATCGTTGATGATAACCCTGAAAGTAAACTTAACCTTTTCTATTTCATGGTAAATATGATTACCAGCTCAATGCTGACTCTTATTTACACCAATGATATTTTCACAGCCTACGTCTTCATAGAAATAACCACAATTGCAGCCTGTTCGCTTATATCCTCAAGACCAGGCGGACGGACGCTGACGGCGACAGTTACTTACCTCATTTTAAGCCTTATAGGTTCGGCGCTGGTGCTTTTCTCACTTTCGATATTTTACAGTGTGACAGGGCACCTGCTTTTTCCGGGTCTTCAAGCAGGAGTTGCAGCGCTCACAGCAGGCGGAGAATACGCGGTGCCGTTGTTTGTGCTTACCGGCATGATGGTGGCAGGTCTTGCGGTCAAAAGCGCGCTTTTCCCTTTCCACGGCTGGCTTCCTGACGCGCACGCCAGCGCCACAACTGCCTCTTCGGCAATTCTTTCCGGCTTAATCATTAAGTGTTATCCGATTTTGCTTATCAGGATGATTTACACCGTGTTCGGCATGGATGTAATTGGTTCGCTTTATATTTCCAATGTACTCATTTTCTTCGGTGTTGCAGGAATCATATTCGGATCGTGGCGCGCTTTGACCCAGCGGAACATCAAACGTATGCTCGCTTATGGTTCTGTCTCAAACATAGGGATTATTTTTGTCGCCATTGGGCTTAATTCGCCTTTGGGCATGGCGGTGGCCGGTTTCCACATCGCCGCGCACGCTGCAGGGAAGGCACTGTTGTTTACTGCGGCAGGCGGTTTGGCGGCAGTCTCTGATCACAAGAAAGACTTTGACGCCCTTAAGGGGGCAGGCCGGCGCGATTTATTCGCAGGTATTGCCTTTACCGTTGGCGCGCTTTCCATGATTGGTATTCCTCTTTTCCCTGGGTTCATTTCCAAGCTCGTAATTACCCAGGCTGCGCTTGAGACACCGTTTGCGGTGATTGTAATTCCGGCAGTCGTAGTTGTAAGCACTGTTCTTGCGGGAATGTACTACGTCAAGGCAATTGTTTGTATCTTTTCAAAGACAGACGGAGATGCCGCACCTGTCGTACATGGGGCAGGCGATCATGGACATGAGCGTACGCCGCTTTCCCTGTCAGTGCCGTATTGGGCAGCGCTTGGTGCCCTTATAGTCATTACATTGTTTCTCGGTCTTTTTTCCCAGTATGTCCTTCGGGCAATTGAAGTGGGATTGGCCGCTATAAGTTAGGTTTTTCAGGAATATCTTGTTCCTGATAAGCTTTAAGTCCTTTGTTAGGGGTGGATTCGATGAATTCTTCGCTTTTGTTACTTGTTCCCATTCTCTTGCCGGTTATTTCCGCGCTACTTATTGGCTTTGCACGCCCTTTGCAGGGAAGCCGGGCACAACGGGTTTTTCTTACTGCGGTACTGGCGCTGAACGCGCTTGTTGTTTTGGCGATTTTATTTCGCGGAGACATTAGCCTTGAGCTGTTCCGCCTTACTGACCGCCTGCCGATACTGTTTAAAGCCGACGACCTCGCTCGCCTGTTTATCGCCCTTGCCGCAATCGTCTTTTTCCTTGTAGGAATTTACTGCCCAATTTATATGCACCACGAAGGCAGTGAATCGCGTTTTTATATGTTTTACCTGCTGGTGCTGGGAATGGTTATGGGATTCGGGCTTTCCGGAAACCTCATCACGCTGTACCTTTTCTTTGAGCTGGCAACGCTTCTTTCTATGCCGATGGTTATGCATTCAATGAAAAAAGAAGCGGTTGCCGCGGCGTTTAAGTACCTTGTGTACTCTGTCGCCGGTGCCGCTTTATCGCTTATAGGTTTTTTCTTTGTCTACCATTATGGGACAACACTTGAGTTTACCCCGGGCGGCGTGCTTGATATGCAGCGCCTTGTTGGTAACGAGGAGCCGATGCTGCTTGTTACCCTGTTTGTGATTATCGGTTTTGGCGCAAAGGCGGGAATGTTTCCACTTCATGCGTGGCTTCCAATTGCGCACCCGGCAGCTCCGGCACCGGCAAGCGCCCTGCTTTCAGGTTTGATAACGAAGGTCGGCATATTTGCCGTTATTCGCTTTGTCTATTATCTTGTCGGTCCTGCCTTCATAATTGGCACATGGGTGCAGACTACGTGGATAGGACTCGCGCTTTTCACAGGCATTATGGGTTCTCTCATGGCGTTGCGGGAGCCGGTCTTGAAAAGGCGGCTTGCGTATTCGACCATAAGCCAGATTGGGTATATCATGTTCGGGCTTGCGATATTAACCGCCATTGGCTTGGTTGGCGCGTTTTTGCAAATCGTTTTCCACAGCGTTGCCAAAAACGCGGTCTTCTTGGTCGCCGGTGTGATAATCCTAAAAACGCACAAAACCGAAGTTGCAGACCTTCGTGCCATTGGGAAAGAAATGCCCATAGCGATATGGTGTTTTGCGCTCGCGTCCCTGTCGCTTGTCGGGATTCCGCCTTTGGCAGGTTTCATCGGCAAGTGGTTTTTAGCCTCAGGCTCTCTTGATGCGGACATCGGCTTTTTCACGCTGTTTGGTCCGGCGCTGCTTTTGTTCAGCGCCTTGCTTGCCGCCGGTTACTTGTTGCCAATTGTTATTAACGGCTTTTTCCCGGGTGCCGGGCATCGTCCGGAGCAGGCTCACGCCAATTCGGCGCACGCCGATTCGGAGCATGGTGATTCGGTGAATGCTGATTCGTCACACGGCGATAAGAAGGGCGGCGGGTACACAAAATACGAAGGTGAGTTCTCGCTGACTATGCCTTTGGTCATTTTAGCCGCCGCGACTTTAATTTTTGGTATTTTCTCAGGCGGCTTAATAACGCTTTTTGAACAAATCGCAAGCACGCTGTTATAAGGTGGGGGCATAAATGAACGTAAATGTGTTACTTTTAACCATTATTATCTTACCAATGGTATTTGCGTTTTTGGTATACTGTGCGGGAAGGAAAAGCGACCGTGCCCGTGATGCGCTTGCCATTGCCGCTGTCGTTTTGACACTTTCTTTGACCGTCTTGCTTGTTTTGAACGGCCGCGCATTTGATTTACGACTTGCTGACTGGGGCGCGTTTGCCCTGATTTTTCGCGCCGATGGTTTCCGCGCGCTTTATGCGCTCGTTACGGCTTTTTTGTGGCTTATAACTACCATTTTTGCGCCTCAGTACCTTGGGCGTTCTCCTACCTGCAACCGTTACTGGTTTTTCAACTTGCTCACATTCGGGGCAATAATGGGCGTGTTTTTCTCCGCCGATTTCCGCACGGCGTTTTTGTTTTTCGAGATTATGACTTTTTGCTCCTACGCTTTGGTCGCGCATAACGAAACGAGCAAAACCATGAAAGCCTCAGAGACTTATCTCGGCGCTGCAATTATCAGCGGCTTGATTCAACTTATGGGAATGGCGCTCCTATTCCACCGTGCGGGAACACTTGAGTTTGCAGTCCTTCACGAGCTTTTTTCAGGCATTGGGGACAAATCGCAATTTTATCTGCCCGGTATTCTTTTGCTCATAGGTTTTGGCACAAAAGCCGGTATGTATCCGCTTCATGTCTGGCTGCCGAAAGCGTACTCCGCCGCTCCAGCGCCTGCGACGGCCTTGCTTTCAGGTATTCTTTCAAAGACGGGCATTTTCGGTCTTGTGGCGGTTACCGTCAACGTTTTTGGCGCCGACCAAAGATGGGGAGTGATTTTATTAATTCCGGCGGTTGTGACAATGCTTTTTGGCGCGATGTTGGCACTGTTTTCGGACAACTTTAAGAGGACTTTAGCGTGCTCTTCAATATCGCAGATGGGCTTTATTCTTGTTGGTGTTGCGATGCTAAGCCTTAGCGGGGATCAGATAGCCTTTGCCGCCTCAGGCACATTTACGCACATGCTTAACCACTCACTTTTTAAACTCATGCTCTTCCTTTTGGCAGGCGTTGTGTTTATGAACCGCCGCGAACTTAAATTGGTAAACATAGAAGGTTTTGGGCGTGGCAAGCCGCTGTTTTTATTTGTCTTTATAACAGCGGCGCTTGGTGTTACGGGTATTCCGCTTTTGTGCGGCTATATCAGTAAAACCATGCTCAAAAAAAGTATTTCCGATGCTGCTTATCTGGCTCAAGGTCTTCCGCTTGAAACGCTGTTAAACCTGTCATATAACGCGATGATTTTTGCCGGCGCATTAACTTTCGCATATATGAGTAAACTCTTTATTACGCTGTTTGTGAAAAAAGGCGACGCGGAAGCCGCCGATAAAAAACGCTACATGAGCATACCATCAGCCGTTGCCCTTGCCGCGACTGCTGCGCTTGTCCCGCTTTTGGGCATCATAACACCGGCAATTGACAACATCTCCGCTATGAGTTTGGGCTTTTTCCACGCCGAATACTCAGCAAGTCTTGCGTCACCCATTCCGTATTTCAACTGGGAAAACATACGCGGCGCTTTAACTTCTGTGCTGATTGGTATTGGAGTTTGTGCAATTGTTGCGCTTGGTTTCCCGCGCGCGCGAAAGACACGGGAGGATTTTTCGTATTCCCGCTTTGAACTTGAGAACCTGCTTTACAGACCACTTTTAAATTTATTAACCTTAGGCGTGATTCTGCGTCCCGGCAGAAGACTTCACACACCCGGCAGATTTTTATCGCTTTATTTTATGACAGCAGCCCGGCGAACACGACCGTTGCGGCAAAACGCCGCAATAGTTGGTCATTTTTCTATGGACTTACTTCTTGTTGGTATTGGAGTTTCAATTGCAGTAGTTTATGTATTTCTTCGAGCAGTAGTACTATAAATATTCGCCATCCAGCGGTGTGTGGATAACATACCGCTTCTTGTGCGTTTGCCGTCTGGAATTTTCTTATTGGAGGCATAGGGGGCAACATGACAGGGGAAGTTTTACTTTTTATTATTATCTTTTTTCCGCTTGCGATTGGGTTTGCGGTTTATTTCATCGGCAAGGTTAGCGAACGCGCTCAAGATGTCGCTGTTTTTGCAACGGTCATTGCCGTTTCCATTTCAAGCCTTTTATTGCTTTTGTATAATCGGGGGCTTGAGCTTTATCTTGCAGACCTTGGTGCGTTTTCTCTTTTCTTCCGCGCCGATGGCTTTCGTGCCCTTTATGCATGTGTGGCAAGCTTTTTGTGGCTTGTAACAACGATTTTCTCTCCTGAATATTTTTCGCACTCTAAAAATAAAAACCGTTATTGGCTTTTTAACCTGCTAACGCTTGGCTCAGTAATGGGCGTACTTTTTTCTCCTGACTTTTTCACCGCGTTTTTCTTTTTTGAAATCATGGCGTTCAGCGCCTACGCACTTGTAGCGCATGATGAATCACCAACTGCTTTACGCGCCGCCGAAACATATTTGGCTGTCGCCATTATTTCCGGTTTCATTCAATTGATGGGAATGTTGATTCTGCAGATGCGCATAGGAACACTTGAGTTTACCCAACTTTATGAGGTGCTTTCACAAATGCCTGACAAGTCTTCCCTTTACTTGCCCGGAGCGCTATTGCTGTTGGGCTTTGGTGCAAAAGCCGGAATGTTCCCGCTGCATATCTGGCTTCCAAAAGCGCACCCGGTAGCGCCGGCCCCCGCCAGCGCCCTGCTTTCAGGTATTCTCACAAAAACAGGCGTTTTCGGTGTTGTTTTTGTAAGTTATTACATCTTTTTGTATGATCATATTTGGGGCGTAATGCTTTTAATTCCGGCCGCTATTACAATGTTTTCAGGTGCGCTCCTTGCGCTTTTTTCCAACGACTTAAAGAGAACGCTTGCCTGCTCGTCGGTTTCGCAAATCGGTTTTATTTTGTCAGGCGTTGCAATGCTCAGTCTGCTTGGTGAGGAAAACACGCTTGCCCTTAACGGAACGCTTTTGCACATGCTTAACCATTCACTTTTTAAGCTGATTCTATTTCTTGCCGCGGGCATTGTGTACATAAACCGTCATGAATTAAGCCTTAATAAAATCCGAGGCTTTGGACGCGGTAAACCACTGTTTTTCTTCACGTTCCTTATGGCGGCTTTGGGTATAACCGGTGTTCCTTTGTGGAGCGGTTTTATCAGCAAGACTTTGCTGCACAAAAGTTTGTCTGATGGTATTTATTATTTTCAAGGGCTTCCTCTTGAGCTTCCCCTGCGCCTTTCCTATTACTCACTTGTTATCACAGGCGCGCTCACCTTTGCCTATATGACAAAGCTTTTTGTGACACTGTTTGTGGAAAAAGGCGATGATAACATCGCTTGTAAAGACAAAAAGCGCTATGTCAGTTTACCTTCAGGCATCGCGCTTGCCGCCACCGCGGCACTTGTGCCGCTTTTGGGTACTTTTACAGGCATCATGGATGCTTTCGCCGATGTGGGAGAGGATTTTTTCCACAGCGCGGTCCCTGATTATATCCTACCGTATTTTACATGGTACAATATTAGAAGTTCATTCACGTCCATTGCGATTGGTGCAGGAATTTATTTCATCATTGTGCGCGGCTTGTTGATGCGAAATAGAATGCACCTTGACTTATGGCCGGGATGGCTTGATTTAGAAAACCTTTTATATCGTCCACTTTTAAAACTTGTTTCGCTAAGTGATATTCTGCGGCCTTCACCTGAGACACTGCGAACGCCCGGAACTTTTCTCTCCCGGCACGTTGCGGCATTTTCAAGGCGAATTAATGCGTTGCAGAATAGTCCCGCTATTGTTGGGCATTTCTCTTTGGATTTGCTTTTCCTTGGCGCGGGGGTTATCATCGTGATTGCCTTCGTGGTTATTCGGGCATTAGTGTAGTAGAAAAAGCTAAGGCTCCGCTTGACGTCCTTATAAATTTGCTTTTTCGGGAACAGATTACTAGACTTAATGTATTACCCTGCTTGCTCCCTTAATCCCAGGAGGATACGAAAAACGATGCAGCTAGTCACAAATCTTCCATTCTTTAGCATAATGCTGTCGATGGCATGCGCCGTTATCTGCATTATTTTAAAACCGCGTGCGGCAAAGGTATTAACCTTTTTTTGCCTCACCGCACTATCAGTTTTCTCACTTGCGCTATTGGTGCACACCATGCACTCAGGTCTTAGCTATACCTTCATGATGGGATATTTTCCTGCCCCATTTGGAAATGAGCTTCGCTTCAGTTCTTTCGAAGCGTTTATGGCGTTTTTGTTTTCTATATTAACGTTGCTTTCTGTTGCCGGAGGACAAGAGGATCTTTTTTATGACGGACCCGGAAGAAAAATAAACATCTTCTACTTCATGATTAACATTCTCATCTGCGCGATGCTTGCAACTATTTATACAAACGACATTTTTACGGCGTATATTTTTATCGAGATCACCACGATTGCCGCCTGTTCGCTTGTTTCTGCAAGACCAGGCGGGCGTACACTTGCAGCCTCAATATCCTACCTTATCTTGAGCTTAATAGGTTCAAGCCTTTTGCTTTTTTCAATTGCAATGCTGTACAGTGTTACAGGTCATCTGCTTTTTCCGTATCTGCGCGAAGGGGTTTCTTCACTTGTTGCTTCCGGATTGTATGCAACGCCGATGTTTGTTTTGACAGGCATGATGGTTTTGGGGCTTGCGGTAAAAAGCGCCCTGTTTCCGTTTCACGGATGGCTTCCTGACGCACACGCAAGCGCTACAACTTCCGCTTCCTCTATCTTATCAGGTCTTATTATTAAGTGTTACCCGATACTTATTATAAGACTTGTTTACCTTGTTTTTGGGCTTGAAACAATGCGGATATTGTACATTCCGCACATCATGCTTTTGTTCGGTATCTTGGGTCTTGTTTACGGATCGGTAAAGGCAATACGCCAAAAAAATGTTAAGCGAATGCTTGCTTACGGCTCGGTAGCGAACATAGGTTTTATTTTTGTGGCGATGGGGCTTAACACAACAGCCGGCATGGTGGCGGCGGCTTTTCATATTGCCGCTCATGCGGTTGGAAAGGCGATGCTCTTTACCGCCGCCGGAGGACTTGCCGCAGTGTCCAATCATCACAAAGATTTTAATTCGCTTCGCGGCTCAGGCAGGCGGGACTTATTCGCGGGAGCCGCATTTGCATTGGGCGCGCTTTCGATGATTGGTATTCCTTTGTGCGCGGGCTTTATTTCAAAAATTGTTGTCACGCAGGCGGCGCTTCAAACGCCGTTTGCCGCTGTAGTTACTCCGCTGATTATTGTTGTCAGCACAGTTTTAAGCGGGATGTATTACATTCCGGCCATCGTCTGTATCTTTTCAAAAAGCACTGGTGAAGAAAGCGGCCAGAAAAGCCATGAACACATGCCGTCCCAATCTTTTACTTATCGCATAGTTTTGGGTGTTTTCATGGCAATGACAATTTTCTTAGGGGTCTTTTCGTATCCGGTACTCGCCGCCATTGAGCGAGGCTTGGCCGCTTTAGGCTAAGTAACTTTTTTAAGGCTGAAGGCTATATTATGAGTTATTCTATTCTTCTTACCATTCCAATTTTATTGCCGGTTTTGTCTGGGCTTTTTTTAGGGCTTTATCGTCCATTGCGTGAAAAAAGTATACAGCGCCTGTTGTTTACCGGAGTTTTGGCGATAAACGTTTTCGTTGTTGTAACAATTATTCTTCGCGGTAATTTAAGCGCGGAACTTTTCCGCCTGACAGACAATTTGCCCATCATGCTGAAAACCGACGACCTCGCCAGACTTTTCTGCGGTTTGGCGGCGGCTGTTTTTTTCCTTGTCGGTATTTACAGTCCGGTATATTTAAAGCACGAAGGAAATCAATCGCGTTTTTATATGTTTTTCCTTTTGGTGCTAGGTATGGTTATGGGTTTTGGGTTTTCCGCAAACTTTATAACCTTGTATTTGTTTTTTGAAATGGCAACGCTTTTATCCATGCCGCTTGTTTTGCACTCAATGAAAAAAGAAGCAATTTCGGCAGCATTTAAATACGTTTACTTTTCAATTGCCGGAGCCGCATTATCGCTTATCAGCATCTTTTTCATTTTTTCTTACGGCACAACACTTGAGTTTCAGGCAGGCGGTGTTCTTGACATGGAGCGTTTGGCGGGAAGCGAAGGTCAAATGCTTTTTGTGTCACTTTTGGCAATTATCGGTTTTGGGGCGAAAGCGGGTATGTTTCCCCTGCATGCGTGGCTTCCAATTGCGCACCCTGTAGCGCCGGCTCCCGCAAGCGCGATTCTTTCAGGTTTGATAACGAAGGTCGGCATATTCGCCGTAATTCGTTATGTGTACTATATTGTCGGTCCTGATTTTATAAGCGGCACATGGGTGCAGACAGTGTGGCTTTCCCTTGCGCTTTTCACAGGTATTATGGGTTCTCTCTTGGCGTTTATAGAACCCGCCCTAAAGCGCCGCCTTGCTTATTCGACAATCAGCCAAGTCGGTTATATAATGTTTGCTCTGGCAATTTTGTCTGCCAGCGGATTTGTCGGCGCGCTTTTGCAAATTGTGTTTCACAGCACGGCAAAAAACGCGGTGTTCCTTGTTGCAGGCATTATTATCATAAAAACGCACAAAACTGAAATTGCGGATTTGCGCGGGGTGGGAAAACAAATGCCCGCGCCAATTTGGGCTTTTGCGCTTGCTTCACTTTCTCTTGTCGGTATTCCGCCAATGGCAGGATTCACAGGAAAATGGTTTTTGGCAACAAGCTCCCTTGTAGCTGACACAGGTATTTTCACATGGCTTGGACCTGTTGTACTTTTGGCAAGCGCGCTTTTGGCAGCCGCATATCTTATGCCAATTGTTATAAACGGCTTTTTCCCTGGTTCCGGTTTGGAGGACAAATATCAAAAGACCGAAGTGGAGCTTTCAATGCTTATTCCTGTTTTAATATTTGCCGCGGCAGCTTTGGTTTTTGGTATGTTCCCCAACAGCCTCATTTATTTGTTTGAACGCATTGCGGCAAGCATTATCTGACGGAGGGTGCAAAAATGACAGGAAGTTTTTTACTTTTGTTTGTAATCTTTTTCCCCATATTTTCTGCCGGAATGGCGTTTGCGCTTGGGAAAAAGAGCGAACATTTACGGGATGGATTTTCGATAGCGGCTGTTTTTTTAACTTTGATTTCAGGCATTATGCTTGCGATGTATTACCGCGATGTGGAACTGCGCCTTGTTGATTTTGGCGCAATTGCGTTACATTTCCGCGCTGACGGTTTTCGCGTATTGTATGCCTGTCTTACAGCTTTTTTGTGGTTTGTGACAACAATTTTTTCTCCTGAATATTTCTCGCACTCGCGAAACCGAAACCGTTACTGGTTTTTTAACCTGCTGACATTCGGCGCGGTGATGGGGGTATTTTTCTCCGCCGATTTCCGCACAGTCTTTTTGTTTTTTGAAATCATGTCTTTTAGCTCTTATGCGCTTGTCGCGCATGATGAAAACTCAAAGTCAATGAGAGCTGCGGAAACTTTGCTTTCAGTTTCTGTTATTTGCGGTCTTGTGCAGCTTATGGGTATATGGCTTTTGCAAGTGCGCATGGGAACACTTGAGATTTCAAGGCTTTATGAAATGAGTTTGCTTATGACAGACAGAAGTTTGCTGTATCTGCCGGGAGCACTTTTACTCATTGGCTTTGGTGCAAAAGCCGGAATGTACCCGCTGCATATTTGGCTTCCCAAAGCGCATCCGGTGGCACCCGCGCCCGCTAGTGCCCTGCTTTCAGGTATTCTCACAAAAACAGGTGTGTTTGGTGTTGTTGCAATCACCGCTAACATTTTTATAGCGGATCAAGGCTGGGGCATTGCATTACTCATTCCCGCTCTTATTACAATGATGCTTGGCGCGGTGCTTGGTGTTTTTTCAACCGACTTAAAACGCACTCTTGCCTGTTCTTCTGTTTCACAAATTGGTTTTATCCTTGTCGGTGTTGCAATGCTTAACCTTTCAGGCGGATACAACGTTTATGCCGCAAGCGGTACATTGCTGCACATGGTAAACCATTCGCTTTTTAAGCTTGTGCTTTTTGTCGCGGCAGGTGTTGTGTATATAAACCGTCATGAATTGGCGCTTGATAAAATACAGGGTTTCGGGCGCGGGAAACCGGTGTTCTTTTTCGCTTTTTTAATGGCCGCTCTTGGTATCACAGGCGTTCCTTTGTGGAGCGGCTTTGTGAGCAAAACATTGTTGAAAAAAAGTGTTTCTGAAGCTGGTTATCTTTTTCAGGGCCTTCCCCTTGAAACACTTTTTAACTTTTCCTATTACGTGATGGTGTTCACCGGCGGTTTAACTTTTGCGTATATGACAAAACTGTTTGTAGCGCTGTTTGTGGAAAAGGGAACGGCCGCACATGGAAGTACGGCCACACACGGAAACGCGGATGCCCATGAAAACGCCGGCGCGCACAATGGCCACAACGAAAAGCGTTATCTAAGCATTCCGGCTGCTATTGCGCTTGCTTTCTCCGCAGCTCTCCTGCCGGTTTTGGGAAGTTTAACACACAGCATGGATGCTATCGCCGGATTTGGGCAGAGCTTTTTTTATGTTACACCCAATGAATATCCACTTGCATATTTAACGTGGTATAACATACGCGGCTCCCTTACTTCCATTGCTATTGGTGTGGTTGTTTACATAGTGGTTGTGCGTTTAATTCTTATGCGGCGCAGGTCAAAAACTGCAAGTTTTGACCTTGAAGATACTGTTTATCGTCCTGTATTAAGCGTCTTATTTAAAAAACCGGCTTCGGTTTTACAATTGGAGCATTTGCTTTACCGCCCATTATTGAGTTTTGTGATTCTCAAGCCCGCTTATTTCCTAAAGACTGTAACATCCTTACCCGGCATTTTTCTGTATAAGGCGTTCTCCGTGATACTTAAAACAACAGGCGCAGGATCGCTTTCGGTTTCGCAGGCATTCAAACAATGGTACAGAAAAATACTTTGGAAGGCTCGCGCATGGTGGAATAGCCCGGCAAAGAACGGACGCTTTTCGTGGGATATGCTTTTTCTTAGCATGGGCATATGCGTGGCAGTTGCGTATTTATTTTTCCGCTCATTTGGTGGGTACCAGTAAAAAAGGCTTATTTCACCTTGATGCTGACACTAATGCGTGTGCATCAAGGTGAAATGAGAATACCTGCTGATAATTGGGTAAATTTACTTTTTTCTGTGTACTATTAGAGTAGTAGTATGATATAATTTCAAAATGAAAACAAACATGATCTATCGCCCTATCGGCAAAACCGGAATGTCTTCAAGTATAATTGGCTTGGGAGCAGAGCATCTTGATTTTAAGCCTTATGAAGTGATGTCGCCTGTTGTTGATGCTGCTTTGGAAAACGGCATCAACATAATTGACGTTTTTATGCCAGGTGAAGAAGTGCGCAAGAACTTGGGGCGCTGCCTTTCCGGCCGCCGCGACAAGATTATAATCCAGGGACATATCGGATCAACCGATATTGGCGAGCAGTACGATAAAAGCCGGGATCGTGCGACCATCCAGAAATATTTTGAAAATCTATTGCGATGTTTGAAAACTGATTACATTGATATTGGCATGATTTTTTTTGTCGATTCTGAAAAAGATTATGCGGAAGCCTTTGAAGGGGATTCCCTTGCCTACGCGCTGGAACTTAAAAAGCAGGGGCATATTAGGGCTATAGGGGCAAGTTCCCATAATCCTGTAACTGCCCGCAAGATGGTTGAAACAGGTTACCTTGACCTGCTCATGTTCAGCATAAATCCCGCCTTTGACATGACACCGGCAAACGTTGATATCCTTGACTACCTTGAAGGGAAGCCGCTCAACCACGAACTGGCGCTTGACCCTGACCGTTCAGCCCTATACCGCCTGTGTGAACAGCGGGGCACGGCGATAACGGTTATGAAGGCGTTCGGCGGAGGAAAACTCCTTTCCCCTGAACATACCCCCTTTGCAAGCCCGCTCACAGTAACACAATGTATCCACTATGCGTTAACGCGCCCGGCGGTGGTTAGCGCGATTTTGGGCTTTGCCACGATACAGGAAATGCTTTCTTCCCTTGCCTATTTAAGCGCAGGTGAAAAAGATCGCGATTACACCAATGTAATAAAGAACTATCAAGGAAGCTTAAAGGGAAGCTGCATGTATTGTAACCACTGCCTCCCGTGCCCGTCCGGTATCGACATTGCCAGAGTTACCAAATACCTTGACATTGCTGTCGTTAACGAGACCGGTATACCTCCATCGATAGCCGCCCATTACCGCGAACTTGAAAACCGTGCGAGTGATTGCATCGCCTGCGCAGACTGCGAAAGCCGCTGTCCTTTTGCAGTTCCCGTCGTGCAGAACATGAAAAAAGCCACGGCGCTTTTCGGCTGTTAGGTTTTTTCTGCGGTATGGAATAAACATTATGGGTAATCAAAAGAAAAAACGTACCCTGAAATGGATTGCCGCAATTACATGGTTTGTTATCGTTTTATTGCTAATGGCGGGGGGCATTTGGTGGATGTTTTCACTTCGTGACCCCGTCATGCTTGAAGAGTTTGAGCGGCGCATTGCGAATGCCCGGAATCCTTCTTTCGGTGTTTGCGGGGGGCAGCATCATACACGGCGGATACCGCAGCGCCTCGTTTCTATTTGGAGGTATTGCGTTGTTAGCCATTTTGGGGGTAATTTTAAAAAGGAAAATAAATACTTATGTTGAAAGAACAAAGCTATAAAGGCGTTGAAAATAAATGCCGGCACAATCGTCCCCGCTATAGAACAGTAACATTGAGCGGAATTACACGCGTCGCTTTTTTCGTCCTCCCGATGATTGTCGAACTTATCCTCTTATTTGCATTAACCCTCTTTTTGAGAAACCGCTTTGAAATAATTTACTCAATATTGCAATGGGCTTCTTTTGCGGCAGTGGCGTATATCATCATCAAAAAAAATAATCCTTACGCGATAAAGTGGGTGATAATTATTCTTGCCTTGCCTGTATACGGATTATTTTTGTATTTGGTTTTTGCGCGTTCCGATATTATTGACGGCTTTAAAGGCGGCAGGAATAAAAGGATACGCGCGTCTATGGAATGGGGCGGAAATTTCTTGCGAAAAAACCAGCAGGTTTATGAAGACTTTAAGCGCGCGCACCCTGACAAGAAAAAAATTGCTGATTATCTTGGGCGCAAAGGGCAGCCCTTGTACGCCAACACTAGGTGCACATATTATCCGTTGGGCGAATCGCAATTTGAAGCCATGCTTGCCGATATGGAAAAGGCAAAACACTTTATTTTTTTGGAGTATTTTATTATAAGGCGCAGTGAGATTTGGGATAGGATTCAGGAGATTCTTGCGCGCAAGGCTTGTGAAAATGTTGAAGTGCGGGTGATGATGGATGATATTGGCAGCATTTTCTTCCCGCAAAAAATAGTGAAGGCGATGAAGAAAAGCGGTATTCAGGTTTTGCGTTTTAATAATGTGCATGGAATTTTTTCCCGTTATTATTTTAATTTTCGCAACCATCAAAAAATAGCCGTCATTGACGGGAATGTCGGATATACCGG
>JAIRQD010000086.1:0-4167 GCA_031256655.1 Treponema sp.
GGGAGCACTCTGTTTCTTCATTTGTTCCATCCCAATCCGCTTTATCTTCAAGGTAATCCCTGATAAGCACAGACAAATTATGTCCGGGCATATTTTGAAAACCTTCTTCTTTCAGCGTCCCAAGCGAATTCAAATAACGTGTTTTGAAATTTGGCGTGTCTTTAAACATCGCGCCCGCGCAGGGCTGCAGATAAGAAAAAAGCCCAAGTTCATCGAGTTCCTGGACAATTTCGCGGGCGTGGGGTGATTGTATAATTTTAAGTATTTCCTCTGTAAGGCGCGATGGGGAAATTGTCGCCAAAAGGCTTGACTGTCTTTGTATCCGCCATCTTAGCATAAACGGTATTCTAAAGCCTGCCACAACACCATATTTCACCGCCCGAATCATGCGCACAGGATCGTCTGTGAAAATATGCGGCAAAGCGATAATAGGGCGTATGCAGCGCTTGTGTATGTCTTTCATGCCGTCCACGTAATCGACAACAAGCTGTTTTAAGGGATCATAAAAAAGCGCGTTAAGCGAAAAATCCCGCCTAAGCACATCTTCCTCTATGGTGCCGAAGGTGTTGCTTGTCGGCCCGTCTTTAATCGAGCGGAATGTGGAAACTTCAAAAGTTTTCTGCCCGAAAAACACGTGAACCAGACGAAAACGCCGCCCGATAATGCGTGAGTTCCTGAACAGCTTTTCTATCCTGTTCGGGCTCGCCGCGGTTACTATATCAAAATCTTTCGGCTTTTTCCCAAGAATAAGATCCCTTACCGCCCCGCCAACAATGTAGGTTTCATAGCCGTTAGCCTGAAGCCTCTCGATAATCTGCACCGCCAAAGCGTCCACATCGTAAAAATTGATCCGGTGCTCATCATGTGTGTAAACAACTGCCTTCTTTACTGGTTTGCCGTTTTTTTCCGCTGAATAACGAAATCGCACGGTGCCTCCTGTCTAATTGTCATTCCTGCAACGCTGCAGTAACCAGGAAACCAGGCTCTCCTGCACTTCTTCCCTGTTAGTTTCGTTCAAAGTTTCATGCCTTGCGTCCGGGTATAAAACGGTCTCTAAATCCTTAATCCCCAAATGCCGGTATGCCACCGCCAGAGCCGCCACGCTTTCACTCATATCCCCCACGGGGTCAGAGCTTCCTGAAAAAACGTAAACCGGCAGCGTTTTTCTGATTTTCTGCATTTCTTCTATACGGTGAATTTTGTTAAGGCCGCGTGCCATGTCGCGGTAAAAACCAACAGAGCAAAGTGTCCCGCACAAGGGGTCTGCGACGTACGCGTCCACTTCTTTTTCATCCCGTGAAAGCCAGTCAAAAGGCGTTCGTGAGGGACTGAAAAACTTGTTGTACGGACCGTCAACTGCCGAGCGTACCAAAGCGCAGGCAAAGCGCTGACCGAGAAAAAACGCCTGCAAAGACAGAACCCTAAGACCTATAATTGTTTTTGCGCTTTTGTCAGGTCCCCGCGTTCCTGAAAGAAGGCATCCTGCCAATGTTACAGGCTCTCCATAGGCTTGGGGCTTTGCCTCGTAATTTTCAATGTAGTTCTGCGCGATAAAAGAACCCCACGAATGCCCCATCAAAAAAACCTTAACACCCGGACGCTGTTTGAGAATGAGCCGGTTTATCATGTCAACGTCAGCGGTGACGCGGGAAAAGCCGTCTCCGTCAGCGCAATGCCCCAAAAGCCCGCCCGTGCCGGGATCATTTTTCTCACCTGCGGTTTTTCCGTGCCCGCGCTGATCCGCTGCCCAAACTTCAATGCCCTCAATAGCCAACCGTTCGGCAAGCCGGTCGTAGCGCAGTGAGTGCTCGGCCATTCCGTGCACTACGTGTAAGACTGCCGTAGGCGAAGCGCCCGCATTCCAACGGCGAAGGAAAATAAACGCTCCATCGTCCATCGGAACCCACGAGCAATAATGCGCCCCGGTTTCTGTATGTATCTTTTCCCAGTCCATGTCAGGCTATAATACTACCTATACCACTATTGTTTCAATATGTTGTATACTGTAGTTGTGACAGCAACAGTTGTGCCTGCATCAAACGAAACCTTCACCGCTCACATACAAAGCATCGCGGCGGGAGGTTCAGGTGTTACCCGCCTAAACGGCAAAACCGTCTTTGCCGATTTTACAGCCCCCGGCGATTTTGCGCGTTTGCGCATCACGAAAGACCACAAAACATGGGCGGATGCGGAACTTATCGAAGTTATAAAACCTTCACCTGAAAGGATTCCACCTGCGTGTGAGCTTTACGGCAGGTGCGGAGGTTGTAACTTTCAGCACTTGAATTACAAGGCGCAATTGAGCGCAAAAACTGAAATACTTCTACAAGCATTTTTGCGTATTGGCGGAATTAAGGTGCCTGAAATAAAATGCCGTGAAAGTGCGCCATTTGAATACCGCAACCGCTTTCAGTTTCACAGCCTCGCCGTTGGCACGGGAACAGGCGGTTTTGGTTTTAAGGAGCGAAGAAGTCAGGCTGTTGTTACGCTTAATGATTGCCCGGTTGCCTGCAAGCCAATACGCAATGCGCTCAGGCACGGCACGTTTGATGGCGCAGCCGGCGAAAACCCAATAAAAGAAAACCCGATGAAAAACAGGTTTAATGTGTATGCGCACGGCGATACATTCCTTGTTGAAGGGAAAAATGAAAAAGGACGCGTTTCGCTTTTGGATAAAGAAATTTCACTAAACGTAAAGCTTTTTTTTCAAAGCAATGCTGCAATGCTTGAATCACTCATTACCGATTTGACAGAGATTGCCAAAAGCGCTGACCCAAAACTCCCCTTTGCAGACATTTATTGCGGGGTGGGAACCTTTGCCGCTTTTTTGCACGAAGGCTTTTGTGAGACGGTTTTGGTTGAGGAAAACAAAAACGCCCTTTTGCTTGCGCGCGAAAATCTTTCCAAAAGCGGCAAGGCAAGTGATGGCAAGGCGCATAGCTTTTTTGCCCTGACTGACACCGCATGGGTAAAAACGCTCAATCAACAAGGGAAAAAACAGAAATGGGGTTTTATGGCGCTTGACCCGCCGCGTGACGGTTTGTCAGCTCCTTTTGCCGCCTGGCTTTCGCAAAATGGTCCGAAAGTGCTTGCCTACGTTTCGTGTAACCCCGCAACATTGGCGCGCGACAGCCGCATTTTACTTAATGGGGCATATACGTTAAGTCAGCTTTCTATGTATGACTTTTACCCGCAGACTGCCCACATAGAAAGTCTTGCTCTTTTTCTTCGCGTGTAACCGAAACATGAACTGCATTGTATTAGTTAATGGCGCATTAAACGTATGAAAAAACCGTGTTTTGTCCTTTTTTTAACACTTCTCTTTTTATTGCCGTTCAGGCTTTTTGCCCAAGGTGCCGAGATTTACGCGCCAAGCACTGACGCCCCCATGTGGCGGCAGGCGCTTGGAGGGGTTGCAATAGGGCGGCCTGTGGCGCAGGTGCAATCTGTGGTTGTGGCAACGGACGGCGGGAACGTACTGTCGTTTTCCTCACAGGGGCGGCCGCTTTGGAACTTTTTTGCACGCGGAAGGCTCACCCCTTACATAAGCAGATCAAGGGAAGGCACTACATATCTTGGAAGACTTTCAGGGCAGTTAATCGCGATTAACCGCGTGGGGCGGGAGCTTTGGCAGGCCGACCTGGGAAGCCCCCTTGTAACGCCGGTATTGATTGGCTGGGACGGAAGGCTTTTTGCGTTTACATCAAGCGGCATCACCGCGATGACAGCATCAGGTTACAGGCTCTGGTCGTTCAGCCTTTACAGCCCGCTGGCTTTGCCGCCGGTTCTTGATACAGCAGGCGGTGTAATCGCGGTAAAATCAAGCGGGGAGCTTTTGCGCTTTGATCCGTTTGGTAACGTGTTTTCACTCACTTTGGGAACTGTGCCGCAAGCCATAACACCGCTGGAACTAAACGGGCTTGGACACGCGATTCTTTTGCTTGCAGCCAACAACAATATCGAGATCATCTATAATCTGCAAAACGCAAATTCCCCGCATGAAAACGTCCATCAAAGTATTATCCGCCTGCCAATCGCGCTCCCCTCCCCGCCTGCCGCCGCGTTGGGTTTGGGAAATCAGACGGTGGTTTTGATGCGAAACGGGAACGTAGCCCTTATCGCCCCACAGCAGGGCGAAGTTCTTTGGGTTTCCCAAAGCCACATCAG
>JAIRQD010000152.1:0-12964 GCA_031256655.1 Treponema sp.
GGGCTTGTTACCATGATTGTTTCCCAGGTGCTGCTTAATATCGCGGTGGTTTCCGGGGCGCTTCCGGCAACAGGTGTTCCGCTTCCGTTTTTTTCCGCCGGAGGTTCTTCGCTTATCACCACGCTTATCATGTCAGGCTTCATTGTTAATATCTCAAGAACTTCACGAAAACCGGCTTTGCGAAAAACATTTTCGCAAAATCAACCTTTACAAAAACAGGTAATGACACGGCAAACTTTTGCGGGGGAGGCACAGCATGGCTGATAACTATATGTTTGAAGAAGAAATCGCAGCCTCCGAGCCGAAGCGCATGGAAAAAGTCCTCAAAGTATTGATACTTTTTGCCGTATTGGTTATCGCGGTTAAGCTCATCTGGCTTATAGGCATTACCCCGTTCAGGCCGCTTTCACGAATTGACATCGCAGGTTATTCAGGCATCAACCGCGAGCAGGTGATAGCGGCGGCAGGCATTACTTCCCGCACTTCCTTTTTTAGCGCAAACGCCCGCTCAATGGAACAGGCTCTTGCCGGTTTCCCCACAATCCAGTCTGTGCGGGTTTTCAGGCATTTTCCTGACAGGCTTTTAATTGTGTTTGAAGGGCGCACCGCTGTGGCCGCTTCCTTTGCCACTATTGGCGGGCGCACAGTTCCTGTGTTTTTTGACAATGGCGGGGTTATTTTTAGAATTGGCGGGAATGAAGGAGCTCATCTCCAGCAGCCGCGCCAACTGCCCATCGTTTCAGGCATTACCATTGAAAACCCGTATTTGGGAATGAGGCTTCCGCCGCTTTTTGGCTCATTTTTCCGCCAGTTGGAGCATATCGGAACAACATCGCCTGAATTGCTTGCGGCAATTTCAGAAATCAGGGTTAATCCCCAGCCCTTTGACGGTTTTGATTTGATACTGTACCCTGTTCATAGGAGAATACGGGTGCGCATAAACGAGTTGAATGAAGATACGCTTCGGTATACTCTTCTAATGGTGGATGTATTGGCATCCAGAGAGCCCGGAATAGAAAGCATAGACTTTCGCTCCAGTATAGCTTGGTATGTCCTAAGGGAGGCATCCTTTTGAGTAATGAAGTTTTGGTGGCTGGTCTTGACATAGGCACGACCAAAGTGTGCGCCGTAATTGGCGAAGTAAACGATCATGGCTCACTGGAAATCACAGGTGTGGGAACCTGCCCCTCCACAGGTCTGCGCAAAGGCGTTGTTGTGAACATCGAGTCTACTTTGCGTTCAGTTGCCCAGGCCATTGAAGCCGCCGAAATGATGAGCGGCAGGGAAGTACACGAGTGCTGGACGGGAATCGGCGGAAGCCACATAGACGGCATTAATTCGCGCGGCGTGGTTGCGGTAACAGGCAAAAACCGCGAGACGCGTGAAATCGGTGGCGATGATATAAAGCGGGTGCTTGAAGCCGCACAGGCGGTGCTTATCCCCATGGATCGCAAAGTGCTTGCAGTAATTCCGCAGAGTTACATCGTAGATGACCAGCGCGGCATTATCGATCCGCTTAACATGATAGGAGTGCGTCTTGAGGCCGAAGTGCACATCATCACTTGCTCAACCACCGGAGCGCAAAACTTGGTGAAGTGCGTCAACCGCGCGGGTTTTCGGGTGCGGGATTTAATTTTGCAGACGCTTGCCGCGGGGCGCTCGGTGTTAAGCCCAGAGGAAAAAGAGCTTGGAGTCGCCCTTGTTGATTTGGGCGGAGGCACGACCAACGTGCTTATTTATTCAGGGGGCGCTCCGTATTCGATACACACCATTTCCGCCGGCGGCACGCAGGTTACAAGCGACATTTCCATCATCAAAAACATTTCGTTTGAGACGGCGGAAAAAATTAAACTTGAAGCAGGATGCTGCTGGGAGCCGTTTCTTGAAGGGGATGATGATATCATCGTTCCCGGTGTCGGAGGCCGCGCGCCGCAGGCTATACCACGTTCGCAAATTTTGGCTATAATACGCCCCCGTGTCGAGGAAACTTTTAAGCTTGTCAAAGAAAAAATTGACAAGCTCACATTTTCCCGCCCGCTGGGTGGCGGCGTGGTGCTCACAGGCGGAGGCGCGCAGCTTTTGGGCGTGTCAGAGCTTGCCTCGCAGGTGTTTAACCTTCCTGCGCGGGTTGGTGTTCCCTTGTCTGTTGGCGGGCTTGTCGGTGAATACCGCAACCCCGCTTACGCCACGGCTGTAGGGCTTGTGCTTGAAGGTTACGAGCGTGAGCTTAAAGCCGGTTTCGGGTCATTAAACGAACCCAGAGACAGGGGAGGACCCACTGTGTGGATCAAACTGAAAAAATGGTTTGAAAATGAGTTTTTTTAGAGCTTGTTGCAAAACTGACTAAAGTTTTGCAACAAGCTCAATCGTCCGCTGTTTTGAGAAGTGGGATTTTCAAAACGGTTGTATTTGGCGCTTCTGAAACCTGAACGGTTTTGGAACAAACAGCAAGTGATTCGGGAGGGGATCATGAATTTTGAAGTTTTGAACGAACAGGCAATGTCGCAGGAACCGGTATCCATCATGGTTGTCGGAGCCGGCGGCGGCGGATGTAATGCTGTGAACGAGATGATCGAGTGCGGCATTAAGGGCGTGAAATTCATCGCGATTAACACTGACGCGCAGCATTTGGAAAAAAGCAAGGCTGATGTGAAAGTGCAAATCGGCGGCAAGATCACCGGCGGCAAAGGTGCGGGCGGAATGCCTGAGGTCGGCGAAAAAGCCGCGCTTGAGGACAGGGATCAAATTGCTAAAGTGCTGGAAGGAGCGGACATGGTTTTTGTCACCGCGGGCATGGGCGGGGGAACAGGCACAGGTTCCGCGCCGATTATTGCCCAAGTCGCAAAAGATCAGAAAGCCCTGACTGTTGCGGTTGTGACAAAGCCCTTTGATTTTGAACTTAGTTACCGCGCGGGGGTTGCCGAAAAAGGTATTGAAAAGCTGCGGGAGGCCGTGGACACGCTCATAGTCATTCCCAATCAGAAGCTCATCAGCAACGTGGATAACACAACTCCCGCCCGTGAAGCGTTTCGCAAGGCCGATGACGTATTGCGCCAAGGCGTGCAGGGGATTTCTGACAGCATTATTGAGGCGGGCTTTATCAACATCGACTTTGCCGATGCCGAAACAGTCATGCGCGATCAGGGAGACGCGATTATGGCAATAGGGTACGGTTCAGGAGTGAACCGGGTGGATGACGCGGTTTCAGGCGTTCTTGACAATCCGCTTTTGGAAGACACTTCCATCAAAGGGGCAAAACGGGCGCTGATTTATGTGGCAGGAAACGAAGACCTCCCCCTTATCCAGTACAAGGATATTGTGGAGCGCATAACAGCGGACATGGACAAAGACGCCCTCATAATTCCGGGGATGTACTTTGACCCGACTCTTGGCGACAAGATTAGGGTAACGCTTATCGCAAGCGGTTTCTGCGCTGAAGCAACACCGCACCGCCTTGAGCTGGTTCGCCCTGTAAAAAGCGAAATGATTTCAGGCGATGAACTTGCCGATATACTTGGTTCGCCGGGGGGCGGCAAGGATTTTCTTCCGCGCAGGGACAAGCGGGAAGAGTACCGATATACCAACGAGGATTTGGACGTACCGACAGTGATTCGGGATCGCACGTTCGTCAGTTTTTCATCCTCCGGTTTAGGTCAGGCGCAGTCCACCTGAAAGGGATGCTGTGGATAAGAAGGCCATAATAAAAAGCTACAATTCTCACCTTATCGCGCTGGAGCGCCGTTCGCCTTTGACCGCCGAGACGTATCATCTTGAGATTGGCAAGTTTTTGGACTGGCATGACGCTCATTGTGGAGCGGTCGTTCACGATGAAGCGGTCGCTTACGATGAAGCGGTCGCTTACGATGAAGCGGTCGCTTACGATGAAGCGGTCGCTCTCGTAACGTTGGGCGTTCGCGCGGAAGGTAAGCTTTTATTCGGGAAAGTGACAGGTCTCAAGGACATCATCGCTTACCTTGAATACCGCAGAACCTGTGACGGTATAAATTCCCGTTCAGCGGCAAAGGCGATTTCCGCCTTGCGCTCTTTTTTTCGTTTTATGGATTCAAACGGTCGCTTGAATCCGGGCGGCGCTTCGGATTTATCGGACTTGGTGAGGCTTTTGCAGTCGCCCCGCCGCACAGACAGGCTTCCTGATGTTCACCGCAAAGAAGACGTTGACCGCTTGTTATCGCTTTTAAAAACAGATACCGCTTTTGGAATACGGGACAGGGCGCTGTATGAACTGTTGTATTCGGCGGGGCTTCGAATATCCGAGGCGGTGACGCTTACCACCGATGCGCTTTTTCTTTCCAAGTATTTGGCGCGTGTTTGCGGCAAGGGTGGCAAAGAGCGGCTGGTGATTTTCGGTCCAGACGCGGCGCATTGGCTAAGGCGTTACATGGAAGAAGCCCGCCTGAAACTTTTGGGCAGGCGCACAAGCAAGGCGGTTTTTGTAAGCAGGGCAGGGCGGCGGCTTTCCCGCAAAGGAATATGGAAAAATTATTGTACCCTGGCTATGCAGGCGGGATTAAATAGCAAGCTCCATACACTGCGCCACACCTTTGCGACAGAACTTTTGGCGGGAGGGGCGGATTTGCGTTCTGTGCAGGAATTGCTTGGGCATTCAGAAATTGCCACCACCCAAATATACACTCACATAGCCGAAAATCGCTTAAAAGACAATCACAGAAAGTATATGCCAAAACTAAAAAGCCGGAGTGGACGCCCATGACACAGCATACCACAAAGCCAAACAGCGGAGCAAAAAAAAAACCAGCCAACAGGAAGATCCAAGGGAAGCCCCCGGGGAAACTTCCCAGAATCCCTGCCATCAGCATTTTTATTTTTACACTGGTTGTTTTCTCCATAGCCGCCTACACAATTTACACTAGGCACGGGCGGCGGACAGAATTTGCCCAGCAGATCGTCGCCCACGGAGCAGGCAGATGGGCGCGCCCTGACGCGGTTACCGAACTTCGCCGCTCAATCGCCGCTAACGAGCGGCGCATCGAACGCCACGTTGCCGCGGCGGCGCGCAACGCGAATTACTGGATGTTCCTCGGCATTCGCTTACAGCAGCAAGGTCTGCACTCTGACGCGCTACAGGCATTTGCCCATGCCATCGATCTTGCTCCTGAAGATCCCATCCTCCATTTTCACACCGGTGTTTCCGCGGCTATTACGGCAAAATCTTTTCACGTTTTCCCTGGCCGCGATATGACTGATAGAATTATGCACTTTCAGCTTGCCGAAGATGCGTTCTTGCGCGCGATAGAATTGGATGAGCGCTACATCCGCCCGCGTTTTAGCTTAGGGGAGCTTTATGTTTTCGATCTTAACCGCCCTGAAGAGGCGATTGTGCATCTCCAGCGCGTGCTTGATGTATCACCAGGCGATCTTGACGCGATGTTTGTACTTGCCAGGGCTTTTTATATGATTGATGAGTTTCATTCTTCAATTGCGATGTTTGACCGCATAATTGCGCAGACAAGGGATCCGCAAACGCGCCAGGACGCGCAAAATAACCGTGAAATTGTAATGAGGCGTATGCATGGGTGGTGGTAAAACGACAGCTTTGCTTGATTTGATGATCTGCCGCATTCCCAATCTCAAGGGACGTGAGCGCATCGAACTACAGAAAAAATTTGACAAAGAGGGCGATTTTTCGTTACTTTCTAAGAAGGACATTGAAAACATTATCGGAAGGCATCTGAAAGGCAGGGGCTGGACGATGGATGGCATCCGCGCGCAAGCCGAAGCTGATGCGGCGGTCTTTGACCGCGGCGTGAGGCAGGTTTCGTGGCGGGATGATGAGTACCCGCCGCTGCTGCGGGAAATCTATGATCCGCCGTCTGTGCTCTTTTTCAGGGGAACGCTTCCTGACCCGGAAAAGCCGCTGGTGGCGATTGTGGGGACGCGAAAGCCCGATTCTCAAGGCTCCCGTCAAGCGTACAGGCTGGGGCTTGAGTTTGGCAAGGCGGGGCTTTCGGTGGTTTCAGGGCTTGCGCTTGGAATTGACGCTATGGCGCACCGCGGAAACATAGACGGCAATGCGCGGACTTTCGCCGTGCTCGGTTCGGGAGTGGACTGCGTATATCCGGCGTCAAACAGGGACATTGCCCGAAGGCTTTTGGAAACAGGCGGCGCGCTTTTGTCAGAATACCCGCCGGGAACCCAGCCTTTCAAGGGAAACTTCCCCGCCCGCAACAGGATAATTTCCGCGCTGGCAAGGGGAACGATCATCGTGCAGGCGCCTGAAAAATCAGGGGCGCTTATTACGGCGAAGTTTGCACTGGAGCAGGGAAGGGATCTGTGGGTGGATTCTGCGGGGCTTTCCTTGCCGCGCGGGGCTGGGACAAAAGTCCTTGCCGAAGAAGGCGCTCAGGTTATTAACTCGGCGGAAGATGTGCTTGCGGAGTGGAATGTGCTTGTCACCAAAATGAAGGCTGAAACAGAGGATGCAGGTGCGCGTTTATGTGTTACATCAAATACGCGGACGGCGACGGCGGGAAATCTATTGGCATCTTCGCTCGCCGAACAATTTGGCATAGATGTGGAATTACATTGTGAGGAACTAAGATAATGGCGGTAAAAGCAAAACAAACACTTGATGTTGAATCCGATGCGGGGAAAAAACCGCGCGCCAAAAAGACAGCGAAAGTCAAAGCGTTGGACAAAAAAATTCTTGTTATCGTTGAGTCGCCTGCTAAGGCAAAGACCATCGAAAAATATCTGGGGCCGTCTTATACGGTGAAAGCCTCGATGGGGCATTTAATCGATCTTCCAAAGTCCCGTCTTGCCATAGACGTGGAGCAGAACTTTGAGCCTGAATACATCACCGTGCGTGGCAGGGCGAAACTTCTAAAGGAGCTTCAAACGGATGCGAAGAAGGCCGGCACCGTGTTACTTGCAAGTGATAACGACCGTGAAGGCGAGGCGATTGCGTGGCATTTGAAAAACGCGATTTCTGCGAAAACGGACAAGGTTCCCATTCAGCGTATTGCGTTTAACGAAATTACGCCTGGCGCGATTCGCTCCGCCGTTGAGCATCCCGCTCCCATTGACGAGGCGAAAGTGAACGCCCAAAAAGCCCGCCGCGTGCTTGACAGGCTTGTCGGTTACAACCTGTCGCCGCTTTTGTGGAAGAAAGTGAAAAACGGGCTTTCGGCAGGGCGGGTTCAGTCTGTGGCTTTGCGCCTGATATGCGAGCGGGAAAAGGAAGTTCAGGCTTTTATTCCCGCCGAATACTGGACGCTTGAGGCGGATTTTAAAGTTGGCCGCCTTTCGTACACAGCGCAGCTTGTGCTTTGGGGAGGCGTTAAGCCTGAACTGAAAAACGAGCAGGAAGTCCGCCAAATCATAGACTTGATTAAAAACGGCGAATGCGAAGTCACTGAAATACGGGAAACTGAAAAAACCGTCAAGCCCCGTCCGCCGTTTACCACTTCCCAGCTCCAGCAGACTGCCGCCAACCGCCTTGGTTTTACCAGCCGAAAAACCATGCAGATTGCCCAGCAGCTTTACGAAGGGGTAAATCTCGGCAGTTCCCGCGTCGGGCTTATCACTTACATGAGGACTGACTCCGTGCGTATTTCGCAAAGCGCGATGGATGAACTGCGCGCATGGATAGGTGAGAAATATCCGGGTGACTTGCCTGAAAAACCGCACGAATATTCTATGGGGAAAAAGGCGCAGGACGCGCACGAGGCAATACGCCCGACGTTTGTCAATTATACGCCTGATGAAATAAAAGAGCATCTTACAAAAGACCAGTTAAAGATTTACACGATTATCTGGGAGCGCTTTGTCTCAAGCCAGATGAACAACGCCCGCACAAGAACCGTGAGCGCCGATATTTCTGTGGCTGACGGAATCTTCCGCATCGCCGGCACGAAAATTATCGAGAAAGGTTTTTACAAGGTGATGAAGCTCCTTGCTTCCAAAGACGAAAAAGGCACGTCCTTTCCTTCGCTGAAAAAAGGCGACAAAGTGGCGATTGACCAGTTCCGCCCGGCGCAGCATTTTACGCAGGGGCCTGCCCGCTACACGGACGCTTCCATTGTAAAGACGCTTGAGGAAAAAGGAATCGGGCGGCCGTCCACTTATGTTCCCATCATTTCGGTTTTGCTGGATCGATACTACGTTACACGCTCCAACAAACAACTCGTGCCCACGCTTTTGGGGCGTATGATAAATGAGCTTTTGGTGGAAAACTTCCCGCACGTTGTTGACGCTGGGTTTACAGCTTCGATGGAAACCAAGCTTGATGAAGTGGAAGATGCCTCGGTTCATTGGCCTGACATGATACGCGAGTTTTGGTCGCCGTTCCGGGACAGGGTTGAGGAAGTGAGTAAAAACCTCGAATCGTTTAAGGGAACGCTTGATGAAGTAACCGACTATAAATGCGAAAAGTGCGACAGGCAGATGATGAAAAAACTTGGGCGATTTGGCTTTTTCCTTGCCTGTTCGGGCTTTCCCGAATGCCGCAATACAAAGTCCATTCCGCTTGCCAAATGCCCCAAATGTACCGGCGACATTGTGGCGCGGAAAACCCGCGGCAGGGGCAAGGAATTCTTCGGCTGCACAAATTACCCCGAATGCGACTTCATAAGCCACTTTAAGCCTGTAAACGAAGACTGCCCCAAATGCGGTCAGTTCCTCGTGGAAAAAAGCGACAAACGGAACGGAGAGCGCAAGGCTTGCATAAACCCCGAATGCGGTTATGTGCCGGCAGAGGAAGTCCCAACAGCCGCAGAAAGCTTATCCGGCGAAAGCGCTGTTTCCGCCGCGTTCGATGAAGATGATAAGGATTCGCTTGATGATGAATAATGCGAAAAAAAAAGTGGACGAATACCTGGCTTATCTTTCAAACGTGCGCGGCGTGTCCGTCCGCACATCTGAAGCATACCGTCGTGATCTGGAGCATTTTGCCGCTTACTGCGCCAACCACGATTTCTCCCCCGAAACAGCGGCACCTAATGAAGTGCGCGGCTTTATCGCCGACTTATCCGCGGAAGGCGCAGCTTCGGTGAGCGTAAACCGCGCGCTGTCTTCGATACGCGGTTTTTACCGTTGGATGATGCGTTTTGCTTACCGAAGCGATGATCCTGCCGCGGAGCTGCGCAACCTGAAAACACCCAAGACCCTGCCTTCGTTTCTGTGGGAAACAGAAATGTTTGAGTTTCAGGAGCTTACTGAAAAGTCAGACATCCTGTGGCCGGAACGCGATAAGGCGCTCATCCTTTGCATGTATTCAGGCGGGCTTCGTGTCTCCGAAACGGTAAGTCTTTCCCTTACCTGCATGGAGCGTGATTTTTCAGGCGCCCGCATCATAGGGAAGGGCGGCAAAGAACGCCGAGTGTTTTTTTCAGAAGAAGCGGAGGAAGCGTTAAGGGTGTATCTTTCCGTGCGGAATACGCGCGTTAAAGATGAGCGCCCCACAGACAAGGTTTTTATAAGCCTTAAAGGAGCGGGCATTTCCGTTCCGGGTGTCCGCTGGATAATCTCAAAATACTCCAGGCGTTTGGGGCTTGGGAAAAACATTTACCCCCATTTGCTGCGTCACTCGTTTGCCACGCACATGGTCAACGCCGGCTGCGATGTGCGGGTGGTGCAGGAGCTGCTTGGTCATACCAGCATAAGCACCACGCAGCGTTACACGCATGTGGATATGGAGCGGCTTAAAAATGTTTACAACAGCGCCCACCCGCACGGGGGGAAAAAGGAAAAGATATGGACGAAATGAAATTCCACGCCACAACCATTTTAGCGGTGCGCCGTGAAGGAAAAGTGGCGATGGCCGGTGACGGGCAGGTAACGTTTGGAAGCACGGTGATGAAAAACAACGCCCGCAAAGTCAGGTGGCTTAACGACAACAAAGTCCTCTGCGGCTTTGCAGGTGCAACGGCTGACGCTTTCACACTCTTTGACCGCTTTGAAGCGAAGCTCAAAGAGTATTCAGGAGATCTCACACGCGCCGCCGTTGAGCTTGCCAAAGACTGGCGCACCGATAGGGCATTGCGCCGCCTTGAAGCGATGCTTTTGGTTGCCGACAAAAGCAAAACCCTGCTTATTTCAGGAACCGGAGATGTCATAGAGCCTGCCGAAGACGCGCTTGCCATCGGTTCCGGCGGCAATTACGCGTTTGCCGCAGCCCTTGCGTTTCTTGACGGGTCAAGTTTTTCGGCAAGGGAGATTGCCGAAAAATCGCTGCGCATAGCGGGGAATATTTGTGTGTATACAAACGACCAGATCGTAATAGAGGAACTGGAAGCTTAATGTGGAGTTATAACGAGGAGCATCGGAGGAGCATGAATCGATGAAAGAGAAAAAAGAAAAAAACACAGAGAACCTTGACCGCCTTACCCCACGGGAAATTGTGGACAAGCTTGATAAATACATTGTAGGGCAGAAAAAAGCCAAAAGGGCGGTTGCCGTTGCTTTGCGTAACAGGATGCGCCGCCTTAAAATAACCGCTGAACTGCGCGAGGATATTACGCCCAAAAATATTCTTATGATAGGACCGACAGGAGTCGGGAAAACCGAAATCGCCCGCCGCCTTGCAAAACTTGCAGGATCGCCGTTTGTGAAAGTTGAGGCGACAAAGTACACCGAAGTCGGTTATGTCGGGCGGGATGTGGAGTCGATGATCCGCGATCTTATGGCGGCGGGTGTTCAAATGGGAAAACTTGAAATGCAGGAAGCCATCACGATGGAAGCTGAAAAACGCGCCGAAGAAGCGCTTTTGGATCTCCTGCTTCCGGGCACCGGCAAGCGCCCAAAGTCAAAACCAAATAACGGACCTGTGGTGCGCCCAATGGGAACGTTTTCCATTCCGCCGTCCGGTGGAAACCACGGCACTTCTTTTATGGGAGCGGCAATACAAATTGGCATTCCCCACGGAGCTTCCGGCGGAGCTTCAACCCAGCAAGGGCAGCATGGTGAAGATAATCCGCAGGGCGACCAGCAGGGAGAACATGATGAGACTCACGGCTACCACGCTGACGCACACGATGAAACGCACGGGGAAGCTCATGATGCGGAAGCCGCCCCCAACCCGACGCGGGAAAAATTCAGGACTATGCTGCGTGACGGGAAGCTTGAAGAAAAAACTGTTGAAGTGTCTGTAAGCCAGAACCCGCAGATTCCCGCGTTTGAAATGATGGGCGGCAACATGGAAGACATTGAAGCGAGTCTTTCAGGGATTGCGGGCTTTTTTGGCGGCGGCAACAAAAAGAAAAAAGTGGTCACGGTAAAACGGGCGCGCGAAATTCTCATCGCCGAAGAATCGGAGAAACTTATAGACCGTGACCGTGTAAGCGATGAAGCCCGCCAGCGCGTGGAAGAAACAGGCATCGTTTTTATCGATGAGATCGATAAAATTGCCGTAAAGGGTGACAGGGGCGGCCCTGACGTTTCGCGCGAGGGCGTTCAGCGCGATATACTGCCTATAGTGGAAGGCGCGACTGTCAACACCAAGTGGGGACCTGTGAACACCGATCACATCCTTTTTATCGCCGCTGGTGCGTTTAACCTCGCCAAGCCTTCCGACCTTATACCGGAGCTTCAAGGTCGTTTCCCCCTTCGTGTGGAATTGGATTCACTTGGCAAAGAAGACTTTCTGCGAATCCTCACTGAACCGAAAAACGCGCTCACCAAACAGTACGTGGAGCTTATGGCGACTGAAGGCGTGGATATTCACTTCACCCCAGAGGCCATCGACCACCTTGCAGAGCTTGCGGCGGAAGTCAACTCCCGCATCGAAAACATTGGTGCGCGCCGCCTGCACACCATAATGGAAGCCCTTTTGGAAGAGCTTTCCTTTGAAGCCCCTGACATAAGTCCCGCCAAAGTGCCAATTACGGTTGAGTACGTTGACGAGAAACTGAAAGCGCTTGTAAAGGATCAAGACTTGGGAAGGTACATATTGTGAAATTAGCTAAAATATGTGGTGACTTTACCGATGATTTAGATAGGGAGATAAAGGATTACCATGATTGGAAACAATAGTTTTAACCAGACGATTGACTTGTTGCACCGCTCGATGAGTACGGCGACTCTGCGTCAGGCAGTACACGCCAATAACTTCGCCAACGTGAATACGCCCAATTTCAAGCGCACCGATGTTACCTTTGAAAGCCAGCTTGGCAGGGCGCTTGATTCGCAGCGGAATAGACCTGTTCTGGAATTGCGGCAGACACATCAGAACCACATTTCCAACTTTCAGCCTATGGATCACCGCGAAGTGCAGCCCCGCCGCGTGCTTGACTTCCTGACACAAACAGACAACAACGGCAACAATGTTGATCCCGACCATGAGTTCAACCTGCTGTTGCAAAACCAGATGCGGTATATCCTGCTTTCGCAAATGACAACGTTTGAGTTTGCCCAGATAAACATGGTCGCAAGGGGCTAGGGGAGGTAACGTATGGGACTTTTTACCGCGATTAACACCGCTTCCTCAGGGATGACAGCCACGCGGCTTTGGAGTGATGTCATTGCCGATAACATCGCGAACGCCAACACTACGCGTACCGATGAAGGCGGCCCGTTCAGGAGAAGCAGGGTGGTGCTCCGCCCCAGAGTGGACACGCCGTTTTGGAACTCACCGTTTTTGCCGCAGGGCCTGGACAACGGTGTGGGGCAGGGCGTTCGTGTTGTTGAAATACAGCCGGATCGTATCACGCCGCCGCGTCTTGTATTCGACCCAAATCACCCGGACGCGATACAGAGCGGACCGAGGCAGGGTTATGTTGAAATGCCCAATGTTGACATCGTAAGCGAAATGGTTGACATGATTTCAGCGTCCCGCGCGTACGAGGCAAACGCCGCCGTGATTGAAGGCGCAAAGGCTATGTTTCAGCGCGCTCTGGAGATAGGAAGCAGATAAGTAGCAACATAACAAATTACTTGGGAGGGTAATATATGAATTTTCATTTTCGGCCGCAGTTGACGCGAATTGACG
>JAIRQD010000191.1:0-6809 GCA_031256655.1 Treponema sp.
ACCTGCTTGCTTCCTTCGCCTTGCTCTTCCATCGCATGACGGATGTTGGTTTCCTGATCAACTACGGTTTTTACGCTTGAGTTGATGGCTTCAAAGCGGGTGAGCACGTTGTCTGTTGAGCGGGTGATCTTGTCGATGGAGCTTTTGATTTTTTTGAGCACAATGCTGATTGTCTTTGACTGCTCGCTTGAGTTTTCCGCCAGTTTGCGGATTTCCGCCGCTACAACCGCAAAGCCTCTGCCCGCTTCTCCCGCGTGGGCGGCTTCGATTGCGGCGTTCATTGAAAGAAGGTTTGTTTGGCTGGCGATATTCTCCATCACCGAGTTGATTTCCAGAAGCCCTTCAGATTCGCGGGCGATTTCCTTTATGTCGGATGCGACTTCCTGCAATCCGTTGCGCCCTGAGTCAGAGGCTTCCGTAAGCTCCTGCACATTTTGACCGTTTCTTACGAGAGTCTGTGTTACTGACTGGATGTTTGCAAGCATTTCCTCAATTGCCGAAGATGAGCTTGAAACACTTGCGTTTTGCCGCTCAACGTGCCCGTTCAGTTTGTCTATGTTGACTGTGATCTGTCCCATTGTTGTGTTTGTCTGACTCACCGATTCACTCTGGGTTATGGCACGGCCTTTAATGCTTTGAACATTGGAGTTAATTTCGTTGACGGCGGCCGCAGTTTCCGTCATGCTTGAAGTTAACATTCCGCCAAGGTCAGATAACTTTAATGTCTCATTTTTGATGTTCAAAACAAGGGTTCTTATCTTTTCAAGCGTGAGGTTAAAGTACTTTGCCAGATCACCAATCTCGTCTTTTGAGTTGGCGTGGATTCTGCGTGTAAGATCGCCTTCGCCTTCAGAAATGTCCTTAAGCGTTTCCGCCACGTTGACTATCGGGCGGATTGCTTTGGTCAAGAAGAAAAAGATCACCACAGCGCCCACCGCGATTGAAATTATTGCAAGAATTGTTGTGAATCTGGTTATATAACGCACTTCGGCCAAAACCTGCTCATGTGTTGCACCGACCATTATAGACCAGGTCATTTCTGAACGACCGATGTTAAGAGATGCAATGGCAAGTTCCAGATCTGTGTTCAGCGCAACAGAAAACGCGCTCCCCTGAAAATCGCCGCCGGTTTTTACCGTATTGACTACGTCTTCAAGAATGTCCCCATAAAAAGTATCCACTTCGGTAATAAGTCCGTTTACGCGATCAGGTACAAAGTGCGCAAGAACGAAGCCGTTGTTAAAATATATCGCCATTGCTGAAATTTCTTCGTGTGCGTTCATACTCTGAATTAAAGCCGGTTGAACCGTATCGGTGATAATAAAGAGTCCAACCCCGGCTATAACCTCATTGGTATGCTGACTGACAACCGGAACCATTAGCCTTACCACATAAACACTACGCCCTTCTACCATTCTGCGAATGGGAGGTTCCACCCTCTCCACGCGATTAACAAGCCGTGTTCCGGTAAGCCCGTCCAGAAATGCTATCGTTCCTTCCACATCTATGCTTGTCCTGGCTGTAATCTCGCCTGTTTCCCTTGTAAAGGCAATAGCGTATTGTCCGGTTGGTGTGGAACCTGTTCTTCCGATAAATTCAGCGTCCATACCGTCAACCGCGTTTGGACGCCAAACCGTGTACATATCAAGAATGCTGGGATTCGCGGAAATTACGCCGCGCAGCATACTATCAAAAAGATCACGCCTGTCCCCTGCAGCTATGTGATCGTAATCTTCCATGATGTTTGACAGTGTTCTGAGCATTCTCATGTGCCCATCCATACGCCCCTGCCAATATTCAGTCTGTTGAACAGCCAGATAAACAAGTCCTCGCCTGCTGGCATCCAAACTTATGTTTGAAGCCTCCCTTATAAGGATTAACGCTATTCCTGTCACAATTGTTGCCACAATGCCTATCATAATGATGCTCATTTTTACATTCAACTTCATTTTTTTAAACTCCTCTGTTGTAAAGAAAAAGCTGTTTATGTTAATTAAATCATAATTCCATTCAATTGGGGATTCAATAGTAAAAAGCTAAATTTTAATTAGCAGCACTTGCTGCCGCACGGCACTTGAAGCGCCCTTTACCCATAATGTACAGTGTACTATGCGCTTGTTAAAATCTAAAATCAGGCTGATGTTAATTGTGTTTGTGCTGTGCAGGCTTCCGGCCGGCGCTCAAGTGCCATCGGGCGTTTGGGCGGATGAGCCTGCGATGCTTGTAGGTCTTACCATAAGTGAGCTTATTGGCCGCTTTGGAGTTCCGCGCAGCGTACACGCCGCCAGAGGTGTTGAAACGTGGCAGGACGATGTGGTTTTTGTATACGATCACGGTGATTTTTACATATACGAATACCGTGTATGGCAAATTGGTGTCCGGTCTTTGCGGGGAATAAACGTGGGAGATTTAAGCGGTTTGGTTGGGTTGGTTATGGGAGCAAACGCTGTGCCGCAGGGCAGTTCGATTTTTTACCCCCTGCACATAGCGCCCTGGCCGCTGATGCTCAGGTGGGATATTGACAGCGCAGGACGAGTGCAGTCGATTTTCATTTATCGTTCCGATCTTTAAGGCGCCAGATAATTTCGAATGGGGAAAATATGTCTTTGTCTGACAGGTCAAACCCTCAGCGAAAATCTTGAAACACTAAAACGATACCGTTCCTTTGCTGACGTTGCCGAATTGCGTGTTGATTGCCTTCTCCCCGACGAGCGCTTTCTCATCAGGCGTTTTCCTGAAATGGCGGGCATTCCCGTTATCCTCGCAATACGGCGTAACATTGACGGCGGCAAATTTGTCAGCGGAGAAGGCTCCCGTATAACGCTGCTTGCAAACGGGCTTGCATACGCCGATGCCGACAGGCGGCGCAATTTCGCTTATGTTGATCTTGAGGAGGATCTCAACGTACCAAGCCTTGAAGAAGTGGCGCGCGCTTTTGGAACGCGCATTATCCGCTCGTGGTATAACCTGACCGGGGTGGATGATGATGTGGCGGCAAAGGTCAAAAAACTAAGGCAAGTGGGAGATGAGATAGTGAAAGCCGCATTAACGCCCGGAAATCTTTCGGATATGAGAAAAGTGTATCGGGCGTTTAATGATTCAGGTAACACCGACAAGATATTTTATTGCATGGGTGAATATGCCGCCGCCCCAAATATTCTTGCAAAGCGCTTCGGATCGCTTTTTAGCTACGCCTCCCCGGGCAATGCACAATCCCTCAATAGCGGCGGCGAACTTGACCCAAAGGAACTGTCAGAACTGTACCGTTTTCACCAGATCACGCCTGACACGAAAATATTCGCATCCACTGATAATCAGTTTAATGTTTCTTCGCCTTCAAGGTTTTTTAATACAATATTCGGCATAGAACAAATTGATGCGGTGCATGTGCCTATTCCGGCGGACTCACTTCACTCTATGGTAAGTTTTGCCGAAGAAATCGGCATTTCAGGGTTTTCCGTTACAATGCCAAACAAAGAAAAGGCGCTTTCGTACTTAAATTACAAATCAGAAGAAGTGCGGGCTAGCGGTGCGTGCAATTTATTTGTGCGCGGCGTATCAGGCTGGAGCGGGCACAACACGGATGCGGCGGCGTTTTCCGAATCACTTTTGGCTTTTATAAAGCGTAATGATTTGCGCCGCCAAAAAGTGACCATAATTGGCGCAGGAGGAGCCGCGCGTGCAATCGCTGGCGAAGTGCACCGCTTGAAAGGAAAGGCGCTTATTCTTAACCGGACGGCTGAAAAAGCGCGGTTACTTGCCGAACCGTACCGCTTTGCGTGGGCGGCGCTGGACAGTCACAGCATCAAACGTATTGAGAAATACTCAAACCTGATAATTCAGGCAAGTTCGGCAGGAATGCCGCCTGATGCTGATGCTGACCCGGTAAGTTTTTATAAATTCTCCGGTCGCGAAACGGTGATGGATATTGTTTGCCGGTCTGAAAAAACGCCCTTGCTTAAAAGGGCGGGGGCTTCAGGATGCAGGGTTCTTGACGGCAATGATATGCTTGTGCGCCAGTTCCGTCATCATTATACGTGCTTTGTGAATAAAGAATTTCCCCCATCGCTGATCTCACGAGTTGAGATTGAAAAGCCAAACGGGGAGTGAAAGCAGAGGAGCAGAAACATGGAACAACAGGCTATTAAAGAGATAACCGCGAAAGCCGCGGTGCAGAAACTGGTAAAAAGCGGCATGAAGCTTGGGCTTGGAAGCGGCTCCACGGCGGTTCTTGTTGTGCGCGAAATTGGTGAGCTTTTAGCAAAAGGCGAACTTAAAAACATACTCGCCGTACCTACAAGTTTTCAAACCGCGATGGAATGCGAGAAATGGAAAATCCCGCTTTTCACGCTTAATTCTTCTGAAATTGGCGGGGAACTGGATCTCACGATTGACGGCGCTGACGAAGTTGACCCTGAAAACAGGCTTTTAAAAGGCGGCGGCGGCGCGCTTTTGTTGGAGAAAATCGTGGCGTATGCATCGGCTTTTTATGCAATCGTTGTGGATGAATCAAAGCTGGTGGAAAACTTAGGGCTTGCCTTTCCGCTTCCTGTGGAAGTTGTCCCTGACGCACGGGTTCCTGTAACAGGTGTTTTACAAAAGCTGAACGCGGATGTTGTGCTTCGGGAAGCGGTGCGCAAAGCCGGTCCTGTTATCACCGACAACGGAAATTTGCTTTTGGATATGCGCTTCAAAACCGCGATAAACCCCGTTGCACTTGAGGCGGAAATAAACCGTATCCCCGGTGTAGTGGAAAATGGCTTTTTCACAGGTCCCTTCAACCGCAAGCTGGTTCCGCAGGTTTTTATCGGCAGGGCAGATGGAAAGGTTGAAGTTCGCCCCTGAAATAATTTTCAAATTCATTACTTTACTTGTGACAAACCGGGCAAAAATACATATATTATATCGGGCTCATATGAGCTAAATTATCTTGATGCCAGGAGGCTGGATATGTCAGTTATGGCTATCGTAAAAGAAGTCAGCGAAGTTGTACACCGAATACGTGTCAAACTCTATCCGAGTCATCTGCCCGGGACTGAAGGAATGTTGTCCATGGTGCGTTCTGCCATAACTCGCTCCTTGCGTATCCATGAGATATAGCGGAATTTGGCGAAAAAAGCAAGGAAAACGTGCAAATATGCCACGAAAGCTTAATTGAAAGTTGATTTCGCTGTGCCGGAACTGTGTTTGGCTTGGCAAATTCGCCTTTTTCCTGTATCATGCAAGCCGATGCCCCGCAACATAACCTACACCGCTCTGACCCTTCGCGTAAAAGCATCAGGCGAGTCCAACCGCGAAACCTGGTTTCTTACCGCCGAAGAGGGTATTGTCAAGGCAACCGTTTTTGGCGGGCCAAAAAGCCGCCTGCGTTCCCGTGTTGCGCCTTTCCACGAAGGCACGCTCTGGGTATACCATGACCCGGTGCGCGATTCCCGCAAAGTAAGCGACTTTGACGTGCGCTCGTACCGGCAAGGCATACGGGAACTGTACGAGCGGGTCATGACAGCCGATGCAGTTGCGCAAACGATCCTTGAATCCTCAGGCGGCGGTGGAAATTGGCAGACAGCGGCAAGACTGGCGGCAGGTGTCCTTGACGGCATTGCCGGGGCGGATGCCGCGCTTTGCACCCGTCTTGGAGTTTACTTCCTGTGGCACTGGGCAGACATACTCGGCATACGCCCCGATCTTGCCGCCTGCGCCGCTTGCGGAAACCAAACACCTCGTAACGAACCGCTTCATTTCCATGCCGCAAACCAAACGCTCTTGTGCGGTGACTGTTCGCAGGGGGAAGATGAGTATTCACTGCCGACATCGCTCAGGCAGCCAATTAAGGTAAGCCCCGGAGCGCGACTGTGGCTTCACAGGATAGAGAACCTTCCCCCCGAATCACTTGCGCGTTTTACACTTGATAACACATCGCTTGAGCAGGCAAAGACGCTTTCCAAGGCTGTACTAACCCGGGCATTTGAAAAGCGCCTTCCCACTTGGGACGGAATATAGAACTGTCTGATAATTTTAGTGTCCTGCTCCTGCATATTACAGGACACTAAAGACAGCCCCATATTTTTTAGCTTTCTTTCCAGCTTCCCATTTTTAAAATCTTTTGGTTACGGTAACGAACCAGCACTGATGAACTGTGTTTTTGCAAATCCGCCAATGCGTTGACAATCGTCTCTTTAATTGTCTTTGCCGTAACGTCCATATCAGCGTGTGCGCCGCCAGTGGCTTCTTTTATTACACCGTTAATCAAGTTAAACGCAAGAAGATCCCCGCTGGTGATACGCAGCATCGCCGCCGCGTCTTTTGCTTTGGTTGCATCGCGCAAAAGAATTGACGCGCACCCTTCCGGGCTGATGACTGAATAAATGGCGTTTTCAAGCATATAGATTTTGTCGCCCACGCAAATACCAAGCGCACCGCCTGAGCCACCTTCTCCGATGATGATGCACACAATAGGCGTTTTAAGCTGGCTGAACTCTTTTAAGTTGCGGGCGATTGCCTCGGCAATGCCGCGCTCCTCAGCGCCAAGCCCAGGATACGCCCCGGACGTGTCAACAAAAGTGATCACCGGCCGCTGAAACTTCTCAGCCTGTTTTGCCAGACGCAGCGCTTTGCGGTAACCTTCCGGATGCGCCATTCCGTGATTGCGCATAACGTTTTCTTGCAGCGTGCGCCCCGGCTGGTGGGCGGTAACTGTCACAGGCTGACCGTTGAGGAACGCAAGCCCGCCGACAACAGCGGAATCATCGCCGAAACAGCGGTCGCCGTGAAGCTCCGTGAAATTGTCGAAAATGCGGTTGATGTAATCC
>JAIRQD010000098.1:0-2528 GCA_031256655.1 Treponema sp.
CACCGTACTCCTATTCGCGGTCTGCCTGTATGACAGGCAGCCGCATCTTTCTTTACGGTGGTCGGTCTAAACTTATTCTTTGCGACGAGGTTCCTCAAGTTTCCTTAATTTCCTCACTACGCAAAACAGCCTTCCACCGGCTCTCCAGTCCCGTCAGACCAGAGTACCACTTTTACCCGATAACCTAAATCATAGTTTCTTTGCGATTCTTGGCACCTTTGCGAGATAAAATTCGGAAAATTGATTTCCGCGCGCGCAAAAAGCTGCTACGAAGCTTCAGCGTCAACGGCCTTTGCCGAGTTCTCCATCTCCTTAATCGCTTTTATTGCCTTTATCATCTGCAGGTATTTTGTCGCGCTGGTTGGGCGGAAGGAGTGGATTTCAAAGATTCTGCCGTCAACCGTAGAAAAGTTAAGCGCCATTTTAAGAATGACCGAAATGTCGGCGATGGAGTCAAGCGGGAAGTCAAAAGTTTTCCCGTTTTTCTTCACAATAGAAATGCGGTCGCTGTATAATTGCAGAGAGCCCCTGGCTATAAAAGTGTTATAACTTGCCCGCTTTGTTGCATACAGCTTTTGCGCTGAATCGGTGAAAATCGGGAGCTTTGAGCCAGAGGAAACCACTTTTTCGGCAAGTTTGTCAATCTCCGTTTTTTGCCACTTCGACCACTCAAGAATCGTGTTAAACGGTGGCGGATCTTTTTTATCAATGTGCTGGAAAAAGCCGTATTCGGTGTACCGCACTTTAAAACCACAGGTGCAGAAAAAAAGAGCGCCTGAACTTTTCATCGTGGAAAACTGCCTGCATTGCGGACAGCAGTACAACGCTGTTTCCAGGTATTCAGCAAGCTTTCTCCCCGGAAACGCGATTGGGTTTTTTCTCTGTTCATCATACGCGTTTACGTAAATGTCGTTTTTAATCACTTCATAAATTTCTTCTTCAGACATTTGCGCAAGCTGCTGGGGGCTGTAAATTTTCACAAGACGCCCTTCGGATTTGCCGCGATGCACAAAACGCGACCAGCGCGGAAAGGAAAAATACGTGCCTGTAAAGCGGTATGTTACAAGCGCAACGCCGGCGCGTTTTATCAACCTGCCGATTGACGATTGAATCGCGCCGGTTTCGCCATCAAAAGAATTGTTGCCTTCGGCGAAAATGCAGATGTTGCACTTGTCACGCAAGCGCTTGAAAATCGTCAAGACACCTGTGGTTTCAAGCGCCGAGCGGGCGCGGGCTATGGGAGAAAAGAAAAAGCGCAGGAGCTTTGACTTAAAGCCAACGCGGTAAACGTAGTCGCTTGCCAAATAGTACATGCTTTTTTTGAAGCTCATTGCAATTAAAAGCGGATCCCAGTTGGTGAGATGGTTTGCAACCACTATGTACGGCGAATGCCCAACCTCAATTTTATCATACGCAAAATTGAACTTTTGACAGAGAAACTTCTGTACAATCTTTGCTGTCATTCTATACGAAAAATCGTGACGTTCTTTTCCCGGTATCATCTGATCAAGTACCTATCTACTAAAAAAATCTGATAAAGGTCTGCCCACTCCCATAATGAAGCGAAACTAACGCGAAACCTTTTCTGCCTCAAGTCCGTTTGTATCAGGCGCAAAACGGCTAAAAAATCTATCCAGCTCCTTTTCGATGCTGTCAAGTTCCCCGTCAAGCTCCTGTATCCGGCTTATCGAATACTGAACGCGCCGCTCCCACAACTGCTGGCATGAAGAATCCAACACAGTTTCAAAGGGCGGAGCCGCGCGGGCATAATCGCTTTTAATTATCATACGTATCTATACTTATATCTCATTCTGAGAGTCTTAACAAGTGCTATGGGGAAACTGCGGCGCTTCCTCCGCCAGTCTGAAACCCGCCAATATCGTAGTCCACCGCCCTTATAAACGTTACTAACGCGATAGACGCGATGAGAATTAGCACAAGCTTACGCATATATCCCCCAAATTAGGTTAAACAGATTTTTAAGCATGAGCCCTCCCGTCATATGCTTGCGTACTACTTACATGCTTCATGACATTCTAACGCCTTGCATTCAAAAAATCAAGAGGGTTCACCGCTCTGTTGTTCCGGTAAATCGCAAAGTGCAGATGCGGTCCGGTACTCAAACCGGTGTTGCCCACCGTCCCGATGCGCGCGCCTTGCCGCACTTGATCGCCGCGCCCGACGGCTGTTGTATGCATGTGGGCGTACAAGGTCTGAAAATTGTTTGCATGGGTGAGAATGATGAAATTCCCGAAAACCCTGTCATAACCAATAGCGGAAACTCGCCCGTCTTTAGCGGCGACAATAGGCGTTCCCTGCGGCGCGGCAAGATCAATCGCCGCGTGATGCCTGCGCACTCCGGTAAACGGATCGTTGCGCCAGCCGAAGGGCGAGGTAAGCCGCGCGCCCCTTACCGGATGGACAAAAAGCTGATCACCGAGCGCCATGCGCAATTCATCGCGGTTCATGCGCGCGCCGGGAATAAAAAGCGTAGTCCCTGAATAAATCACATCACTTTGGATGTCGTT
>JAIRQD010000001.1:0-5980 GCA_031256655.1 Treponema sp.
TTTGAACTCTCGCAAGAAATATCTGCCATGATGTCACATCCTTTGTCGAATTTGATGGTGGTATATTGTAATATATTGAATATAACATGGGTTCGGGGAAACTGTCAAATATCAAGTTATCCTATTCGCCGCGCATGTCCAATCGCCACCACGAATCGCAAGAAGGCGGTAGAAACGAAAAATTCAAATTTGCCTTCCATGATGTTATATGATAGTGTAATGGCAGAATAAGTCGTTTTGGATAGGAGGCTCCTGCATGAAAGAGAAATTTATCGATTGGGATGAAAAGTATTCTGTGGGCGTACAAACAATAGATGAGCAGCACAAGGGACTTTTTGGCTTGGTCAACGACCTGTACGATATGTGCGTAAAAGGCGGAAATACGCACGAGGACTTTAAGCCGGTTCTCAAAAAAACTGTGAACTATGTTGTGTTGCACTTTAGCCATGAAGAAGAATTAATGAAAGCGTATAACGATCCGAATTATGAATTACACCAAAAAGAACACGACATTTTTGTCCAAAAAGTTATGCATGAAGCGGCGCATCTTGAAAAAGGGAAAGATTATGCGCCTGAGCCGTTTATGAACTTTTTGTCAGACTGGATTCATGATCATATTTCAGGCATAGATGCAAAAATCGGGGAGCACATCGCAAGCGTTACAGGAAAAGGCTAATTTCAGCTGCTATTTTTCATGTAAGCCCTGTTCGATTGCGTGAAGCGTTTGGAAAAAAAAGAGAATGTTTTTTTGATTTTGAGGGAGGACTCTTGCCTTTAGGCGCGAAGTTTTGAAGAGGTTAATGCCGAATATTTTATTGTTTTTCAACTGTACAATAAAGGCAATCTCTTTGAATCTTTCTTCTTCGGCAAATATTCCTTCAAGCCTTTCGCTGATTCCTGAAAAAATTGCCCCTTTATTTTTTGAAACCTTTGCATTTGAGATGCAGTAGCGCCCAAGGAGAACTTCAAATTCAACAATCTCTTTTATGGCAATGACAATTGTCTGAAGGCGGAGATTTAGCACACCGATTCGCCCGTCCTGGGAAATGGCAAGCGAAGTTTCAATGCCAAACCTGAACACAACCGAGTTGGTCAGTTGGTTTTTCTTTATAAGCCGGGATAATTTCACTCTTCTAATCATCATGTATCCGAAAGCGATACACAAAGCAACACCAAGGTAAAGGATAAACTCACTTGTCGGGTTCGCAAAGTTAAACATCATTGGACACGATTCTTGTCTGCTTTACGTTTTGTGTCAAGAGAGGCATCTCGGAGCAGGAGTCCGCTATTGACACAAAAACGCTTCCCTTTTAAGCGCCCAGTTTTGAAGCGGCCTCGATCATCCTTTGCGCATCGTGTTTTACATCGCTGGTGATCTGGTGTACATGCGAAATCGCCTTCAAAATCTGGGTGCTGCCGTTTCCCTGTTCTGTCATCGCGTCTAAAATGTCACCTTCCTGGCGAACCACCGTCTTAACGCTTGAGTCAATTGTTTGGAATCTGGTGAGCACCTTGCCCGTTGAGCTCGATATCTTGTCAATCGAATCCTTTATTTTCTTAAGCGCCGCTGCGATTGTCGAAGATTGCTCGCTTGAAGATTCTGCCAGTTTGCGTATTTCATCGGCTACAACGGCGAAGCCCTTGCCGTAATCGCCCGCGTGCGCGGCTTCAATTGCGGCATTCATAGACAAAAGGTTTGTTTGACTTGCGATGTTTTCCATTACCGCATTTATTTCCAAAAGCGCTTCGGATTCATGAGAGATTTCGCGGATGTCAGCAACAACATCGCTAATATCTTCATGGCCTATTGACGAAGCGGATTGCAGTTCTTTCATGTTTTTGGAGTTGTCAGAAAGCGTCCTTATAACAGCCTGAATGCTTGCAATCATTTCTTCGATTGACGCTGAAGATTCAGAAATTGCCGCTGCCTGGCTTTCAATATGCTCGTTAAGCCGTTCCATCAAAGAAGTTACCCGCAGTTGCGCATTTCGTTCTGCTTCCCTGGCTCTGTATTCTTCGCGCAAGTCGCGGAAATACACGATGAAAAGATTTTCGTTTCCAACCTTAATCAGGTGTGCAATTTCTTCAACGGGAAGCGGTGTTCCGTCAAGAAGCTGATATGACCACTCGTGTGTCGTACTGCCAAATTGAAGTGTTTTTTTTACAGCCTCAGCCTGCTTTTCTGAGGAAAGCACACCGTCAGGCTGGTATTTTGGAGAAAAGTCCGTATACCTGTCAATGAAAACCTGCCTGTCAGGAATATTAAACATACGCTCAACTTCGCGGTTTATCTCACGTATATCTCCGTTTTCATCGAAAACAGCACACACCAAAGGCGAAGAATCAAGCATCATTTTTGCCCTCTCAAGAACTGTTTCTTCCCTTTCCCTGATGGCGTATTCTTCGCGCAAGTCGCGCGTAAACTCCATCAAATGATCTTCACCATGAAGATTTGCGCGGATAAGAACAAACTCGCATGGCACAGGCTCCCCGTTTAGCTTTTTTTGCATGAGTTCAGCCCGCTCATGACCGTTTTCGAAAGCAGACTTGATAATATTATCCAGCTTTTCTTGAGACGGGATACCCTCCGGCTGGAGTTCAGGCATCATGTTGTACCAGTTTTCCATGTATTCCTGCTTGTCCTTCATATTGAACAGCTTTGGCGCCTCATCGTTGCAGTACAACAAGTTACCGTTTTTATCAAGCAAACTGCAAACCATTGGCGAACTTTCTATAACCAAACGCATGCCGTCATCAAAGCTGGCTTTCCCAATGTTTCTTACAAGGCGGATTTGAGAAAAAATAAGACCGGCAAACAGGGCAAGGATTATGGGCACTAAAGACACAACCGGCAAAAGCGGCTGATAGTCCGGTACAACAGAAACGTGTATCGTTAGTAAAATCAGAACAGCCACAATAGCGGTATTTAAAAATATCATTTTCTTCGTTTTTGCCAGCCGCTGCGCGAAATCCTTTGTAATCTCAGCATGTGTATTTTTCACTTTTCCTCCACTCCGCACAACCGCCTTCCAACCCCGGAAAACCTGCGGAAATTAATAAAGTATAAGTGGCAACGTGGAGTAGACAGCAGGTACAAACCAGTGACGATTCATTTTTTTGTGTAAAGGCTGCGTCACAAAGTTTGGAAAATTTGCCTTACGAAAACCAACCACGCTGTTAGACTATAATAACAAGCTGTGTGATAGTTGTCAATTGTAACGACAATTAAATTCCAATGAAACTACCAGCGACAGTAGTTACAATGACTTTTGTCACAGTGACTACTGTCACGGTGAAGCTTACAGATTGCACACAGGCAGATTTACCTGCGTATGTACATCTCTGAAAAGCCTGCGCTTCCAAGCACAACGGCGACATAAGCTATCTGCCATCCGGGTATGCCGTAGATGACTACGCGGTAAAACTCGCTGTTTACCCCGCCAAAGCGCATGATCGCTGAGTTGGAAAAATCCCTTCTGACATCCGCCAAAATGCGCTGTGCTTCGGCATTTTCAAGGGTGGCGCTAACCTGCACCGTGTAAAAACTGGTGTCTACAGGCGTGTAGTGAAGCGGAAAAATGACCAAACCGCTAAAACTGGGAGGCGGAGCAGGAGGCGGTGCCATGGCAACCAGAACGGCTGTCGCAGGAGCGGGCACGGTCGGCGCAGGAGCGGGCGCAACAGCAACCGGTGCCTGTGCGGTGACAACCGGAGCGGCTGGTGCAATAGTGGGTGCATCAACGACCGGGGCAATCAGTGCCGGAGGCGGTGTGGTGACAACCGGAGCGACCGGTGCAATAGTGGGCACATCGACGACCGGAACCGGAACACCGGTAACCGGAGCGGCTGGTGCGGGAGGTGGTGCAACTACCGGAGCAACCGGTGCCGGTGCGGGAGGCGGTGTGGTGACTACCGGAGCAACCGGTGCCGGCGCGGGAAGCGATGTAGCGGTTGTGGGAATAAAGGGACCGCGCATAGGGCGAATTTCCCTTGCGTGCCAGTGCCTGTCGCTCCTAAGTTCATAAACACCGGGTGACCTTCCCATCTCATAATACAACATTCCAAAGCCAGCCCAGATAGGATCCAACTGACCATAAAAACGCACCCCTTCGCCAATGTCAACAGTTAACGGGATGCACGGCGAAATAGTACGCACACGTGCCGACCCCGCAAACACGCTCCCGCCAATGTAAATCCATGATGGAATGGTCACATGCCTTAACGTGGGATTGAACGAAAAAGCCCCCGCGCCGATAGCATATACACGCGCCCCCATTACCACGCTAGTCAGATCATTGGAAGCAAATGCCTGTTCCCCAATACGGACGCCAATGTGACCGATAACCTCTGCATTCCCTTCGCGCCAATAAACTGTGTGCCCAAGCAGGGTTTGTTCAAGCCCAACCGCGTTTAGTGAGACAAGGAGGGGAGTGACACCGATTTCCACACTTGAAAGGCGGTTGTTCATGAACGCCTGAGAACCGATGTAGGTGACACTGGCGGGAATGTTTGCCCTTCTAAGCTGGTTGCCGTCAAAAGCCTGACTGGCAATTATACTTACATCGTTGCCTAAAATTACATTAGTCAGCTCGTTTCCGCCAAAAGCCTGTCTGCCGATATAATAGACACCGCCGGGGATTGTTATGTTTCTCAACCGGTTGTCAATAAACGTAGCGTATTCAATGCGCGTGATACCGGAGCCTATCGTCACGTTTCTAAGTCTGTTTGAGCCGAACGCCCCATAACCCATGTGTGCGACGCTAGGGGGGATGCTTAAACCGGTAATACGGTTGCGGGCAAAAGCACCCACCCCTATATAAGTAACACTTGGCGGAATTGTTAAACGCGAAAGATTATTTCCTGTAAAGGCTTCTCTTTCAATTATTCTGACACTTGGTGGAATGACTACGCGTGAAAGATTGCGTCTTTCAAAAGCCCGCTGCCCGATTACAACAACCGGCATTCCCTGTATGTGCAGGGGAATTACCACGCGTCTGGCTGTCCCTTCAAAAGAGGTGATTCTCACATAACCGCTACGTATTTCCCCCCGAAAGCCGTATGCAAAGAAGAGATAACCATCCTCAAAGGGGAACGTATCGCCCACAGTGTGAATAAAATCACCAGCGCCGCCTCTTACACCGTGCGCACACGAGCCAGAAACCAACACCGCCAAAAAGATTGCTGTCCAAAACAACCCCTTTTTCATAATGCCCTCCTAAAAAAGCCCCTCCCCCAGAAGAATCGAAGTTCCAAACTTAAGAAAAGCAACCTGCACTACGCAGGAATGCCATTATCCACCATCAGTTGGCTTTTGTCAAGGCAACTAATGGCGATTTTTTCAGCCGCCGCCACCATACAGCCCTTGTATCGCGCGACCATTCCAGCCGTGTATGGTCTGACCATTCTTGCCAATACTGGCTTACCATACACTGCTGCTCTGACCGACCATTCTAGCCAATACTGGCTCACCATACACGGCGAGAATTGCCTGACCATACACGGACGTGAATTGCCCCACCATACAACGCAGTTAGAGGTGTGACAGCGGGGATTCGATTCGGAGCGCTGTTTGCGCTCCGCACGCATGGTGAACCTGCTCCGAAGCCGTCGTTCCGCTAACAGCGGAACGGCAGTCTTCTACGCAGGGAGTCCATGCAAATGTTTTCTCACCCCGCTATCCCACCTACACCAGCATTATCCGGCTTATGCAGAGCAATTCCGCCAGGCGATAGAAAGCGCAGGTTCAGCATGTGAACACCACAACGTTGCCGATGTGGTGTTCCTAAAGCCGAGTTCTGTAATGCGAGCAGGCGGCGTTCTCTCCCGATGCCCGCTCGGGTGCGGAGTTTGCGCCGCTATGGCTGCCTGCTCCAGTTTCCGTTTGCAAAAACAAATGTCCCCGCCGCCCGGTTGTATTGTTCGTAAAGAGCGAGGAAAGCTGCCCCGTTAGTGCCCATTGACAGGTTGCTCTCTATTGTTA
>JAIRQD010000050.1:0-6019 GCA_031256655.1 Treponema sp.
CACCACGATCACGTTTTCCGCGCCGTTGGCATCAACCGCTTCCTTCACCCTCTTCTGGTTTTCAAGATCCATAGCTCCTGCAGCCGTTCAGACAAAGCATTCGGTGGAAGAGAACGCAACGTCGTAGCCGCCGCTTTTCAGACATTCGTCGATTGCCGGTCCGGGTACGCCGTCTCTGTCGCCAATGACAATGATTTTTTTGCCACTAAACAAACCCATGTAAGCCTCCTGTCGAAAAAATTCAAACTGCCCGTTATTGGCGGACAGATTATGTGCTGTTAAGAAATCAGTGATTCTTTAAATTTCCTGGGCGCTCATCCTGTTAAAGCCCAGCTCGTTTGTCGCACCTGTGATAACCTGAATCTCCGCCTCGATTGATCCGTCAGGACGCAGCGACCCATCAAAACCACCGGCGATTTTGTCCGTGTAATCAAGCGTCCCGATGATTGTGTCCATAGGCTGCAAAATGATGACTTCGTTTGCGTTTCCGCCGGTAACAACCGCATCGGCTGCCGGGTCGGCGTCCGCAAGGGACTGCGATCTGCCGTCACGTCCGGCATATTCATCCGTCACGATAACGGTTTTGATGCCTTCAGCCTCAATTTTTTTGCAATTCATAATCAGGTCGGTGTCAGGATTGCCGAAACCTTCCTGCGAAATAATTACCGCGTCAAAACCGAGAAAGCGGCAAAGCTTCGCCGTCCAGTCAGACGATCGCTCCTTGTCGGCGAGGTACACGTTTTCGTTAGTGATTACCACGCCGGTGAAATTGAAGTCTTTGCCGTGCCGCTCATACAAGTCGTGTATTATCGGGTTATTCTGATGATGGTAGGTTGTGTTTTTGTCGCAGGCGGAAACGCAATTGCCGCTGACTATAGCGCCGTCCATAATCTCCGTGGGATAAAGCATTGTAGGAACGATTTTTTTCGCGTCAACGCCGTAAACGTAGGTGTCATGAAGAAGCCCCTGCGTTTGAAGCATATATACGTAACCCACTTTCGGCAAATGCGGGAATTCAGCAAGTGACTCGACAAGCGGTTTTGTCTCATACACTTCAATTGTGTCCGGCTGTAAGTCTTTGGCGATTGCACCAAGATATTCGGCTGCTACAAAACCTGCTTTGCGGGCGGCGGCTTCGTATTCATACTGAGTCAAATTATCTCTTGGCTCGATTACAAGGCACACGTTGTATGTTGATGAAAAGGGAGTATACTCAGCGCCGGGCCCTGACATATCAATGATCCCTTCCTGAAAGCCCACAATTTTGCCGCAGGTGACAACCGCAGCCCCTGAAAGGACGTGCGTTCGCCCTGAACCGACAGTTTGTACTTTGCTGCGAACACCGGGAAAAATGCCGCCGGAACCTGAAACTTTCACTCTCGGCTCAACCACGTCTTTCACAGGGGTTATGCGCGTTTTTTCCCACGGGTGCGCAAGTTCAACCGAAAGACTTTTTATGTGTTCATCTTGCAAAATCAGGTTTTCAATTTCATCTTTGTTGACATAAAGAATCCCTTTACTCACTTTTGTGACATCGCCAAACTGTAGCCCGTTAATGTTAATTCTTCCAAGTTCTAAACGCATACATTACTCTCCTTTGCGCCGCAAAAATTATGCTAAAGCCTTCTCAATCATCGCCTCGATGTTGGCGGATGACGCATCATCTTTGGTAAGCTCCGCAATTTTTGAGCCGTCTTTATAAAGTGTGATGGTCGGAAGCCCAAGCACCTGCTCAGAAATTGCAAGCCGCCGCGCTTTGGCGGTGTCAAGTTTTGCGAACTTTACTTTACCTGAATATTTCGATGACAACGCTTCAACTTCCGGCATCAGCGCCTTACACGGCTCGCAGCTCTCGCTCCAGTAATCAACGAGAACAAGCCCTTTTGCATCTTTCACTTCAGATTGAAATGTATCTTTATCAACCGCTACCATGTTAATTACCTCCCGGCATATGTTCGATATATTTTTCCGCGCTCACCGCGGCAATAGCCCCGTCCGCCGCCGCTGTCACAACCTGCCGCAGCATTTTTGCCCGGCAATCCCCCGCGGCGAAAACGCCCGGAATGTTTGTGTTCATATTTTCATCGGCAAGAATATAATCGCCTTCCATGTTGAGTTTACCTTTGAAAATTTCAGTGTACGGCACAAAACCCACAAACACAAAAAGCCCGAACGTGCCGTCTTCGGGATCGGCGTTAAATTCCGTGCGCTCACCGGTTTGTGTGTTTTTAATGATGATCGTGTCCAAAATACCGGTTTCGCCGCGCAGCTCTTCGACAACCGAGTGAAACACAAAACTGAATTTGGGATTCTCAAAAGCCTTTTGCAAAAGGGATTTTGCCGCGCGCATTTCTTCCCGGCTGCGGCGGTAAATAACAGTCACTTTTCGTGCAAAGCGGGTGAGGTACAGCGCCTCTTGAATCGCTGAATCGCCTGCTCCCACAACGAACACTTCCATTTCTTCAAAAAACGCCCCATCGCAGGTGGCGCAGTAGGAAACACCCTTTCCGGTGAACTCAGCTTCGCCCGGACAGCCAATCAGCTTCGGCATTGCGCCGCTTGCGATGATAACAGCTTTGGCACGATACTCAGCCTTTCTCCCGGTAACGCTTTTGATGTTGCCGGAAAGCTCAACTGCTGTTACTTCGTCAGTCACCCGCTGTACGCCAAATCGTTCGGCTTGTTTGACCATTTTTGCGATAAGCTTCGGTCCGGTTTCCTCTTCTTCAGATCCTGGATAGTTTTCAATGTCGCTGGTAATCGCAGCCTGTCCGCCCGCCTTTGACTTTTCAATAACAAGCGTGGACAAACGACTGCGTCCTGAATAAATACCCGCTGAAAGCCCCGCAGGGCCTGAACCAATTATTATTACATCATATATTGTGTCATTCATATATATTATGTGTTACTCCCTGTGGAAATTAGATTATAATCGATTAACTGAAAATCCGCAAGCGTTCTTTCATCCCATTCTTTTTTTGAAGCCTGCGCGCCGAATTTTATACACGTCTGAATGCTTTCTTCTATGATAGCAATGTCTTTAGCGAACACTTCAGCAAAAGCGGCATCATTGAGCGCGCCTTTTTCATCGGTTACAATAACCGTTTTGTACGGTGTTTCCCACGGCTTTACACTGCCGGAAAGCGGATGTGTCAAAAGACTGTGTCCAAGATGAATCTTATCCCTTACGGCTTTTAAAACACCCAGATAGTCTGTGCCATAAAACTCAAGCCTGCCTTTAAATTTATCACAAACCATCGGGTTATTTGTTACTGCGATTATGTAACGTCTCCTTTTTGCCGGACGTTACAGCAAACTATCAAGCGCCGTATACGGCATATCAAAGTCTCTTGCCACTTCCTCACAGGTAAGATGTCCCTTATAGCAGTTCACCCCAAGCATAAGACCATTGTCGGTTTTTACGGCGGCTTCAAGTCCAAGGTTCGCGATCTTAAGACCGTAGCTCAGTGTTGCGTTAGTCAGGGCAAAGGTCGAGGTTTGGCTTACAGCACCAGGCATATTGGCAACACAGTAATGCACCACGCCGTCCACAACAAAGGTAGGAGCGTCGTGATAGGTAACTCTGGTGGTTTCACAACAGCCGCCCTGATCCACCGCCACATCCACGATAACCGAGCCTGGCTTCATGAGCTTCAGGGACTCGCGTTTCAACAGTTTGGGTGCGGCAGCTCCCGGTATCAATACCGCGCCGATAACCAAGTCAGCCGACGGCAGTGCCGCTTCTATGGCAACCTGGGTTGAGTACATTGTCTGGACGTTAAACACATCGTCCAGATACGCCAGACGATCAAGGTTCTTGTCAAAAATCGTTACGTTTGCGCCAAGCCCAAGCGCCATCTTCAACGCGGCAGTGCCGACAACACCCCCGCCTATGATAACCACATTCGCTTTTGCCGCTCCGACAGCTCCGCCAAGCAGCACTCCACGTCCGCCCATAGGCTTCTCAAGACAGCGCGCGCCCGCCTGCACACCCAGCTTCCCGGCAATCTCGCTCATCGGCCTCAAGAGCGGAAGCCCGCCCTCTGAATCCCGAATGGTCTCATAAGCTACCGCCCTTGACTTGCTGGACAGCAACACCTCGGTGAGCTTCCTGTCCGCCGCCAGGTGCAGATATGTGTAAATGATTTGATTTTCCCTTATGAGGGAATATTCATCAGCCAAGGGCTCCTTGACTTTGATGATCATGTCGCAGGTTTTCCACACTTCTTCTGCCGTACCCATAATCGTTGCGCCCGCGGCGGCGTAGTCCTCGTCTGCCAGCGAAGAACCTTCCCCGGCTCCGGCCTGCACAAAGACCTGATGTCCGTAATTCACGTACTCCCGCGCATTGGTTGGCGTAAGACCGACTCTATATTCGTTGTGTTTGATTTCTTTTACTGTTCCTATACGCATCCGTCATTATACCTAAGTGCACCATAATACGTCAAGTAAAAGGTTTTTTAAGAAGCGTGTTGTTATTTCAGTGTAACAACGCCGTATTTTTCCGCGGCTTTCATAAGATTTTCATCCAGGGTACAAAGGACGGCTTTTTTGCGCCCAGCAAGTTCCAGATAAGCAGCATCATATGCACTGAGATTATAATCATTGCACAGGCGCAGGAGCTTTTCGGAATGTGCAGCTCCCGCTTCAAAATCAGTTGTTAAGCGGATGGCAACTAACAAGGGAAAGAACTGTAACACTTCATCGAATGTATAACGTTTGCGTAGAGTCAGGTTTCTGAAAATGTTGGATATTTCATACCACAATAACTGAGGTACTTGTTTTTCGTCATTATCTTTGATTTTTTTACACAACCTGTCTACTTCAGGGTCTTTTTCGTCAGGGATTATCTGCGCTCCCACAAAAGACGAATCAAAAACATAGATCATCAGCGGCGTCCATCTTCAATTGCTTCACGGATGTTAAAATCTCCTGGTTTTCCACGATAAAGTTTGCGCAATTCCTTAAATCCTTCCAGTGCTTCTTCCCACGTCATTTCTTTTTCTTTCTCAAAAGGGATAATCTTTGCCACAGGTTTTCCACGTTTGGTGATTACATAACCAGCGCCGCGCTCGACTTCTCCAATGATGCGGGAAAAATGGGTTTTTGCTTCAAATGCCCCGATTTGCTGTTGTGCCATAATTAACCTCTGCAAACCAGTTTAACAGACTGGTTAATAAAAGTCAATAATTTGTTATCGCTTTTCACGTCATCACCTTCTTAAAGTACTTGTACGCAAACATTGTCACAACAATCATCACAAAGGCAGAAGCAAAAATAACAATCCATGGCGATGCGGCAAATTGTTGAAACAGCCTTCCCTGCAGCGGGTATCCCAACGATTGTGCAATAAAAGGAATTACCATAAGAACGGACAGGACTTTTCCGAGAAGTTCGGTTGGTGTTTCTTGCTGAATGTAAGTCATTATTGCAACACTACATACTTTTGCGGAAAAGAGAAAAACACTACCGGCCGATATCACCACACTATAGGCCAACAGAGTTGGTGCGTTGAATAAAAAAACCAAACCCATTGGGAACGAAAACAAAATACCGGCAAGAATAAACATGAATCCTTTGGGTATATTTAACCGTGTTCCCAATGCTCCGGCGACGATACCGCCAATCACCCCACCGAACATCATAATGGCGAGCGCGATTCCAACATGCGTCATGCTTTTGCCCAAATGCAAAGTAATCAGAACCGGCAAACCTATCACAATCATGGAGCCAAAAATTAATTCCATAAGAAATATTGGAACTATACATTTAGCGATTGCGGGTTTTTCCTTCAATACAAACCGGAAAGATTCCGCCAAATCTCCTTTTACAATTTGCATAACGTTGCCAGAAGTCTCCTGTTTTTTATACGGTATGCGTATGAATAAATCCGCAATCGCAGTCACGGCAAAGCATACAGCACAGCCAACCAAAATTGGGAACAGCCCGAATCTGTCGTAAAGAATACCGGCGATAGCCATGCCGCCTGTCATGGACAGCATATTTACCACCGTAATAA
>JAIRQD010000150.1:0-3052 GCA_031256655.1 Treponema sp.
ACAAATATCCCTCAAGCTACGCTGGCTTCGCTTAACCGCTTGTCAAGCCATGAAGATGTGGTTCCGGGAATGGTGCTGCTTTTGCCGTCGATTCCGGGGATTTTTGTAAGCGAGACACCCGCGAACAGCCTTGAGCAGCTGATTTCCGCTGCGCGCGCGGAAGCCGACAACAGACCAAGCGTGGTTTTGTCCATTCCCCGCTTTGGTCAAACGGAGCGCTTCCTTTTTATCCCGGGGGATGATTTTACCCAAACGGAGAGGATTTTTTTCCTTAACCGGGGTTTTCAGTTTCCGCTTAGGGAGTTCCGCGTAACGAGTCTGTACGGTCCGCGCATTAACCCTGTCACCGGACAGCACAGTATGCACCGGGGTATCGATCTTGCCGCCCCAATGGGGACGGAAGTTTTCGCGGTGCGAAGTGGGACTGTCATATATCAAGGCTATGACCGGATACTCGGATACCATATTGTTATCAGCCACGATAATAACTGGGCAAGCCTTTACGGACACCTGTCGGTCATCAATACAGTATTGAACCAAGATGTCCAATCGGGTACTGTTATCGGCAGGGTTGGCTCTACCGGTCAATCCACAGGGCCGCATTTGCACTTTGAGCTCTGGCATCACGGTCAAACCAGAGATCCGGCGCGAGTGCTTAGAATTTTTAGGAGAACGCAGTGATCAAAAAAAGCCTCGTAACTGCATTATTTTTTGTTTTTCTCGTTTCTCCCCTAGTTCATGCGGAGTCTGTCCGCGTCCTTGTATCAGGCGTTCACCGGGTGTCACCTGCCGACCAGTCAGGCGCCACTGTCCCCCTTTCATACACGGGTTCCTCGCTTATAATGCTTGACGGCGATCCACGCTTTTTTCGGGGTTTACAGCTTGAAATCACAGCACCATGGAACTTCATTTCCTTTGGTGAAAGCATGGCGCTTGCCATTTACGGCGAACTTGACAGGGTACCAGGTATTGGGGTTGCGGACTTGGTAACCAGGCGCATCGGAACTTCGGTACTGCCTTCACGAATCAGGACAATTTACCAAATTCCGCTTAGGGAAGACCACGGCTTGCGCAGTTCGCCATACGCGACTGTTCTTACCGGGCAGGCGCTTGACGCCTCATCTTTCCCGCTTCTTTTTCGCCTTATGCCTGTCAACAGCAAGGGAGTTCCTCAGGAGCTTCAAAACATGACGTTTAACCTCACCGTCAGACCCATTATTGGAAACGAAGGGTCTTTGCAGATCAATTTCGTATACCCGGAAAATCTGCCCGGAAAGCCTTTCACGGTATTGATAAACGATGAAGTGATAGAAAACCCGCATGAAGAGCGGCTTTTAATGGAAGGTGAACACCACCTGGTTGTCCTTTCCTCTGACTACCGCAACCTATCAAGCCGCTTTGTGGTTGAGCGCGCCAGAGCGCTGGAACTGACAGTTCAACTGCAAGACACAACCCCGTTCCTTGTTTTCGAGCACCCGCTTGACGCGCGAGTTTACCTTAACAACGTGTTCCTCCCTGATTCACGCTCCCCGCACCCGGTTGAGCCCGGCATTCACGAAGTGCGTTTCCATGTGAGTGATTACACCGTTGTCAGAACTGTCACCGTCCAGCGCGGCAGAACTTACCGCGTGGCATTGCATGTTGACATTGTGATCTCTGAAACTGACTAAACGGAGCCAAGCAGTTTTTTTAGGAATTCCCACATCCTGCCAAAAGACGAAATGCTCATTCGCTCCTGCGGGGTATGCAGGTCATAAATATCAGGGCCAAAGGAAATGATGTCGCTCCCGCTTATTTTCTCGCTTAATATCCCGCACTCAAGTCCGCCATGCGTTCCCTTTATGAGCGGCTTTTTGCCAAACATTTCCTCAAAAATGAGCATAGCTTTTTCCCTGATTAGCGAATTCTCATTATACTCCCATGCCGGATAAAAACCGTTTTTCGTCAGTTGCGCGCCGGTTACCTCCGCGACTGCGGCAATTTGATCCACAAGCATTTCCTTCCGTGTACTGACGGCGCTTCTAATGCAGGAAGTTATCGAAACGGCATTTTCTGATGTAGCCACCACCCCTATGTTAAGGGAAGTTTCAGGAAGGTCTTTGAAGGCAAGGCTCATCGCCTGTACTCCGTTGGGAAGCAAAAGCAGAGCGGAAATAATCTTTGAGCAAAGCGTCTTAGTAAACACTTTTTCAATATTTTGCGGGCAATCTTTGAGAAGCACTTCAATTCCATCGTCATTTGAGTGGTGCTCATTTTTGAAGATTTTTTCGATGCGCTTTATTTCGCAAGCTAACGCCTCACTATCGGCTTGAGGAAAAGCGATAAAAGCTTGAGCTTCGCGGGGAATGGCGTTGTCTTTTAAGCCGCCGCTTATGTGAGAAAACTGAAGCTGAAATTTGTCAGAAAGAATCTTCATCATTCTGCCCATCAAGCGATTGCTGTTTGCGCGGTCGGTGATATCAATTCCTGAATGACCGCCTTTCAGCCCCTGAATTCTTAACGTCTTTACTGAATAGCCTGAAGGCACATCGTTATAATCAAGCGGGTAAGATAACTCCACCCTGCCGCCGCCCGCGCAGCTTGCGTAAAAAAAGCCTTCCTGCGAAGAATCAAGGTTTATCAGTATTTTCCCTTCAAGAAGTGAAGAGTCAAGGCGCACCGCTCCCAAAAGACCGATTTCCTCACCCGTTGTAAGAAGAATCTCAAGCGGCGGATGTGGAATATCAGCGCTGTCAAGCAAGGCAAGTGCCATTGCAACGCCCGCTCCATTGTCCGCCCCAAGCGTTGTTCCTTCCGCTTTCAAGAAATCCCCGTCGACTAAAAGCTTAATCGGATCGGTGGTAAAATCATGCACGGTTTCTGCGTTTTTTTCGCACACCATATCAACATGCGCCTGTATGATAATGGTTTCGCGGTTTTCAAAACCGTGAGTTCCGGTCTTTTTTATGATCACATTAAGAGCATCGTCCCTGTGGGCAGAAAGATTTCTTTCTTTGGCAAATGAAAGCAGGTAATCGCTTATCGCTTTCTCGTTGTCTGATCCTCTGGGAAT
>JAIRQD010000114.1:0-9429 GCA_031256655.1 Treponema sp.
CAGTGTATATGATTTTGCACGGATCATGGTTGAAGGCAGCGCTGCTGCAATAGAGTGGGTGGAAAGTGTTGGCGGACGGTTTGGTATATCAGTACCCGGGCAGCCGCAACACGCACTTGCCGAGCCTGCAGGTTCAATGTGGCGCCGCGGCATGGGACCCGAAGTGCACAACTATACTTCTTGGTTTGAACCCATGGGAGTTACACTTAGAAGACTAGGCGGTGAAATTATGTTTCATACACACGCCGACAGCCTGATTGTCGAAGGCGGAGCTGTCAGAGGCATCAATGCCAGAAACCTTGTTAACGGAGCTCCCGTTACCATCCGCGCCGGGAGCATTGTTCTTGCCACCGGCGGGTTTGCCGCCAACAGACAGAAGATTGCCGAATTCAACAATTTTTGGCCAAACTTTGACCCAAGTGTTGGCACAACCAACGTAGCTTCCGCCCAAGGCGACGGTATCCGCATGGCTCAAGCTTTGGGCGCAGGAGTTACCCAAATGGGTGTTGCCCAACTTATGCCTATTGGCTTTATCGGAACCGGAACTTTGGCTACCGGACACGGCAACAATATTATGTATGTGGGCCCGAACGGACGGCGTTTTGCAGATGAGACTGCCGAACGCGATGTCATGGTCAGCGCTGCCCTTGGCGTTGGCGGAGTCTTCTTTGAAATCAGAAGGCAGCAAGATGTTGTCCACAACCAGTTGCGCCATGTTGGGGATGGAACTGGCAGAGTTTTCGCCGCCGATACTCTTGAAGACTTGGCAGTGCAGATCGGCGTTCCTCCTGCCGCTCTTGTTGATGAAGTAGCGCGTTTTAACGTCATGGCAACCAATCTGCACGATCCTGATTTTGGCAGAACCGTTTTCCACAACACCATAACCGGACCTTACATGGTTCGCGTTCTGTCTCCATCTACACACTACACCAATGGTGGTTTGACCACAGACCTACAGGCCAGAGTTCTGCACACCAACGGCAGCATCATCCCCAACCTCTTTGCGGCAGGTGAAATTATGGGCGGTATTCACGGCGGCAACCGTCTTGGCGGTAATGCTATTGCGGAAGCTTTTGTTTTCGGAAGAATTGCCGGAAGTGGAGCTGCCGCCAACGTAAGATAAAAATTGAATAAAAGGCCGTCCGCCAAATTGGGCGGCCTTTCATATCACTGTGCGGTTCAAGGAATACTTCCCATTGGGAAAAGATAATATTGTAAAAGCAGGCGAAAACTCATATTGACACGTTTGTCTTTTTTGCGTAGACTGTTCAAATCTGCGGCTGTCATATAACGGCTATTATCTCAGCCTTCCAAGCTGATGACGTCGGTTCGACTCCGATCAGCCGCTTGTGCCTCATCGTATTATGCAAGCATAATACGATGGAGCGTCTGCTTTCAGTCAGCCGCTAAAAGCAATTCCTTATCTGTTGCCAAAAATGGTGCAACCAGAGCGAAATATGACGCTTGACAGATACCCTTCCGCCGCTTATCGTTGTGTATATGGATATGGTTGCCGAAAAACTTGACGCAATAAACCAGACGCTCGAACGGCAAAATAAAATTACACAGGGTATGCTTGAGCTTATGCGGAAGCCAGTGAACCCACTCTTGAAAATATTAACTGTAGCCGGCGTTGGGGTTAGTGTTCTTGGCATAATCCATATAATTGACACTGTTGTTGCGTGGTTCGGAGGTTGAGGTGGTATTACAGATTATACAGGGCGTCGTGCTGTTCGTTTTGGGTATTTGCATTGTGCTGATAGCCAGACGTTTGAAGCGTAGCGTGTAGTCTCCCCCTGCCGAACTTATTAGGCGGTTGATTATGTTGCTTCAATTTATTTTGTCAGTTGCCTTATTGATTTGTAGCGGTACCTTGTTTTATGCAGCCAGGACTTTTTTCTTAACTGCGGCAACAATCCCTTCGGCTATTTCCTGCGCGCCAACCCTGTCTGTGTCAATGATCAAGTCTGCGAAGGAATAATCATCGTTGTCAATTTGGTATATCTTCATGTAGCGATCCTTGTCCTGATCGTCTCTGGCTTTGGTAAACTCAGCGATTGCGGCAAGGTCATCTCCTTCACGGTGCTGTATGCGCCGCGCGCGAGTGTCGGGGCAGGCGGACAAAACCACCTTCAAGTCGGCTTCCGGAAGCATCCAGATAGCAAGGCGCGATCCCAAAACGCAGCCGCCGTTTTCACGGGCAAGCCTGACTTGGCGATCGTCAACTTCCCTGTCCCACCAGTCGTCCTCCGCTGCCAAAGCCAGCACATCTTTGAGCGTCAAGCCTTTTTCCTCCGCCAAATTGCGAAAGGTAAAATTGATCAAGCGCAAACCCAGCATATCCGCGACAAGGCGGCTTACGGTGGTGTTGCCGCATCCGCTTTTTCCTGAAATCGCTATGCGTGCGTTTTTTAACCTTTCTTTATTCGGATCTTCATTCGACATTTCTTAACTGCTCCCGTATGTTTTCAAGGGCATCTTTCATTTTCACAACTGCCCTGCTTACTTCAAGCATCGGCGTTTTTGAGCCTATTGTGTTTACCTCGCGGTTTATCTCCTGACAGAGAAAATCCAGCTTCCTCCCCTGCCCCGCCTCGCCTTCGCCGCCTGAGGCACGTTCCGCCACAATGCGAAATTCAGCCAGATGCGAGGAAAGCCGCGCCAGTTCCTCTGAAATCGTGTACTTCATCAATAAAACCGCTGTTTCTGAAAGGATGCGGCTTTCGTCTATTTTTTCGCCCAATAGTTCTGCAAAGCGGGAACGCAGGTTTTCCTTTATCGACGTTTCGACTTCAGGCGCATAAGCGCTTACCGTCCTCACAGCTTCATCAAGGATTCCAAGATGGACAAGTATATCTTCGCATGTATTTCTGCCTTCGCGCTCGCGCTCTGCGGCAAACTGATCCGATGCGGCGGCAAGCACAGGCTCGATGAGCGCGCGGTACTTTTCTGCATCCCGCTTTACTTCGGTTTCAAGCACGCCTTCAAGTGAGAGGATCATCGTAAGGCTTGGTTCCTCACGCAAACCCAAAGTGTCAGCCAAACCCCTGATTGCTTTTTCGTATTCCGCCGCCGCGTTTTCGTTCACGGCTACAGTTACAGGCGCATCCTTTTCCTTTACCCTGATACTGACTTCCACTTTTCCTCTGCTGAAACGCTTGCCCATATATTCGCGTACCTGCATCTCAAGCGGCGAAAGCCACGGCGGAAGATACACCGACAGATCCAAAAAGCGGCTGTTGTGGCCTTTGATTTCCACAGAAACAGTCGTGCTGCCGCTTGAGGATTCGCGGTATGCGTAGCCTGTCATGCTTTTCATAAAGCGCCTCCTACGTTGCGGCAGTAGAGGTCAAAAAGTTTTTTTCCAAGCCGCCAGTTGTCTCCCGCCCCCATCGTTAAAAATAAATCGCCTGGTTTAAGGATTTGCATTAAAGGTTCTGCCGCCTGGTCAGGTTCGTCAATGTACAAAACGCGGTCGCTTGAGGATGTCCCGCCAAACAATTGGTGAGTCTTTTCAAACAGCGTCCTACCGTCCACGCCGCCAGAGTAAACTTCGCGGGCGGATGCGTAAATCTTGTGCAGCACAATCACATCGGCTTTTTCAAACGAGGCGGCGAACTGGTCAAGGAGTGATGCTGTGCGTGTATAGGTGTGCGACATAAAACTCACCACAAGGCGGCGGCGTGGGTAAAAATCCTTGATGCCTGCAAGGGTGGTTTTTATCGCCGTTGGGTGGTGAGCGTAATCATCCATAAAAAGAATCCCGCCTGCCTCGCCCAAAATCTCTGATCGCCGCCTGGAACCGGAAAACTCCTCCAAAGCCTTACGCGCACCTTCCCGCCTTGCCTCATTCCAGCCGCTGTCTGCCTCACCGCCGAATTCCTTCCGCACGAGCGAAGCGGTAAGCGCAAGGGCAGCAGCCGCATTTACCGCGGTGTGTTTCCCCGGCACGCGAAGGTTAAGGGGAAGCGGGAACGATTGAAGGCGCATCACGGCTTTTTCGTCCGTAACTTCATAAGACTCAATGCGGTAATCGCCTTTCGCGCTGAAACCGTATGGAACTAACTGTAACCGCGGCATTTCCTTTTTCAGCACAGAAGCAACTTCTGATGCCCCGGAATCATCAGCGCAGTAAATCAACTCACCATCGGGCGGAAGCCGCCTTCCGTAGTCCAAAAAAGCTTCCTTAATGTCATTGAATGTAGGAAAGCAATCTTGATGGTCGCTTTCAACACTGGTGAGTATAATTCTCCGGGGGCAAAACGAAAGAAAATGGCGGCGGTACTCGCAGGTTTCGGCGACAAAGTATTGCGCGCCAAGATTCAAAACTGAACGCCCGCCAAACGCGGACACGGCGCTTCCTGCCAAAACTTGCGCGGGCAAACCAACTCCTTTTATGAGCGCCCCCGCCAAAGCCGTTGTTGTGGTTTTGCCGTGAACGCCTGTAATGCCTGACGAATCAAAAAGTGATGAATACGCGCCCAAAGCGTCTGTGTATTTGTACATGGGAATGCCAAGCTTAAGCGCCTGGGCAACTTCGGCGTTGCTTTCATGCGAATACGCCGCGGAATAAATTACCACATCCGGAAGGGAATCATCGCTGTACGGCGGCGGGCTTTCCCGCACGCTCATTCCGTTCCCGTCAGGAAGTTCTGACGCATGAATGTGGGAAGCGTCAAAGGATTCGTGGAAGGGGATTCCAAGCTCTTTAAGTATTGCGTCGGTGTAAAAAACTTCCCTTGTGTCCGACCCTGATACCGCGATTCCCCGCCCGTGCATGAGTTCGGCAAGGGCGCACATTCCTGAACCTTTTATGCCGATGAAGTAGGCGCTGCCGCCGCGGTGCATCATATCTTCAAGTATAGTTGAATCCATGCGTTATATGCTATAAAAAAAATATGGTTGCTTCAACACCTTTACATGACCGTGGTAACAATCCGTTCAGTACTTCCTCCGATGTATATGACTGGCTTTCGGCTTTCGCAAACCTTGAGCGGGGGCAGAACATAAAGAACTTCGGGCTTGATAGAATTCGCGCTCTTGCCGAACTTGCAGGTCATCCTGAAACTTACGCACCGAGCATACACATGGCAGGGTCAAAAGGCAAAGGATCAGTCACAGGCATGATCGCCGCGATCCTTTCGGCAGGCGGCATCAAAACCGCCCGTTACGCTTCGCCTCACGTAAACGACTTTCGGGAGCGGATAACACTGGCAGGCGATTTTTTTGGTGAGGATGTTTATTCCGATGCCGGCAACGAGCTGTGGCGCATTGTCGAAGGTTTACCCCAATCGCCTTTTGCCCCGCTGTTTGACCGGTCTTGTGCGAACGGCGAAGAGGCGAGTTTTTTTGAGCTTGCAACCCTGTGGTTTTTCCTCTGCGCCCGCCGTGCGTCCTGTCAGGCTATGGCGGTTGAAACGGGCATGGGGGGCAGGCTTGACGCGACAAACATTGTTGACCCGCTTGCCTCTGTAATCACGATAATAGAGCTTGAGCACACCGAATATCTTGGGAACACGATAGCCGCCATTGCGGGGGAAAAGGCGGGCATTATCAAACCGGGGCGGCCTGTCTTTCTTGCCGAGCAGAATGAGGAGGCGTTGGCGGTTTTTAAGGAGCACGCAGAGCGGAAAAAAAGCCCCTTGTTGTATTTCCCGGAACACGCTGAAGTACACGATATACACCTAAGCCGCGATGGCGTTTCGTTTACGCTTAAGATGCGCGACCAAACCCTTGAGCACCTTACCGTGCCTATAGCGGGCAAAGTGCAGGCGTACAACGCGGGGCTTGCCGTGCTAACGCTGAAAACCGTGTACCCTGACATCGGCGAGCAAAGCATAAGACAGGGGCTTTCAGGTTTCACCCTGCCCGCCCGCTTCCAGCGGCTGTGCGTAAACCCGCCGGTGATTGTTGACGGGGCTCACACTCCGGCAAGCGTGCAAATGTGCGTTGAGGCTTTTTCAAGCCTTTACGGGGAATCAGGCGTACTGCTTTTCGGCTGCGCCGACGGGAAAGACGTTTTGGGCATGGCAAAGGTTTGCCTTTCCCGCTTTTCCCGCATCATCATCACAACGCCTGGGACTTTCAAAAAAAGCAAACCCGAAGACGTTTATGCCACATTCAGCGGGGAGGCAAAAACGCAATCACTCAAACCGTCTGTTCACTTCATCCCCGACACGGCGGCGGCTGTGGATAAAGCGCTTGAACTTGCGCGCGAGTTTGAGCTTCCGGTTTTGGGAACGGGATCGTTTTACATGGTGGCGGAGATACAAAAGCGGCTGGATATGCTTGGGGAAGGCGATTAAAAAAACGGCCCCCGCACAATGCGGGAGCCGTTGATTGCCCAATTGGCGGTGGTGGTTACATCAAGTTAGAAGGCAAAACCCGGCTCAAACATTTTGTCAACATATGTAACATATTGCGGATTCTGATCGAGTATCGCTTGCAACTGTCCCCAAAGCACTAAGTCAGGATTATTCGGTATAACCGAAAACATTTTCCCGCTTGGCGGGAAAATGTTGTATTGCGCTGCCAGCCGCTCCGATACGGCAATCACCCTTACGCTTATTTGCAGCTGATCCATACCCACAAACAGTCCGCCTTCTGCGTTAATGCCGCTGGGGGGCATTAGATCGTGTGGGCCAGGCTGGGAGAGTGAGCGTATATACCAGCGGACGCCCTGGTGCGGGTATCCTGTGCCGTAGACTTTCGAGGTAAAATATTCAGTAGTGCCTCTTGGCCAGGGGTTAAGGTCTGCATCAAAGTAAATACGCACTTCCTGTATAACCGGAGCGGGGATGTGCACGGTAACCATATCAGTCACGTCGGCGGCATGAGCTGAGCTTGCCCGCACTATGATGGTTCCGTTGAACTCCTGCCCACTGCTAATCACAAGAAGCCCATCATCACTAATACTAGTTCCGCTGTGTACCGCCACAGAGCCCTGTTCCAGCGTCCAGTTGACAGTCATGTCGGGGTAGTCGTTTACATCAAGCTCTGCGGTGAATTGGAGGTCCTCTCCCCTGACGATTTGAATTTGCTCGCTGTAGTAATCGGCGACGGGATACACCGTCACAGAATGTACCCTGTTATCGGGGGTACGGACTGTCAGGGGCAGTGAGCCGTATACCGTTGGATCCTGCAAAGATCTTGCCCGCACGATAATTTTGTCATAAGGAAATTCCAGTGGCAGAGACAAAACGCCCGGCTCAACAAAATAACGGAAAAGCCCCTCATGATGGCCGTCATCGTTGTTATCGTTGTGCAATTGCAGCGCCGCACCGGAGTCTTCTTCCACTTGCGGGAGGACCCAGTCCCACAAGACTTCCTGACCGACAAGATAGCCAAAAACATCGGCGGAAAGATAAAGCCGCATTCCCCGCAGGGCTTCAGTCTTGTCGGCGTTCACCTCTATACTGTCTACCCTCGGTGGCGAAGGCCGATCCGTAATAGAAGTTGGACATCCGGTAAATGCAAAGATGAAAAACATAGCGAATATCGCCTGAAAAATATGAGTCTTTCTCATAACTTCTTTAACCTCCTGGTTTTACGGCAGAATCATTTCGCTTAAAGCGAATGTCAGCGATGTCTCCACCGGCGTACCGTTGGTAGGACACTCCGTTGATGCGTATATCCTGACATATGTATGCCGGTCTCCGGGGTATACGCTTAAAGCACCGGTGGCATCAATGCCGCTTGCATGGTGCAGGGGGTGACCGGATGGCTCCCCTAGCTGGTTTAACCCAACCATTCTGTAAGTGATAACAGCACCCTGGTCAGGACGCCCTCGACCGTAGACATCGGCGTTTACCGTAAAGGTATAACCCCTGGCAATAAAGCCCTCATCCCCGTTATGCCAAATTCCAAGCCGGGTGCCGCCCATGTGAGGAGAATACTGATCGGGTGGTATGTTAATCGCTACACTTTCAACCATTGCCGGGCGGACATCGATATTGGCGAAAGTTGACAGGAAGTTCGGCTGGGCTACCCGTGTTACCGCCTCTATCGTAAACCGGCCCGGTATTTGATCTGCGCCGATTTGAAGGAGACCCTCCCCCTCCCACTCTCTTGTAGAGGGGTTAAAAGTGCTGTCGGTGCCGGGTATAAAGTGTGTGCCGGGACTCATTCCGATAAGGACTACCTCGAAGATATCCCACTTCAAGTCCCGGTCAAAAGCGCCCCTTCCACGCATTGTGTAACTAATATTGACAGTGCTGCCCCTGTCCACATCCGTAATGGATTTGTGGGCGGGGATAATGTCAAACGATAGCAGATAGGGAACTGGATCGCCAATGTAAACAGGCATACGACCTGAAACATCTGAATCCTGGTTGGAGGTTGCCTGTACTATTATCTCGTCAACAGCCTGGTCAAAAAGGTAGGGTACATAAATTGTAAGCGTTCTGCCGTCCTCGGAAACTTTGACATCGAGATCATTTTCACCGGACAAATCCGAAGAATTCGTTTCCTCCGGCAGCAACGGCCAGTAACCGGGAACACTCCATGTAACGGAGGCATCTGAAATGCCCTCGCCTGATACTACAGCGGTAAAGGACATGCTGCCGTAACGGGGAATGTGTGCCCCGTCTGATAGTATAGTCACATTATGTACTCCGAGTACCACGCCCGGGCTGCCACCTCCGGGGCAGCCGGCAAGAGCCGCGGCAAAAACCATACAAAACACCGCCGCAAACAATGGCGATCTAACTTCTATTCTTTTCCTCATATTTATGCTCCTTTTCTAAAATCCGATGCTGAACGGCTGCTGATCGGTAAGTTGAACCCGCTGCGGTGTATGTATGCCAAGCTGACCCGGCGTATCAAACCCTAAACCTAGCTGATAATACCTGTTGTCGCCCCATCCCCACAGCGTACCCAGGAAAACACTGTCCTCACGGATAGCTTGGGAGAACCAACCGCCGGCGTTTGCGCTTAGCCATGTGCTGCCCGGCATAACATTACGCGGAGGCGCGACATTATTGCCTTCGAACCCGGGGAAATCAAACTCCCCATGACCAAGCTGTCCGCGATGATTCATTCCCCATGTCCACAGACTTCCGTCATTGGCAATAGCAATTACGTGACGGGAACCGTTGCCAACTTTTACGTACCGCCAGCCGGAAACTCCGGGAACAGTAAGCATTAGGGGAGAGCTGCTGTAATGCGACTCCCCGGTTAGCCCGTCTCCAAGCATACCGTTCAAGCCGTTACCCCAAATCCACATACGGCGCTGTTCATCCAGGGCTATAATAAAGTCTTCGCCTGATGTTATTTCTGCAAACCTGACTCCCGGCGGTGAAGGTACCATTTCAAAATATACCCGATTAGTGGTGTCGCCAAGACCAAGCTGCCCGCGATGGTTTCTTCCGGTAGTCCATATAGTCCCGGGGAGGTATGCGGCGTCAAGTCTTCTGAGGGCGGCGGTGTGGT
>JAIRQD010000159.1:0-4648 GCA_031256655.1 Treponema sp.
CGGCTGGCGTTATGCTGCCTTTGTACGGTTTCAGCTTGCCCGTGCCGGTAACATTCTCTTGGGTTTTATCAACAAAGGCCTGAAGCGATTCACGCAGCGGCGAAAACCATTCCCCACCATAAATCAGTTCGGACATTTTAAGCGCGACTACGCTTTTAAAAGACGCTGTGTGGCGATCAAGGCACATATTTTCAAGTTCACGGTGCGCCGCGTATAAAATTGAGCCGCCTGGCGTTTCGTACACGCCGCGTGACTTCATGCCGACAACGCGGTTTTCAAGCAAATCAACAATACCAACTCCGTTTCTGCCGCCGCATTTGTTAAGTTCGCGTATCAACTCAACCGCCGGTAAGGTTTTACCGTTTAATTTTACAGGAATTCCGTTTTCAAAATGCAATTCCACGTATTCAGGCTCATCCGGCGCGTCTTCCGGCGCAACGGTCATCTGCAAAAGCCGCCTGTAATTCGGTTCAACGGCAGGATCTTCAAGCTCAAGCCCTTCGTGGCTGAAATGCCACATATTGTCATCGCGGCTGTAACTGTGATCTTTTTTCGAAGGCAGCTCAATCCCGCGTTTTTCAAGATATTCCATTTCCTCTTCGCGCGATTTAATATCCCAAATCCGCCAAGGCACAATTACCTTAAGCCAAGGGGCAAAAGCCTTTATGGTCAACTCAAAACGCACCTGATCGTTACCTTTGCCGGTTGCCCCGTGGCAAATTGCCGTGGCGTTTTCGGCAAGCGCCAGGTCGATGAGCTTTTTGGCAATTAAGGGACGCGCAACCGCTGTGCCAAGAAGGTACTTGCCTTCGTAAATGGCACCTGCTTTGAGCATGGGAAAAATATAATCGGTTACAAACTCTTCCTGCGCGTTGATTACCTTCACTTTTTGCGCGCCTATATCAAGCGCCCGTTTTTCGATCGCCGAATAATCGCTGACTTGCCCAATGTCAACGCAACAGGCAACGATTTCGCATCCTGAATAGTTTTCCTGAAGCCACGGGATGATAACCGATGTATCAAGCCCGCCCGAAAACGCAAGCACAATTCTTTCGCCCATATAATGCCTCCTTCGCGGTATATTATTTTGGGTGCGTTAATGTAGATACTACAAATTAAACTTAAATGTCAAGCGGTTATATGACGTTCGTAAGCAGCGCCGATCCGCCGGAGGGCGGCTTTTGCAAAACTTCAGTCTTTGCAAAAGCTCCCTTAGATTTAGTGGAAAAAGTGGGCGCGAACCCTTGGTTCGACAGACCGCTTTTTCAAAAGCCGTTTGTGAAACTAACCGAGTTTTGCAAACGGCTCAGGAGCTAGATTCTTTTTTCCGGTTATGATAGAGTGGGAGTGCACCGCCCAGATGGTGGAATTGGTAGACACGCTGGTTTCAGGTACCAGTGCCGTTAAAAGCATGGAAGTTCGAGTCTTCTTCTGGGCAAAGAAACCAACTGAATACCCAATTGATACTTTTAAAGCGTTAAGTATTCCCCCAATAGACTCGAACTTCCGTAGGGTGCGCCGAGCGAATGCGAGGAATAGGTGCCACGGATGGCACCGTCAGCACCCGAAGGCGGTCCCGTAGCCCCGAAACAGGATGTTGAGGGGCGGAGGGGTCGAGTCTTCTTCTGGGCAAAAAAGGGGCTATCTACGATTCGTCATTCCCGTAATATGGAGATATTTTGCCATTGCCGGACAATAAAAACGAATCGTTATATTTGCTTTGGCTGATCGCATCTTTTAAATCTGGCCAATACTTTACAAACCTCCAAACAATTTCCCACAAATCATAATTAAGCCAAGGTTTTTCAAGAAAGACAATCGGCAAGTTGGATTCTTGCCACATCTTTTTTTCATGAGGTCTTTTTCTTATTTGATTGTCCCTAGTTATTACAAACCAATTTCTTTCTTTTCCCAACTTTTCAATCCATTCAATATCAGGAGTGTTTGGGGGGAATTTTTCTCTAAGATGTGTGACGACAACCCCACCACCACCTTCCATGATTGCGAGAATTTTCGCCAATCTTGGCGACATCTGATTGTCAAAGAGGCATTTCATGCCACCAAGCCTTGTTCAAAGCCAATGGCGGCTTCTATCGCAATTTTGTCAAGCTCGTACCAATCGCTTATCTCATCAATGCTGTGTTTTGCCCTATAAAGCTCGTATATTAGTTCGGTCCTGACATTATGGTTATCAATTATGGGTTGCCCCATATTCCTTGCCGGGTCTAGTACAATACCACCATTTTTTCCATTGGGCCACCACTTTTCGGCAAGATCATAATTATCGAAGTCTATACATTCATATAATAGCGGTTCCAGAATTTCCTCGAACTGGAATTGCTTGTTTCCCAGATCAAGAAGGGAAGTATCGTTATCTTCTTTTGCTATTTTTGCAAATATTTCTTTTCCGTCGGTAAATATTTTTCGAAGAGCAAAAGGATGGGGAGTTTTCAGCAGGTCAGACGCGGCAGCGGCGGCCTTCCTGATTTTTTGAATGCGAACGCCACGATGAATGAAATTTTTGATAAAGAGTAGTTCCATCAAGTCAAGGAAACTGATAATCACATCATCATCAAAGCCAAATTCAGTCTTAATAAGAGGTTTTACAAGGTGGCGTTCCGTATTCCGATGATAAACATATCCACTGATCCATCGGCGTATTCTCTTCGCATCCATTCCTAGGATTTTTGAGGCGGCTGGTACAGTATAAATTCCTTTCCCAATGTATCTCACGGATGCCCTCCCATTTTAATGGATTTAATATAGTGCTTAAAAGGAAAGCGGTCAATAACTCGCAAATCTGGTGCTTTTCTTGTTATCGCTAGATATTATTCTACGCCCTTTTTAATTCGTAATCCAGCAGGAGTTAAAAAAAAAGGGCTATCCGCTACTTCTCGGACAGCCCCCTTTCTTTGCTTGTTATGAGATCACCTTAAACGCGGTTTAAACCTTAAACTTGGAAACGGCATGCACCAGCGATTCGATATTCTCCCGTGTTCTGCCGGTAAGGTCGTTGACTGTATTCACTGCGTGGTTTACCTGCTCGGCCCCGGCGGACATCTCGTTTATCCCGTTGGTTATCTCCACCGTCGCCTTTTCCAGATTCTTGCTCTCATGGATAACTTCCTTGCTTCCCTCAAGCATTTCAAGTGACCCGCTCTTTACCTGTCGGGTTATCTCACCCACCAGTCCTGAAGCCTGAAGAACCTGTTTGCTGCCCTGGTTTTGCTCTTCCATCGCGTTACGGATGTATTCTTCCTGTTCCGCGACCGTTCTGACCCCTTTATCTATCGCCTCAAACCTGTTGAAAACCTTGTCAGTGGAACGGGTGATTTTATCCACAGATTCCTTCATTTTTTTAAGCACATCCCCGATGGTCTTGGACTGCTCACCTGAAGATTCAGCCAGCTTGCGTATTTCATCAGCGACAACAGCGAAACCTTTGCCTGAATCTCCGGCGTGCGCCGCTTCAATCGCGGCGTTCATTGAAAGCAGGTTTGTTTGGCTTGCGATGTTTTCCATCACGGCGTTGATTTCCAAAAGCCCTTCAGATTCCCTGGCAATTCCTTGAATGTCATCCGCTACTTCCAGCAGGCTGCTTCTACCGGTCTCTGAAAATTCCTGCAATTCCTTTACGTTCTTGCTGTTTTTAACAAGGGTTGAGGTAACCGACTGAATGCTTGCCATCATCTGCTCCAGAGAGGATGATGCCTGAGAAACCGCGCTGGTTTGGCGGTCAACATGGCTACTGAGTTTATTGATGTTGACAGTGACCTGCTCCATAGTCGCGTTGGTTTCAGTGACGCTGGCGCTTTGGTTGAGTATCCTGCCTTTGGTACTCTGTATGGTTGCGGCAATCTGGTTCATCGCGGAGGCTGTTTCCGTCATATTAATGGCAAGGTTGTTGCCTATCTCAGACAATGCCCCCGCCTGCTGTTTTACAAGACCTATCATCTTGCCCAATGCTTCCATGGTCTGATTGAAAGAGCGGGAAGCCCTGGCGATTTCGTCTTTGCCTGTTTCAGGAAGCCGTTTTGTCAAATCGCCCTTTGCGCTTTCGTCAAGAGTATGTGTCAAAAGTTCGATAGGCTTGAGCATCTTTAAGACAAGTGCGAGCATCACCGCGACAATCAACACAAGGAGTACAGCACCTATGATAACCAAGTTTCGCAATAATGCAGCGGTGGCGGCAATGGTATACTCATTGGAGAAACCAACAAAAAACATACCCACACGGGTGTCTTCCCACCCATGTAACGGAACGTAAAAGGCGTTTAAATCTATCCCGTCAAGAACAAGTCTGCCCACATACGGTATTCCCAAGCCCATGACCGAATCAATAATATGTTGCGGCGCGTCTACACCGACTATCCTGTTTCCCGCAGCGTCACGAAGGGTGGTAGCAACGCGTGTATTCCCGGCAAATACCGTAATTTCCGCATCAAAACCGTCAGCCACTCTATCAACAAACTCGCTGGTGTGGAAGAAGAAAACCGCCGAAATCACCCCTATAACTTCACCGTCGTCCCATATAGGTGTGGCTCCGGTCAGCCCCATGGGCTGGGCAGGTGTAGAAATAAACAGGGTAGAGCTTGCGCCGTGGTCAAGGGCGGCGGTTGCGTGGGGAAGGTGGCGCAGGTTATCACCG
>JAIRQD010000160.1:0-14891 GCA_031256655.1 Treponema sp.
AACGCCCCGTGCGATGATGAGTCGGCGGATGTGTGGCGGAGCTTGGGCTTCTCTGACAACCGCATCGCATACCTTCCCAAAGAGGACAACTGGTGGGGCCCGGCAGGCGCTACAGGTCCCTGCGGCCCTGATTCGGAAATGTTCTATTACATCGGCGAGAAGCCCTGCCATGACGAGTGCAAACCCGGCTGCTCCTGCAACAAGTGGCTTGAAATATGGAACGATGTTTTCATGCAGTACAACAAAACCGCTGACGGGAATTACGTTCCGCTTTCACGCAAATGCGTTGACACCGGCATGGGCATTGAGCGCACCGTTACAATCCTTAACGGGAAAGATTCCGTTTATGACACTGAAATTTTCGCGCCCATCATTGCCGCGGTTGAAGCTGTCACAGGAAGCAAATACGGTGCTACCGAAGAAACCGATAAATCCATTCGCATCATCTGCGATCACGTGCGGGCCTCAACTTTCATTTTAGGCGATCCCAAAGGTGTAAGCCCGTCCAATGTTGGTGCAGGTTACGTCCTTCGCCGCCTGATACGCCGCGCTGTCCGCCACGGGCGCAAGCTCGCCGGGGCAAATGCGGCTTCCGGCAATTCATCCTCGCTGCTTTCGCCCATTGCCGAAGTCATCATCGAACAGCTAAAAGGCCCCTATCCTGAACTTTTGGAAAACAGGGCTTTTATTATAAGCGAACTAGAAAAGGAAGAAAAAAAGTTTCTGGAGACTTTGCAGAAAGGTGAACATGAGTTTGAGAAACTCCTTCCCAATCTCTTAAAAGACCCGCGCAAAATCATGAGCGGGCGGCTTGCCTTTAAGCTTTATGACACTTACGGCTTTCCAATAGAACTCACCGAAGAGCTCGCCGCCGAAAGCGGCATGACCGTCAATCGCGCGGAGTTTGATGAGGCGTTCAAAAAGCACCAGGAGCTTTCGCGCGCGGGAAGCGAACAGATTTTTAAGGGCGGACTTCAAGATAACAGCGAGATTGTCACCAAATACCACACCGCAACGCACCTGCTTCACAAGGCGCTTAAAATCGTACTTGGGGAGCATGCGGCTCAAAAAGGCTCAAATATCACCGCCGAACGCCTGCGTTTTGACTTTTCCCACGGCGCGCCGATGACGCAGGAAGAAATTAAAAAGGTGCAGGACATTGTAAACGAGCAAATCGGGAAAGATCTCCCCGTTTCAGTTGAGGTAATGGACATCGAAAACGCAAAAGCGGCTGGAGCCGTTGCCATATTCGGGGAAAAGTACGAGGAGCAAGTCAAGGTGTACAGCATCGGGCAGCCTGATGCTTATTTTTGCAGGGAACTTTGCGGCGGCCCTCATGTGGAACATTCCGGTGTTCTTGGGAAGTTTGTCATCCAGAAAGAGCAATCTTCTTCCGCGGGGGTTCGCCGTATCAGGGCGGTGCTCCAGTAAAGTGCCTCTCGCATTAGCGAGCGACCGCTTTTTGATGCAAGTGATACTTGCATCAAAAAGCGACCGTAACCTGTGTGGGTGTATAGTTTTTTTATGTGGGTAGGGTTGTTTCATGGCAGCGGCTTTGGAACATTTGCAGCAAGCAAGATGAAGGGGCAAAAAAGCCCAAAAAAAGGGAGCTTTTGCAAAAACTGAAGTTTTGCAAAAGCCTCAAAGTATAAGGATTTATTATGAAACGCTACTTAGTTCTCTTCCTTTTGACCGGCATCACCGCCGTGACTGCTTTTGCGCAGTTGGATTTGCAGTCTGTGGCTATTGTACGCTTAACCAGAACCGAGCCAATTACGGTACGCCAGTTGCGCAGCGAGCTGGAAACGCTTGCGTGGCAGGAGCTTGCCCCCCGTCTGCAGCGTCCGCCCACAAGGGAAGAGGTAAGCAGAACCGCGCTTAGTTCGACTGTTGAACAGCGCAGGCAGGTGCTTGATGTGATGATCAACGAGCGGCTGGCGTTACAGGCAGCCGAACGGGACAGAATCACCGTAACTGATAACGAATTAAACCAGCATATAAATCAGATAAGGGCGCAGATGGCGCAGGCAATGGGACGACAGCCTACGGATGAAGAGTTTGCCACCGCCATAAGGAACGAAACCGGGCAGGAGTTTCCCGCGTTCAGGGAAACGCTCAGGCGGCAGGCCACAGTGCAACGCTACATGATGTCAAGGCAGGAAGCGGCTTTCCGTAACGTTACCGAACCGACAGAGGCCGAAATCATCAACCTTTTTAATCTTTCGCGCCAGCAATTTGTCCGCCCGGACACAATCCGCTTTTCCATGATTGTAGTTCCTTTCGGAAATGACGCGCCTTCAAGGATGCGGGCGACTGAACTTGCCAGACGCCTTGACAGTGAGATTGCCGCCACGCCTGCGCGTTTTGACGAGGCTGTCATGCGCGCGCAGATACCCAATTCAGGCTATCAGGCAGGTGACGGCGGATTCCTTCCCCTGAATATGGCGGCGCAGCAAATGACCGGAGAGGCGTTTATGACTGCGGCGCGTTCTTTGAACGTTGGCGAAGTATCACGGCTTATCAACGGTCCGCGCGCTTACCACATCATCAGAATCACAGAATCGCATCCACATGCGAGCCTGGGTTTAGATGACGTTTTAGACCTTTCAAGCGGCATAACCGTGCGGCAGTTTATTTGGCGCAACCTTTTTGAACAGCGCCAACAGGAAGTCATTGCCAGAGCAACCCAGGATTTGATAGCGGAACTGCGGACGGGGAATCCGCCGCCCTTCCAAATCATGGAAAACAACCTTAACTGGTAAATGTCATCACGGCGAAAGGGGCGGATTTTAGCTTTCCAGGCCCTTTATTCCTGGGAATCAAACCGCTCACCTTCGAAATCCGGCGATCCGCAGGGACAAAACGTCCCTGACGGGCTTTTGGATTTTTCATGGAGCCAAAAAGCAGACGGAACTCAAACGATAAACGAAGAAACCCGCTCGTTTTCGCGCCTTTTGGTTTCAGGCACATTGGAAAATATCGCCGATGTTGACTTAATGATCCAAAAACATCTAAAAAACTGGAACATCGAACGCCTTAACCTGGTAGACATGGCGATTTTGCGAATGAGCGTGTATACGCTGATGTACCAAAGCGATATGCCTGCAACCATCGTAATTGATGAGGCGATTTGCATTGCCAAGGAGTTTGGCACAGATGATTCGTTTCGCTTTGTCAACGGTGTTTTGGACGCAATAAATAAAACCATAACCCAAGGCGGAGTAAATGGTGATAAAATCAATTAAACCTGTCTTAAAAATCGGGGTTGTTCTTGCGTTTGCTGTTTTGGTAGGCATGATCCTCTTTGATACCGTTTTCAGGAGAGAGGCTGCCGGCAACATAAGTAGGGGCGGTTTCTTTGGTTTGCGTATAGGCGGCGGCTTTGAGCGGGAACTGCTTGAGTTTGACCGCTTTGATGCGCCGCGACAGGTGCTTCTGGGCGTTAATCCACAGCAGATACACAGGCGGCTGGCACGCCTGCAACGCCATGCCGAAAGCGTTGACCAGTACCTTTCGGTGCTTCGCCGCCACCGCGAACTCGCTCTTCTGGACAGGCGCTACGTCGCCTACTACGAAAGGTTTGCCCGCGCCGCGGCAGAGCGTTTCCCTTTTTCTTCACCCATAGCCGCTGTTGCCGCGGAAGCTGTGCTTCTTGCCTCCCCACCTGATGCCAGCACAGCCCTTGCAACTTACGCTGAAAGGCTTACCCAAGACCACTTTGCCCACCTGCGCCTTGCCATGCACATATTGGCGGGAAACCTTAACGATCCTGCCGCCGCGTTAAGCATTGCGGGGCTAGAAAACTCCCTTTCACGTTATGACGGGGCAAGAATAGGTATCTCACAGGCGGCGGCTGAAAACCTTTTAGTCAACCAGTTCCTTATAAGGGCTGTGCGTGGTGATGTGGCGGGGGCTTCCGCAAACCTGAACACGCTTTTACCGCAGGCACATACAGGCACATACCTTGCGGCACAACAGAGGCTTGTCGCCGCCCAGCCGCGAATTGCGCGCCACACACGAATGGCGGCGGATTTTTTTTATGACCACAATAATCCGCGTGAGGCGGCGCGACTTTTTGCAAGCCTTTTAAACGCAGGCGTGGGTTTTGAAAGTGACGCGATCCGCCTTGCCGATTCCCTGGCTTTGGCTGGGGAAATTCAGGGCGCCAGAAATGTCTGGTTTTCCTTGACCGCTGCTCCCAATCCTCTTGGCACATCGGCGCTTCTTCAGCAAGCGCCGCACTCCCGTTCGCGCCTTTTTTACAACTTGGCAGCGTCTTCACCTGACAATCATGAACAGGCCATGTGGCTGGAACGGCTTTTTTCCTACAGAGCCTTAAGCGCTCAAAACATCACCGAAAGAACCGATGTGTACAGCGTTATTCGTTTTTCGCGTCTTTTTGATACTCACAGGGCAATTGCCATTCTTGAAGAAAGCCCGAGCACTGATCCTCTTTTGGAGCTAGAGCTCGTGCGCAGAAACCTCGCTAACTTCCCGCCGACAAGGGCTTCAGCCGAAGTATGGCTGCTCTCAAACCGCCACCCCGCCGACCCGTATATCTACCAGTGGGCGGCATGGTATTTTGAACACCGCCGCCTTTTTGCTGAAAACGCGCGCCTTATTGACGGCGCTATACGCAACGGAATAACCGGGGACTGGATTTATATGCATCAAGCATTGGCTTTTATGCGGCAGGGGGAAATTGCCAACGGCGAGCGGCTGTTGCGTGAGGCTGCAACCGGAAATCAAGATTGGCGGGTTTTTGCCAATCTTGGCCGCATATACGAAAGCCGCCGTCAGTTTTCTTCAGCCCTTGCCGCCTATGAAACCGCCGCGGCGCTTGCAGACGACCGTCCGTCCGCGGCTCAAGTGCAGCTTCGCCTAAGCCGAAACCTTGAAGCCATCGGTCATATACACGAAAGCCGCAATGCTTTGGAACGCGCGCTTGAATTAGACCCGGAAAACATCAACATACGCCGTGAGTTAAGACGTTTCGGCGTTCACTAGACAGACTACTTTTGACCTAACCTCTGTTAAGCCTGTACCAGTCAATGACACGTCTGTCCAGCGGACGCAGATCACCTGATCCTGTGTGTCTTACCCTGTCAAACAGGTACGGAAGCACCACCCATTCTTTAATCGCCACCCAGTTTCGCGGCAGCATATTTGCCGGTGAATAAAAATTATCAGGCGGCATACGTCCTAAAAGGCTTGGGTAAAATTGCGGGAAAACCTGCTCCGTCACGGTGCGCATAGCCGAAAAGCCGCCTGCAATCCCGAAAGACGTTTCGCTTAGGCGCTCTCTGCGCTTTTCTTTCAGGAGCATCTGCTGGGTTTCAGCGGAGAAAAGCCACTGCGCAAAAGCATGAGCCGCTCTACGAGAGCGCGCCCTCCTGTGAATGCCGAAGTAAACTCCCCTGTCATCCAGCGGAATCATCCCGTCGGAGGCAATCCATCGGAAGTCGAGGTTTGTCCCGCGATCTCCGGGCAGTGTGAAAAAACGGTCTGATAACATGTGAGTGTACAAAATCTGCCCGGTGGAAACCATGCGTTCAGGCGATTCAAAATGGAACTTTTCGGTGAACGCTTCTTCCATCTGTATGCTCACATTGGCCTCTGTTATCCAGTTTCTAATCCACGCTATCGCCTGTTCCACAGCCTCGTCATTCCACGCGACAGGGGAAGACTCATGAAAGTTCGCACCAAAAAGGGTCATCACCATAAACATAAACTCGGTATTTGAAAGAGGAGAAAACCCCAGCCTTGAAAAAATGCCGTTGGTAACTACATTGTGCGCTTTGCCGCGCTCCATAATTTCAGTAATCTCTATCGTGAATGGATTTTCATGACCGTCGCTGTACCGGCTGGAAAAAACAATTGCCGGAATATTAAAATTAACCGGAAGAAGATGCTGCCGCCTGCCGACCTGACCAAGCTCCAAAAGCTGCGGATAAAAAGAAGCGCGGTCAACACTGCGGAAAAAAAGAGCGCCCAGCGGTCTGAACAGCGCCTGAGTGGATGTGTTCCTAAGCCAGCTTGCGACAACAATATCAGGAATCTCGTTACTTTCGGCAAGGCGCTGCGAAGGAGACGAAAAGTAGCGAACTTCAACTTTGAACCTGTTTTGAGAGGCGTTGAAAAAGCCTGCGTAAAAAGCCAGTTCAGGGCGGTCAGTCCATAAAACTGCCGTATCCCTATTGCCTGCGCAAGAGGAAAAAAGAAGCGGAAGAAAGGCAAATAGAAGCAGCGCCAGAATCCGGCAAAAAAATCTCTGCACGTTCATGCAGACCATTGTTATCCTTTTGAGTCATCTTGTCAATCTTGCCCCAGCATAGTATTATATACTAACATCAGCGATAGGGGGGGTAGCCTGTGGCATCATCCCCGAAGGATTTTTTTTGGTAAGAGATGCCCACATAATCAGACTAATAGAACGCATTGGAGAGCACTATCGCTCGAATATATCCAATCGCTTTATCCGCCCTGCCCTGCTCCAGCTCCCCCTCGAAAAACAATCGTGGGATCTCATCGAAGTGCTTACCGAAAAAATAGAGCAGTACCGCTATCAGGGTTTTCACATGGATGAGTTGTACCGCCAAATCATTGCCGCCGCCAGATTTGTGTCGTATACCCGCCGCGAGCTCGTCCCAAGCCTTAGGGGGCGGCTTACAGGTTCCAGCACAGGCGCTGACAAAGTATTGCGCGATATGGCGGTGAACAACTTCGGCAGCAATCTGCAGCTTTTTGCCGATTTGCTAAATGAGCTTTATGTCAGCATTATTGAACTTGACAAATTGGAGGCGAAAGGCCGCCGTCCGGTTTATATGTCACATCCAGAATTAAAAGATATTGGTAGAATGTTGGTAGGAAACTAATCTTTATGATTTCCGGGACAGAAAAGAAACCGTCTTTAGACCACGCGCTTGAAGTGCTTTCTGCCGCCAGACAAGAAATGGCGAAACGCATAGTTGCGCAAACTGAAATGATTGACGGGCTTTTAACCGGTCTTATCTGCGGCGGTCACATTTTGCTTGAAGGAGTTCCCGGCCTTGCAAAAACGCGCGCGGTGAAGGCATTGGCAGAAATTACCGCCCTCGAATTTAAGCGCGTTCAGTTTACCCCCGACTTGTTACCCGCCGACCTTACAGGGACATTAATTTGGGAGCAGGCAAAAGGGGTGTTTTCTGTGCGCCGCGGACCGGTGTTCACCAACGTGCTTTTGGCGGATGAAATTAACCGCGCGCCTGCTAAAGTGCAATCGGCGCTTTTGGAGGCAATGGAAGAAAAGCAAGTTACAATAGGGGAAAAATCTTACCGCTTGCCGGAGCCTTTTTTTGTGCTTGCAACGCAAAACCCCATTGAGCAGGAAGGAACATACGCGCTGCCTGAAGCCGAACTGGATCGCTTTCTTTTAAAACTGATTGTTCGCTACCCCAGCCCAGATGAAGAATTACGCATACTGGATTTTGCAGCTCCTTTTACCTCAAGCACAAGTCATTCAGGCGGCGTTTTAACACCGGTATTGTCTTTGGCGGAACTGGAGTGCCTGCGAAGCGCCGCCGATGAGGTTTTCACCGATGCCAAAATTTTGCGCTATATTGTGTCGGTGGTTGCCGCCTCACGACCTGCGCCTGTGCGCTTGTCTTCAGGTTTGGACGCTTCCATACCAACTTCCGCCCGCCCCAAAGAAGGGCTTTTCCGTTACATTACATTCGGCGCATCCCCGCGCGCAACACTTGCGCTTTGCCGCTGCGCCAAAGTGCGGGCGCTTTTTGAAGGCCGCGCTTTTGTAACGCCTGAGGACGTGAAAGCCGCCACCTTCCCTGTTATGCGCCACCGCATCGTTCTTTCCTACGAAGCCGAAGCTGACGGGCTTGAGCCGGATGCTGTCATTTCGCGGCTTTTGTCGTTAGTGCCAATGCCCTAAATAAAAGGACAGGTTGTGAACCGCGCTGAACTCCTAAAACGAATCACGACATTTCCCCTTGTGGCGCGCGGTCTTGCCGAGGACATTCTCGCCGGGGACTACCGCGCCATCTTCAAAGGGCAGGGCATTGAGTTTGACGAAGTGCGCCGCTATGAGTGGGGCGATGACGCGCGCTCCATTGACTGGAACGTGAGCGCCCGCTTTGGAACTCCCTACGTTAAAATGTACCGCGAAGAGCGCGAAATGACCGTTTGCATCGTATTTGATGTTTCAGCTTCCATGCACACAACAGGCGGAAACATCCCCGGTCAATCAGCCGATTTTGGCGCAGGCAGCGTAAACCGCTATGAGCAGGCTGTTCTCGCTATGGCGCTAATCGCTTTTTCCGCCGAACTGGCATCCCAGCCGCTGGCGGCAATTTTTTTCGACAAGGAAATACGCAGGATCATCCCTCCCCGCAAAGGAAGGGCGCACACAATGTCAACAATTAGCTCAAGCCTTGAATCAGGTTCGCCAAAGAGAGGCAGCGGTCTTGGCAAGGCTTTAACCGGCGCGGGCAGGTTTCTAAAACGCCGAAGCCTCATCATCGTCATTTCGGATTTTCTTTGCGTCGATTGGGAACAGGAAATGGGGGACATCGCAAGGAAACACGACGTAATTGCGCTGCGCATCTGCGGCCCTTTGGACAAGGAAATGCCTGATGTCGGACTTTTAACTTTGGTTGACCCGGAAACCGCCGTAAAAATCGCGGCGCCTTCTTCGTTCGCTTCGTTTAGAGGCACATGGACATCGTGGCACGAAGAGCGGGCAAGCCTTTGGGAAGCGATCTGCAGGCGATCAGGCGTTGCGCACTTTGAGCTTTCCACCGCCGATGACGCGCCTGTTGTGCTTAAGCGTTTTTTCCGCGGACAATAGTGAGTCGCAGACGCGCCTGTGCCGCCTGCGATTTTCACTTCTCTTGTCGATCAGCTGTTCAGAATATCCTCGCACGCTTTCAGAAAAACATCCATATCCTCATCTGTTCCCATCGTTATACGCAAAAAATCGCCGATGCGCGGTTTGTCAAAATGCCTGACCAAAATGCCTTTTTCCCGGAGCGCCGCGTTAAACTCACCCGCACTTTTCCCATTTTCAGGCGGCGGGCTAACAAACAAAAAGTTTGCCTGCGATGGCAATACCTTAAAACCCAACGCGGCAAGCCCTGATGTTACACGGCTGCGGGTATTTATAACGCGGCGGTTTATCTCCTCATGATACTGAATATCGCTGATTGCGGCGGTCGCTCCCGCCAGCGCGAAACGATCAAGAACGTAGGAATTAAAGGAATCGCGTATGCGGCAAAGCCCTTCGATAAGCTCCTCCGATCCTATGGCAAAACCAACCCGCAGCCCCGCAAGGGAAGCCTCTTTTGAAAAAGTGCGGGTAACAAGCAGGTTGGGAAACTCACTTGTCATAGGAATTGCAGAGCCTATACCCTCACCGGCGGCAAAAGCGATGTACGCCTCGTCCACGACAACCACCCGCTTTCTGCGCTCGGCGGCTTTGGCAATTTCCCGTATGGCATCAAGGCTTACAGCGATTCCTGTTGGCGCGTTAGGGTTTGGAAAAATGACCCCGCCGCAAGACCCCAAATAATCAGCAGCGCTCATCGTAAAATCAAGGGTAAGGGGAATGGCTCTGTAGGGCACTTCCCAAAGTTTGGCGTACACTTTGTAAAAGCTGTAGGTGATGTCCGGGAAAAGTATCTCCTGTCCGCTGAAAAACGCCGCAAACGTAAAGGCAAGCACCTCGTCGGAACTGTTGCCCGCAAAAACCTGATCAGGGGTAACAGCGTAACGGCGCGCGATGGCTTCACGCAGTTCTGTGCAAACAGGATCGGGATATAGGCGCAAGTCTCCGGCCTGCACCTTATGCACCGCTTCCAGCACAAGCGGAGACGGCGGATAGGGATTTTCGTTTGTGTTGAGTTTGATAAACTTCCCCTCGCGCGGCTGCTCGCCGGGTACGTAGGGAGTAAGGGAGCGGGTTTTTTCGTTCCAGTAATCGCTCATTTGTTGTGCCTCCTTTCAAGTTCAGCCATAACGTCGGAAACTGTTACTCCTTCCCGCCTCATCAGCACGGTAGTAAAGTAAAATAAGTCGGCGGCCTCCCAGATAACTTCTTCACGGGTTTTGGCGGTGCAGACCTCTTCCGCTTCCTCCATTATTTTTTCCCGAACCAGCTTGTCATCCAGCGTTGCCGTGTACGATCCGGGCTTTGGGTTACGAAACCTGTCGTCAATAATATCGCTTAAAAATTCATGGGTAAAACGCCGTCCGGAAGAAAAGCACGACCAAGCGCCTGTGTGGCAGACAGCACCTACAGGCTTGACTACCGCCAAAACCGCATCCCGGTCACAGTCCGCCCTCAACCTTATAACCTCAAGCACGTTGCCTGAAGTTTCCCCCTTCATCCAGAGCCTGTTGCGCGTGCGGCTGTGAAAACAAACATTCCCCCGCTTAAACGTTTCATCCAAAGCCTCGCGGTCGGTAAAACCGGTCATCAAAACCTGCCCGTCCGCCGACTGAACAATAACAGGAAGCAAGGCCTCCCCCGCCCCTTTTTTCCAGTCAAGCGAAACTGCAAACGCATCGGCAAGATGTATCTTCCCCGTGTACAGCGCCATGCCAAGCTGCACATCGCAGTTAAATATGGCAAGCTCCCGTACTTCATCAAGCGTTGAAACACCGCCTGCGGCAGTGACACCGCACGAAACTGCTTCCCGCAATTTTTTCACGGGGTTTAAGTCAATGCCTGTCATCGTTCCTTCGCGCTCTACGCAGGTGAAAAGCAGTTCCGACACAAACGGCTCAACCGCCTTTGCCGCTTGTATCAGGTCAAGGCCGGTGGCGGTTTTCCAGCCGTCAACTACGATTTCCCCGTTTCTGGCATCCACGGCGACAATCATACGTTCCCGCCCGATTGCGTCGGCAAAAGATTCCAGCAGCGGAAGGTTGACGGCAAACTCACCGCCTTCTATGCCGGCTCCTTTTTTTGCGGGGTTACGAAAAACACTTGAACCTATGATGATTTTTTTCGCGCCAAGGCTCACCAATTCCTTTGCCTGCTCGACTGTCCTGATGCCGCCGCCAACCCTGCATTCGGCTTTGCGGAGCAAGTCTTTGACAATGCCTGAATTGCTGCCCTTCCCCATTGCGGCATCCAAATCGATAACCGCCACTTCACCGTATCGGTCGAATTCTTCCGCCAAAGCCTGGGGATCATCCCGCTGGAGCACAAGTTCCGCTCCCTGTTTGAGCTGCACCACTTTTCCGTTCTGTAAATCTATTGAAGCTATAATCATGTTATCTCCTACCTCGTGCGTTTTTGCTTACCACCTGACGCACACTCCTTTTGATTCGATGTGTTTTTTTATTTCCGGTATGGTTGTAATGCCAAAGTGAAGCAGGGACGCAACCAGCGCCGCGCTCGGTGTTTTGTCGGCTTCGCCCAGAAGCACTTCGGCAATCTGATCCAGATTTCCAGCCCCGCCTGAAGCGATCACGGGAACGGGCACAGCTTTGACGATGGCACGGGTCAGCTCCAAATCGTAGCCGCCTCCCGTGCCGTCTGAATCAATGGAGTTAAGCAGTATTTCCCCCGCTCCAAGTTCCACCGCGAGCTGCGCCCACTGCACAGCATCCCGTCCCGTGTTGGTTCTGCCGCCGTGCGAGTACGCGTACCAGCGGGGTTGGCTGTCTGCGCCCGGTTCGGCTCTGGCGGCATCAATCGAAAGCACCACGCATTGGCTTCCGTAGGCGCGCGCCATCTCCGAAAGCAGTTCCGGGCGGGCAAGCGCGCTTGAGCAGACGGAAACTTTGTCCGCGCCGCAGTTCATCGCCAAGCGCATATCTTCCACATTGCGTATGCCACCGCCAACGCACAGGGGGATAAAAACTTCCTCGGCAACGGCACGGACAACATCCAGCAAGGTTGCGCGGCTTTTGTACGACGCGCCTATGTCCAAAAAGGTGAGTTCGTCCGCCCCGTCATCGTTGTAACGCCGCGCCAATTCCACCGGATCACCGACATCCTGAATGCCCTTAAACTTCACGCCTTTGACTACCCTGCCATCATCCACGTCAAGACAGGGGATTATTCGTTTTGCCTGCATTACACACCTCCCGCCCAATTTTCCAAAAGTTTGATTCCCCACACGCCTGACTTTTCCGGATGGAACTGAACCGCCGAAAGCGCCCCACGCTGCACCGCGCAGCAGTACGGCACATAGTATTCTGCCTCCGCGGCAACCACGCTATAGTCTGCCGGGGCGGCATAGTAAGAGTGTATATAGTAAAAAAACGTATTTTCAGGAAGACCTGAAAAAAGCTTTGAGTTGTTTCGGGCGGCTGTTTTATTCCAGCCGATTTGCGGGACAATCCTCCCTGGAAAACGCTTTACCTCGCCTTGAATAACCTTAAGCCCGCTAACAGCAACCCCGTCAACGGGCGGCGCTTCCTCCGAACAATCAAATAAAAGCTGCAAGCCGATGCAGATACCCAAAAAAGGCTTGTCCGCCTGTATCCACTCGGCTATCGCCTGTGCGTAACCTGATTTTTCAAGGGACGACATCGCTGTGGCAAAATGCCCGTCTCCGGGAAAGATAATTTTCCGGAACGGTGAGGAAGCGCCCAAGTCTTCAGGTCCTGAAGTGAATCCGGCGGCAAGCCCAAGCCGCTTTAGGGCGTTCATTACCGAACCCAGGTTGCCAGCGCCGTAATCGATAACGCCTATCATGCGAGCACTCCTTTTGTGGAAGGAATTATGTCAGGCGAAGAAAGGTCGATGGCGCAGGCTTCCCGTAACGCGCGAGCGGCGGCTTTAAAAAGCGCCTCAATTTTGTGGTGGCAGCTCCTGCCCCGCAGTATGTCAAGGTGCAGAGCCATGCCTGAAGCGGAAACAAAGCCCTGCCAAAAATCATGCACCGTATCAGTTTGGAAAGAGGAGGAGCCAGAGACAAGCGGGATGCCTGAAAGCCCCGCTTCGTAGACGAGGTAGGGGCGGCCTGAAATATCCACCGCCGCGCGCGCCAGCGTTTCATCCATGGGGAAAAGACAACTCCCCACCCGGCGTATTCCCTTCCGCTCCCCCAGCGCGCGTGCAAAGCAGGAACCGAGCACTATGCCTGAATCTTCCACCAGATGGTGCTGGTCAACTTCTATGTCGCCCCGTGCCTTTATTTCAAGGTCGAAATGACCGTGCCGGGCAAAGGCGGTAAACATGTGCGCCATAAACCCAATGGGGTAATCAATTTTCGCCTCTCCGCTTGAATCCAAAGTGAGCCTCATCACGATAGATGTTTCTGTCGTACTCCGTTCAACTTCCGCCGTTCTTGCCATCGCCTTCCTCCTCCGGTTTTGTTACGGAACCACTTTCCGCAAATCGTACTCCACAATGTCCACAGCCCCAGCCTTTTTCAGGCGGGGGATGATAAGGGAAACTTCGCTCTTTCGCACCGCTATTTTTACCGCGTACCCTTCATCGCCGTACAGCGGGGCAATGGTCGGGCTGCGCATGGCGGGAAGACCTGCAACCAACTGGTCAAAACCCTGCTTGGGCACATTCATTTCAAGCATCACCCGTTCCCGCCCGTCAAGCACCGCCTTAAAAAGCATGGCGAGTTCCTCGATGCGGCCGCGTTTTTCCTTGTCGGCAAGCGCCGTTTTGGAAGCAACGAAGCGGGTGGAGGATTCCAGCAAAGTGGCGATGATTTTAAGCCCGTTGTCCTTGAGCGTCTGCCCGGAAGAAGTGTTATCGATGATCATTTCCGCATCGTCCGGGGGAAACACTTCCGTTGCGCCGTAAGTGCGCAAGAGGCGGTACTGGTAGCCTGATTCACGGAGCCACGTTTCAGCGAGGTTCACGTACTCGGTGGCGGCGACAATCTTTCGGCGTTTGAGTTCTTCCTCGTCCGTTCCGGAAGGAATTGCCGCAATGATGCGTACCTTGTCAAAGCCCAAGTCCAAAATCTCCTCCACATCGGCGTCACTTTCCCTTATCCAGTCTATTCCGGTAAAACCAACGTCGTGGCTGCCAAGTTCCAAAAGCTCACCCACGTTCTGCGGCTTCATGATTTTGGCGTGCAGCCACGGGGCATCAAGGATGGGACGATAAGTTCTTTCTGCAAGGCAGATGGGAAAACCGGCTTCGGCGAAAAGCTTAGAGACGTTTTCAAAGATACGGCCTTTGGGGATGAGGATGCGCAGTGTGTTCATCAAAACTCCTTCAAATGAAAGAAAGCAAAAAAAAGCCGTGGACTGGAATCCACGGCTTTGCTTTCCGTTTATGCGCCTAAAAGGCGGCGGATTCCTGCGGCGGCTGAGAACAATGGTGGTGATGGTGGCGTACCGCAAAAATCTGTTTCATGTGGTTAATTTACATGGTGAGGCGGGATCTTGTCAATAGAGCAAACTACAGCTTAAACAGCAGTTCCTCATAACCCGGAAACGGCCACGCGTCTTTGGGCACAAGCTTTTCAAGGGCATCGGCCCGCAGGCGAACCTGCGCCATTGCCGGACGTACATCCTCCGAGTACGAGTGCGCCTGATCCAAAGCGTCACCAATGTCGTAGGTTTTCGCAAGGACATCCTGAAGATTGGCGGTTTCCTCATAAAGCTCTTTGCAGAGTTTTGCGATTGCCCGTGCCCGCTCCTCTTGCGGGGCGCATTCGGCGCTGATTTCCGCAAGGGAAACAGCGTCGCGCGCAAGTTCGGCGGCATACGCGCTTACAGCGGGGAATATCTGGCGGCGCGCCATTTCCGCCATAACACCCGCCTCTATGTTTATCTGCTTGGAGTACTTTTCCAGATAGATGTGGTAGCGGCTTTCCAGTTCCTCTTTGGTCAAAACTCCGTGTTCTTCAAAAAGGGAAATCGTGTCACTTTGGGTTAGGACGGCAAGGGCATCAACCGTGCCCCGCATATTG
>JAIRQD010000006.1:0-3274 GCA_031256655.1 Treponema sp.
CGGCATTTTAGCTTTTCCCGGTAAAAGCTGCCCTGTTCCGCGCTCTTTAAGCGCTGTTGGTAGGCAAGGCAGCGATAATGCTGGCAATAAAGTCTTGAGCGCAAACTTTCAATTTTAACTTCTTTGTCGCTGCACAAAAGCCGCAATTTGTCTATCATACCAAAAACAGCATCACTTTTAAAACCCAAAGCAAGACTGATGTGCCTTACATATTCATCTGAAACAAAATGATAATTTTTCAGCAAAAGAATTAAAATGTGCTTTGGCTTGATTTTCCTCAAGATCGAATTATCGCCACAATATTCCTCTCCATAATCCGGGTTGTATTCGCACACTTCCATTTCGTGAATCTGCTCTTTCCAGCACACGTGTTCAACAAGGCAGTGCTCATTTTCGCGTATGTGGTATTCTTTTGCCGCTTTGTAAATGATCCCGTTTATATATGAGTCAAAGGACAGGCCGATGTCACGATACAAATCAATCGAGCGCTGGAGCCGCGGAAAAAGCCAGCTTAAAAAGTCGTTCCAGCAATTCGAATCAGGTTCGATTATGCGATAGTGTTCATGAGACTTAAGCAAGTTCAAAAACAGCAAACATTCAAAATCCTTTCTGTTAAGATGACCAGAAAGATAGCGCTGGTGCAAATCTGACAACGGTTTAGATTGTTCCATAAAAAGCTCCTGAAATCTCCGCATGAAGTGAAAAATAGCGGATACAGGAATATGGTGTGAAAATCGAAATTTGTCGCGATTTTTGTTATATTTATCATAAAAAAATGAGCTTTTTTGATGTTTAAAAGCGTTTTCAATGGGCGTTACAAAATTTGAAAACCAATTGCGCTTGCCGCCTTTTCATTATAAGCTATTAGAAGGCGGCAAACTTGCTGTTCTGTTTTTCCCATACTGGACAAAAATCAGGTTTTATGTCAATGAATTAAAAAGGTTTTTAAGGAGAAAAAATGTTTGAAGAAGCCCTTTCGTATGACGACGTGTTTCTGCTGCCGGGGTATTCGGATGTACTACCCAAAAATTGCGACATCACAACAACCCTCTGCGCTGATGTGCGCCTGAACATCCCAATAGTTTCAGCGGCAATGGACACGGTAACAGAGGAAAAACTTGCCATCGCCCTGGCGCTTGAAGGCGGCGCGGGCGTTATTCACCGCAACTTACCAGCTGATGAGCAAGCCAGCCAAGTCAGCAAGGTCAAGCGCTACCTCAACTGGGTCATTGATAACCCCGTTACTGTTCGGGAAAAAGATCTTATCGGCGACGTGAAAATGCAGTTAGGCCGTTTTAATGTTTCAAGCGCTCCAGTATTGAATAGCGAAGGAAAGCTGGTCGGCATCATAACCGGAAGGGATTTGCGGTTTTGCAAAAACGATTCGCTTTTAGCCGGCGAAGTGATGACCAAAAATCCCGTTGTAGAAAAGGGAAAACCTTCCGAGGACAGCGCGCGCGAAAAGTTTGACAGGCATCGCATCGAAAAACTTCCGGTGGTGAATAATCAAGGCGAACTTACGGGGCTTATTACAGTTAAAGACATGGACAAGCGTGAACTGTACCCAAGAGCCGCAACCGACAAATCAGGCAGGCTCATCGTAGGAGCGGCGGTTTCTCCTCACGATTACAAAGAGCGGCTTGCCTTGCTCAAAGTCGCCCGCGTAGATTTTGTTGTGATTGACACGGCGCACGGGGATTCCAAAAACGTCCTTGAAGCGATTAAGGGCATAAAAAAAGAGTTTGGTGTGCCTGTGATAGGCGGAAACGTGGCATCGGCAGAAGGTACAAAACGCCTTATTGACGCGGGCGCTGATGCCGTAAAAGTCGGTGTGGGACCGGGATCAATTTGCACCACACGAGTTGTCGCGGGTGTCGGCGTGCCGCAATTCAGCGCGGTGCGCAACTGCGCCGAAGTTGCCGCAAAGGCGGGAATTCCTGTTATTGCCGACGGCGGCATCAAATATTCAGGGGATGTCACAAAAGCGATAGGCGCGGGCGCGGACGCTGTCATGATTGGCAATCTGTTCGCTGGGCTTAAAGAAGCGCCCGGCACGGAAATCCTTTATGACGGCAGAATATACAAAGAATACCGCGGCATGGGCAGCATGGGCGCTATCAGTGACGGATCAGGTGACCGCTATCAAATCGGCAAGGATGAAAACCCGGTGCCTGAAGGCATAGAAGGCAGGGTTCCCTACAAAGGCGAATTGCGCGAATACGTTTTCCAGCTGGTTTCCGGTCTTCGCAAAGGCATGGGATATTGCGGCTGCGCAACTATACAGGCGCTTAAAGATTACCGGAAGTTCGTCCGCGTTACTTCTGCCGGAATGCGGGAAAGCCATCCGCACAATGTTTACATCACCAAAGAGGCTCCAAATTACACCAGAGGATAAAGCTGTAAAAGCCGAACTGGATCGCCTGTACATCAAAAACAATACACTTAAGTTTATTGAAGACGATCCGGTTCAGTTTCCTCACCGTTACACAGCGCCTGAGGACAGGGAAATAGCCGCGTTTCTTGCCGCCACAATTGCCTGGGGACGCAGACCGTTGATTATAAACGCCGCAGAAAAGATGTTTGCGCTTATGGGCGAAAGTCTTTATGACTACGTGATGGAAGGAAACTACAGAAACATCAGCGATGCTTGCGTGTACCGCACTTTTTTCGGGAAAGACCTCCGCTACTTTTGCAAGGCGCTTAAAGCCTGCTACACCCGCTACGGAAGCCTTGAAGCCCTTTTTGCCTCCGCCGGTGATTTCTGGGAAGGCATTTCGCTTTTTCGCCAAACAGCGGCGCAGGCAAACAAGGCAGCTTACAGCAAGCACATCGCAAACCCGGACTCAAACTCCGCGTGCAAGCGGCTGCATCTTGCCCTGCGCTGGCTTACGCGGCGGGAAGGCCCTGTGGATTTGGGTTTGTGGAAAAGTGTTTCCCCTGATAAACTTTTCATTCCGCTTGATGTCCATGTCGGGCGCTCCGCAAGGCATCTTGGCTTTTTGCCGCAAGGGCGCAAGGCAAATGACAAAAAAGCCGTTGTTGCCCTCACCGAAAAACTGCGGGAGCTTTGCCCGAATGATCCTGTAAAATACGACCTTGCGCTTTTTTCCTACCGGTTTTGATCGCGGCTGATTAAAGCGCCCGCTTTATTAAAGCGTACGCTTGCGTTTTCGCGGCTTTTTTTGTATTGTAGTTTATCAGTATGAAAGCGAAAAAGGAAAACACAGGCAAACCAGCCGTAAAACCTGTTGCCAAGCCCGCCGCGGCACCCGCA
>JAIRQD010000024.1:0-11752 GCA_031256655.1 Treponema sp.
TTAGATGTCCACTTTAGCGAAGACTACTGCCGTATTGAAGATGAAACCGTCCAGCAGGTCTTAAATGTGGTGCGTAAAATTGCTTTGAACTGCGTTAAGACTCATAAGCAAAAAACCAAATCAAAATTTCCTTTGTCCAGAATTATGCTTGGCTGTCTTCTGGATTGCCGGAAGTTGATCCCGGTGTTGCTTTCTTGTGAAAATTGATTTCCGTGTTCCCACCCCCGTTCCCCTAGAAACCTCAAGGCTTTTAACGCTATAATGACCTCCCATGAATCTTGAAGCCTTTATTCTCGGCTGCGGCGGCATGATGCCCTTGCCCAGCCGCCACCTGACATCCGTGCTTTTGCGGCGCGAGGGGGATTTGTTCCTGTTTGACTGCGGCGAGGGAACGCAAGTATCGCTTAGGCGGCTGAACCTGCGCTGGAAAAAAATATCGGTCATTTTTGTAAGCCACACCCATGCCGACCACGTAACAGGTATTCCCGGCCTTCTCATGCTTTCCTCACAGGTTGACCGAAACGATCCGCTGTACATCATCGGGCCGCCGAAAATTGCCGAATACATCGAAGTCAGCCGCCGCGTACTTGATATGTACATTAACTACGAAATTGTAATCCGCGAGATAACCGAACCGGGCGTAGTGTACGAGGGGGATGGTTTCCGCGTGCGCGCTTTTCCCCTGCGCCACACCAAACCTTGTTACGGCTATACACTTGAAGAAAGCACCCGCCCGGGTGAGTTTCATCCCGAAAAGGCTATGGCGCTGGGGGTTAAGCGGGGGCCGCTTTGGGCGGCGCTCCAGTCAGGCAAAGCTGTCAAAGCCGAAGACGGGAGCGAAGTGCGCCCGGAGCAGGTGCTCGGCACCACAAGAACGGGGCGGAAGTTCTCGTTTGTAACCGATTCCCTTGCGTTTCCGGAAATCGCCAAAGAGGTTGCCGGTTCTGACTTGTTTATCTGCGAAGGGATGTTCGAAAAAGCGCTTGAGGAAACGGCGCGGGAAAAAAAGCACATGACCGCCGAGCAAGCCGCCCGCATTGCCCTTGCCGCGCAGGTGAAAAAACTCGCCCTTATTCACTACAGCCCGCGTTACACCGAATACGAGCTGAAGCAGGTCATAAAAGAAGCAGAGGCGGTTTTTCCGCAGTCCGTTCTTTCCCGCGACAGAATGGTGTTCCCCATTGAGTATGTCGATTGAATATATTGATTGAATAGTCCAAAAAGGAGAACCCTTTTGATAGAAGTAAAAAACGTAAGCAAAAACTACAATAATTTTCAGGCGGTGAAGGATGTGTCCTTTTCCGTCTCCCGCGCAGAAGTGCTCGGCTTTCTTGGTCCAAACGGTGCGGGCAAAACGACCATAATGAAAATGTTGACCGCTTATCATTTCCCAACGCAGGGGCAGGTGATAATAGACGGCATCGATGTGGAAGACGACCCGCTGGAAGTAAAAACGCGCTCAGGTTACCTTCCTGAAAACGTCCCGCTGTACGGCGACATGACCGCGGAGGAATACCTGCGCTTCACAGCCGCCGCCCGCCTTATCCCTTCAAAGGATCAGCAGCGCGCGGTGGAAAAGGCGCTTTCAGACTGCGGCATCAGTGCGGTCATGCGGCGCAGGCGGACAGACAGCCTTTCCAAAGGCTACCGCCAGCGGCTGGGGCTTGCGCAGGCGATAGTGCACGACCCGCCCATTCTCATCCTTGATGAGCCAACATCTGGGCTTGATCCGAACCAGATAATCGAAATACGCTCGCTGATTCGGGAACTGGGAACGCGCAAAACCGTGATCCTTTCCACGCACATCATGCAAGAAGTCGAGGCGGTCTGCTCCCGTGTCCTGATTTTGAACGGCGGCAGAATCGCGGCGCAGGGAACGCCCGGTGAAATCGCCGTTGCCTCGCTTGAGCCGCAGACTCCGTCGCTGAATGAAGACTCATGGGTTTTGAAGATTAAGGGCGCAAAGGCGGATGAGGTAAAAAGCCGCCTTGGGCTTTTGGCTTTGCAGGCGGGCGCAGAAATAAGCGGCGTTTCGGTTGAGAATTTGGAAACTCACACCTTGTTGCTTTGTTTTACCATCAAAGGCGGCGCGGCAAGCGGCGGTGAAAACGGGGAACTGATTTTTAAGTGGGCGGTCAGCCAAGGTTATACGATTATCAGTATGAACCGCAGGGAACCAAGCCTTGAAGAAATTTTTGCGAAGGTGACAAGTGAGTAAAAAACCGCCTAACAAAAAACGCATGAGTAAAGAACCGCAACTGCCGGGTAAACTCCGTGCGTTTGCGTTTTCTGCCGCCGCTTTTTTCAAGCCGCTTTCCCGCTCTCTTGTTTTGGCACGTAGGGAGCTTCTTTCCTGGGTTTATTCACCGGCGCTGTACGTCATAACGGTATTTTTTCTTTTGTTCGTGTCAATCAGATTTTATTTTTTCACGCACTTTTTCGCCCTGGACACCGCAAGCCTCCGCTCGTTTTTTTTAGGGCTTCCCTTCGCTTTCATTGTGGTGATTCCGGTCCTCACTATGAAATCATGGGCGGAGGAAAAAAAGCTTAAAACTGATGAGCTTCTTTTTACCATGCCTTTTAGCGAATGGGAGCTGGTACTTGGAAAGTTTTTTGCCTGTTTTGCGCTCGTGCTTGGAATGCTTGTCCTCACCATTCCCGTTCCCCTCACGGTGCTTCCGCTTGGGCATTTTGACGGCGGGGTAATTTTTGCCGAGTACTTTGGCGCTGTGCTTTTGGGAGCGTCCGCTGTGGCGTTGGGGCTGTTTCTTTCAAGCATCTCCAAAACGCAAGCCGCCGCCTTTTTTTTTTTTTTCGTGGTTCTTATGGCTATGACGCTATTGACCGACCTTACCCAGTATATGCCGCCGTTTTTTGCCTCGTTTGTAAACTCGTTTTCGCTGACCTTTCACTTTGAAAGTTTTTCGCGTGGGCTTTTGGATAGCCGCGACATCGCTTTTTTCATGCTTACATCAGGTGTGTTTCTGTTTTTGAATGTGCAGGTTTTAACGCTGCGGAAGTGGAGCTAAAAGACCGGTATGAACAAACGCCAAACCAAAACAATAATCGCGCTTACCGCCGCAATTTTTTTGCTCTTGTACCTGATAAGCGGGCGGCTCTGGTTCCGCATCGACATGACAGCAGATAATATTTTTACCATTTCAGAGGTTTCGCAAAACCTGCACAGGGAAATTACCGACCAACTGACCATCACGTATTTTGTTTCTGATCGCCTCGTTCTTTCACACCCAATGCCGAGGGGGATTTTTGACCTTTTGCGGGAGTATGCCGCGCATTCACGCGGGCGGATCAGGGTAATACAGCGGGATCCCATGCGGGCAAATCTTGCCCGTTCAGTTGAGGAACTGGGTATCATCCCGTGGCAGATTCAGATTATCGAAAACAACGAGCCTATACTGGCGACAGTTTATTCAGGAATTCTTATCGAATATATGGATCGGGCGTCGGTTATTCCCCTTGTCCTTTCCCCGTATACCCTTGAGTACGATTTGAGTTCCCGTATCAGGGCTTTGGTGCGCAACGCTCCCCGCGTGCTTGGTGTTATGGTTGCCGATGCTGAAAGGAGCTGGCTCGGCGATTTCAGCCGCCTAAACAGCTCGCTTTTTCTGGCGGGTTTTCACGTTCTGCCTATACAGCCGGGGGAAGTGATTCCTGATTTCCTTCCGGCGCTTTTCGTGCTCGGCGGCGTTGAAGACTTGAGTGAGTTTGATCTCTTTCTTATCGACCGATACATAACAGGCGGAGGCAACGTGCTTTTTGCCGTTGACGGAGTTTTTGTAGACTCACTGGGCAATTTGGAAGCGCGGCATCTGTTTGACGGTGGGCTTTTGGCGGTGCTTGCAAATTACGGGGCGCTTTTGCGCGGCGCGCTGGCGCTTGACGATTCCGCCCTGAACCTGACCTTCCAGACACACGGCGCAGGCGGCGCGCAAATACAGTCGGTATTGTACCCGCACTGGATAAGCGTGCGTGAGGGCAACCCCGATCACCTAATCACCTACGGCTTTTCAGGGCTTGACCTTTACTGGGCAAGCCCTCTGGAACTTTTTCCGCCGTACGGAATACAAGCCGATGTCCTTTTTACAACCACCGAACGGGCGTGGCTTCAAATGGATCACTTCATCACTGACCCAAGCGCCGCTTCGTTTTTTGAGGATGGGTATATTCAGCCGCGGGGAACGCAGATACTAGGCGCGGCACTTTCAGGTGTTTTCCCCAGCGCCTTTGAAGGGCATGATTTTTTTACCCCTTCCCCGCAGCGCCCTTCCCGCATCATCGTCATCGGCGATACCGATTTTGCCAGCGACATAATGGAAGTGGGTTTAAGCGAAGCCCGCAACCTGGATTTCCTGATCCGTTCTGCTGACTGGCTTTCGCTTAACGATGACCTGCTTCACATACGCGGGCGGGAAGGAGCGGGCAGACTTGACCGCATTGCCGACCTCGAATTAAGAAGCGCTGTGATGTCGTTTTCTGTTTTCACCAACACCGTCCTCGTTCCACTTGCCGTTGCGCTTGCGGGATTTATATTGATATGGAGGCGCGCCGTTAAACTGCGTCAAAGTCATAAACAGGAAGGGGAAAAGCGATGAAAAAGGCGCGTAAAATGCCGTTCAAAAAAAAGCTAGTTTTTTTTTCGTCTACAGCCGCATCGCTACTTTTGGTTTATGTCCTCACATTCGTTTTTGATCCCCAGCGTCAACAGACGAGTACTTTTGAGTGGCTGCCTGAGCGCTTGCATATTCTGGCGGACAGGATAGAAATTACAGGTGTTGAAGGCGGAAGCATTTTAGTCCGCCGAAACGATGTTTGGTTTTTGCTTGCCGCCGGAAACGAATACCCCGTGCGCCAACAACGGGTGCAAGACCTTTTCGCCGCCCTTTCGCGCAGGGAAGCGTATAGTATCCGTTCAACTTCCCTTCATGCCCGCGAAAGCCTTGGTCTTTCCGCCGAAAACGCATCCCGCATTCTCGTGCGGGGCGGAATAGGGCTCCCGCTTTTGGATCTCTTCATCGGCATATCTGACGCGCTTGGCAGGTACGTATATGTGGCGGAGGCAGACAGGCGGGAAATATTTTCCGGTGTTGACCGTTTTTCAATCTTCGCCGATTCAGGCCCTGAATTTTGGCTTGACTTCCGCCTGTTTTCAGGCGGCGGGATTCCCAACGCCATCGTCCAGCAGGCGGAAGTTACCTTTGGCGGCGTTTCGTATACCCTGCGCCGTGAAGGGACCGGCTGGGTGATTGTGGGCAGTGAGAGCCTTGACGTGGTTGCCCCGCGTGTGGAGGCGTGGCTAAGGTCGGTGCTGGAAGCGGAAGGCGCGGGTTTCGCCGCGTCCACAATAGCTGACATTACAAACATGGAAGGGAGTATTACGCTTTGGCTTGGGGACGGAACATCACGCGCCGTCCATGTTGGCACGGCGGAAAACGGGGACGGGCGCTTGCTCGCGGCGGCGGCGGCTTTGCCTTTGGTGTACGTGCTTTCGCCGTGGACGGCACAGCGGCTTTTTGTTGAAAGCGGGCATTTTTTGCTATAAGCGTGGCAATGCGCGTCATTGACACATCCGCTATATTCTTCTATACTGCTTTTCTAGTGTTTATAGTACAGGAGACGATCCCATGAAACGGACTTATCAGCCCAGTAAGGTCAAGCGCAATCGCAAATTCGGTTTTCGTGCGCGGATGAAGACCAGGGGAGGGCGGCTTGTTTTGAAGCGCCGCCGCGCCAAAGGGCGAATGAAGCTGACGATTTCTGATGAGAAAAAGCCATATTAGGCGGTAAATTTGACGGAAGCAGGCTGTTCCTTCCGGTTTCCAAAATTGGAAAGGCTAAAGAGAAGGAATGAAATAAAAGAAGTTTTCGCTGGCAGGCGTGGTGTTTCATCTTCGGGGGCGAAGCTTTTGACGTTGGAAAACGGGCTAAGGCTTAACCGTATAGCTTTTACGTTTTCGGCTAAGTTCGGGAATGCTGTGCAGCGTAACCGTTCACGCCGTCTAAGCAGAGAGGTGTACCGGCTGTTGCGAAATGAGCTTGTTAAAGGGTTTGACATAGTTTTGTTGGTAAAACCCGGCAAAGATGTTTTTTCTGTTAGGCTGGAGCAGATGCGTGAGCTGTTTACCAGGGCGGGTCTGCTGGCGACAAATCCGGGCGCGCCCAATTATAATAGGCGGAAGTTGCCATGATTGTTTTTTTTCAGAAGCTCACCCGGCGATTCGCCTTAGGTCTCATTTGGGTTTATCGTTATGCGATTTCCCCTCACTTTCCGCCAACTTGCAGGTATATGCCGACTTGCTCCGCTTACGCGTATGAAGCGGTGCAAAAGCATGGAATATGCCGGGGCGGATTTTTAGCTTTGCGCCGCCTTTTAAGGTGTCACCCTTTTCATCCCGGCGGTTATGACCCGTTAGTTTAAGGACTTGTGTTTATGGAAAAAAGAACGATATTGGCCGTAGTGCTTTCGATGGCTGTCATGATGGTGTTCCTGATGATTCAGGACGCGATGAATCCTCCTCAGCCGCCTGTGCCAATCCATGAGATTGCAGGACCTGCGCCGTTTGTTGCCGCTGAAAATGTCTTCCCCGTAACCATAGAAGATCCCTATGTGGATCCTGTGCCGTTGCAACAGGTAATCGTGCAGACTGAGCGCATCAGGGTTGTGCTTTCCAATGAGTTGGGGAGCATCGTGTCTTTCCAGCTCATGAACCATCTTGACCGCGGTCAACCTGTGGAGATGGTTTTATCCGGTGATGATGCAACCCAGGCTTTTACCGTGGCTTTTGGCAATTTGGAAGAAGTCATGGCCGGAACGATAAGACCCGGACAGCGCAATTTTAACGTCAGGCAAGTGACCGACCTTATCGTTGAGTTTTATGGAAACTTTACAACCGCCGCAGGTGAAGACTTTTCGGTGATAAAACGTTATGAGTTTAAGCCCACTGAATATATGTTTGAGTTTACCATTATTATGGACGGCGGGCATGGTATTTCTTCTTTTGACTTTCATGGTGCCGCATATACGCTGATTTTCGGCCCGCAGATTGGCCCCACATTTGAGCGCCTTGATGGGCGGCACGATTTCAGGCGTTTTGTCGTTCACCGCGGAAACGGCAGGGTGCGCAACGAGCGGGTAAATGACCGCAACCCAACGGCGATTGTAACCGACCAGCCAAGCTGGGCGGCTATTGAGGGAAAATATTTTATCCTTGCCGCCATGCCGCTTTCAGCCGTGTATGACATCGGTTTTTCCATACGCGGTGAACGTGGGCTTTCTGATGCGGCGCGTATGTATATAACACGTCCGGCTTTTATGGGCTCAAGGCTTGAAGATCGCCACCGTTTTTACTTCGGTCCTAAAAACCACCAAAACCTAAATCGCTACCAAAACGGCGACAACGCTTTTAACCTGCGCGACACACACCTTGTTTCGCTTTCGGCAAGCAGGGGATTTCTGGCACCTTTGGAAAACGGCCTTAAATGGTTGATGACGTTTTTTTACAACAACACAGTTCCCAATTACGGGGTGGCAATTATCTTCCTTACGATACTTGTGCGTATCGTGCTGTTCCCGCTGACTAAAAAAGCGTCGGAGGGAACTTTGAAAATGCAGGCACTTGCGCCCAAGATCAAAGAAATACAGGAGCGCAACAAAGGTAATCCCCAGAAGATGAACTCCGAAATGGCGGAATTTTACAAACGCGAAGGCTACAATCCGCTTTCAGGCTGTTTGCCCATGCTGGCGCAGCTTCCCATCTTCCTTGCCATGTTTAACCTGTTTAACACAAGTTTTGAACTTCGCGGGGCGATGTTTATTCCCGGCTGGATTCCTGATCTTTCGGTTCCCGAATATGTGTGGCAAGCGGCCGGAGGGGGAGCGCTTCCCCTGCTCGGCTGGAACGCCCTGCGGATTTTACCATTCATCTATGTCGGCTCGCAATTGTTGTACGGAAAAGTGATACAGACACCTGATCAAAAGGGAAACAAGATGATGAAGTATATGCTTTACGCTATGCCGATTGTCTTTTTCTTCGTCTTGTATGATATGCCTTCAGGTTTGCTTCTGTACTGGATAATGTCCAATATTTTGACGATGGTTCAGCAGGTGATCATGAACAAGTACCTGGCGCGCAAAAAAGCTCTTGCCGCGGCTGCCGCACCCGCCGAACCGGTGAAAGCGGTCATTGCCCCCGGAGGGCCTAGGAAAAAGAAAAGACGCTAAGGCGTTTTGGGAGTTTATATGGTATATGAGTTTGAAGGCCGCACTGAAAAGGAAGCTATCGATAAAGCGGCGGAAATGCTTGGCTTGCAGAAAGATGATTTTGACGTGGAGATTTTAGAAAACCAGCGTTCAGGTCTCTTTAAAAAAGGCTATGTGAAAATACAGGTTCACACAAACGAAAACGGAGCGGGACAAAGCGCCGCCGGGGATGATTACCGGAGCTTGCACCACTTAGACAAGGGCAAGCGGCAAACCGGCGGGGCAATGTTTGGAGAGCCTGAACCCAAAGACGAGTTTGAGCAACAGATGGTTGACTTTGTGGAAGGCCTGATTCAGCGGATGGGGTATGAAAGCAAGGTTTCAATCCTGTTTCGCGAAGATAAAAAAATCGGGCTTAAAATCGATTCAAAACATTCTTCCATCCTCATCGGGAAAAAGGGGAAGAATATGGATGCGATACAACTGCTTACCAACATTTTTGCCAGCCGCAAAGGGCGGGAAGACACGCGGATAATTCTTGACAGTGAAAACTACCGCATCCGCCGCGAAGAATCGCTGGTGCGCCTTGCGTACGCGGTGGCGGACAGGGTGCGGGGAAGCCGTGGTTCTGTCTTGCTTGAGCCGATGAACCCCTTTGACCGCCGCCTTATCCACACCACACTCAACGACATAGCCGACGTGGAAACGAAAAGCGAAGGCGAAGGTCTTTATAAGCAGGTGCGTGTGTATAATCGGGGAATGGGGCGATAAGGGACTGTTACCTTTGGCTTCACTAAAAGGTTTTGATTCCGCATATGAAACATAGAAAAAAGTGTCTCGTTGTTTTGTTCGTTCTCACCATACTTTTCATGAACATAAGTGCTCATGCTTCGGTTGAAACCTCGATTGAAGCTTTGGTTGGTGAGGAACTGGCTTCCGCGTTGCGGGCGGGGGAAAGCCCGCTGGCTGTCCAGTTCAGATCGCCTTATCCGCAGCTCATTCCTTTTAACGATGAATTGCGCCGGCGCGTAAGTGGGGAGCAGGCTGATATGCGCCTTAGTGTGATGGTGGAAATTTTGTACCTGTACAGAAAACCGCCCAACGCCGGTGCCGCATGGACGGTTGAAGAAAAAACGCGGCTTTTTAATGAACTTGTCGCGGTGAGCACTTTGGCGGGCATTCAATACTTTTCCACAAGCCGCGGCGAAATGCGTACATTGTACGAAACTTCCCATGTCATTGACTCACCTTCCACAAGGAGACCTCTGCCGGATCCGGTTTTTGCCCGGCCGCCGCAAGAGCTCTCGCTTTATGTGAGCCAGCGCGATCTCACTTTCGGAGACAACGTTTACCGCTTTGGGTTTTTCACCTCTAACGGCGCTTTAATTCTCACACAAGAAAACATCACCCCGCTTAACGCAGGCATTATCCGCGCCGTGGGCAGGAACAACCTCCGTACCACGCTTGCAATTTTGGACGCGGGGCAGTACATCCTTGTTTACAGCATAGCTATGGCGCAGGCGGCTTCAGTACCCGGTATGAGGGAGCGCGTTGGCAATTCCTTTGCCACCCGCGCGCAGGCAATAATACAGTGGTTTTCAGGCAGGGCAGATAGGGCATTAACCGCTTTGGAATAAGTGCTTTTCATTTAATGTCATTGACGTTTAACAACATGGGATTTATAGTTCTCTTATGGCGGAAAACATGGTTTTTGACAGGCTTGCCTCCAGTATCTCTTTGGACGAACGGCATGAGCTTTTGGATAAACTTAAAAACAAGTCAAGCATTTCTAACGTAACGCTTTACTTTGATGACAGGGAAACATTGCCACAAGGAAACCTGGAAACTGAATTCGCCGCTCTTCCGTGGCTTTCACGCTTTTTGTACGCTTTTTTGAGTTTTTTCAGGGGAAAATCGGCGGCGGTTATTTTTGGTGATTCACGGGTGGTGGCTTTGAGCAGAAAAATTGATGAGCGCTCGCCCGGGCTTTACAATCATGAACAGCGTATGCTGTTACCTGAATTTTACCGCCAAATAGACAAACTCAAAGCCGCCGCGCGTTTTTTTTACTCAAGCCTTGACTCAAGCGTCAACCGCGACAAAGGATCGTTTTTCGCGTTTTTGGCCTCCCTTGAAATGGCAGAAGTCCACAAGGAGCTTGAGGTGGAAACTGAACCTCTTGTTATTGCCGAAAAGTACCCCGATTTACCTGATATGGAGCAGCGCCAGATGGCTTTTGGCGCAATGGACAGCGCTCTTAGTTTAATTACCGAAAAACAGCGTGAAACCATGTATTCTGCCGCGCGCTCGCTTAACTGCCTTAAAGGGCTTTCATCGTTTCTTTTTGACAGGCTTTTAATGGCGTTTAACACAAAAAACGCCAAAGAAGGTCCCATGTGCTCTGTCAACGTGGTGCGGGAGCTTTTATTCTCGCTTAACGACATATTGTTCTCTTTGAAAGTTGTTCCTCCAATGACGGTTTTGGAATCACTTTTTATTTTCACTCTTCAGGAGCGTTCAGGAGAAGCAGGTTTTAATATCAACAAGGAGATTCAAGCCCTTTTGGCAAAAGCTGAAGCCTCCCTTACTGTAATCAGAGATTTTAACCGGAAAGTGCCGCTTTCATGGATTTTACGCTGCGCTGACCGCAATATGTCTTTGCAGCCAAAAGAAATGATAGGCGGCGAAGATTGGTTTTTGGTGTACCGTGAACATTGGCGAAAGAAAATTGACGCTAACTTCGCCGTGTATTTCCGCACGCGCCGCCGCACAACCTTGCTTAACGCGTTTAACCAGTTTTTTAAAGGGGCAATACTTCGCTCGCTTGCTTACGCTTACACAGAAAGTTCACCTGATGGTCTTAATTTTCGTGGTGCTTTTGCGCTCTCGTTTCTGCTGACTTATCACTCGGCGGTTTTTATCCCGGAGACAAATAAAATACTTGGTCCAATTCTTATTGATGGTAATTTTTTCAGGAAGGAAAACCGCACGGAATTTACCGAGGCGTACAACAGCTTCTTAAAACTTGAAGATAATATAAAAAAACTTGAAAACGATATTTCTCCTGCCGGGGACTACGGCAAACGTTATGCCCAGGCGCAGCAGGAAATGACTTCGCTTCCGGTGAAGCGGCGCAAGATTCAGATTGTGCTTGAGGATGTTCAAGATGACGCTGAAATTATTCGGGGGCAAATCAGAAGAGCTGTCTCAAGCATGATAAATCTTATCGGCGGTTTTTTGGGACGGGACACCAAAGGTAAATATGATATTTTAACGAACCTTTCAGCGCTCGGTGCAAAAACAAGTGATTACCAGAATGCCCTTAATGAAACGCTTTTGCAATTCCAAAAGATGGGAAGCTTTTTGGACGAAATTGAGGCGATGGAAGACGGGCGCTAAAGGCGTGAACTTAGGGAACCAGTTGCCTAAAACGCTGTTTTTTTGTAGTGTGTACAGGACTCACAGGAGGGGTTTGTATGCGCCATCTTTCAGACAAATGCTGTAACCGCGCCGCGCGAGAAATCGACTTTACTG
>JAIRQD010000030.1:0-2995 GCA_031256655.1 Treponema sp.
GCGCAGCTTCACGATGTCGGCAAAATTGCGATAAGTGATTTAATTTTAAACAAGCCGGGAGAACTCTCCCACGAAGAATTTGAAATTATGAAGACCCATGTAACGGTGGGTGTAAAAGCCATTGAAAAAATAATGCATCATGCGGACGAACACGCATTTTTGGATCACGCACTTTTAATAGCAGGAACCCACCACGAAAAGTGGGACGGTTCCGGCTATCCTGCGGGTTTAAAAGGCTTGAATATACCGCTGGAAGGGCGGCTCATGGCAATTGCGGACGTATACGATGCACTCATTGCAAAGCGTCCGTACAAGCCGGCATACACGCACGAAGAGGCGGCCAAAATTATTGTCGCCAGCGCAGGAACGCACTTTGACCCGCTTCTTGTGGAAGTGTTTAAAATTGACGAACCTGCTTTCGAGAAAGCGGCGAAGGAATGCAGCGTGTACCTATGAGCCTGTGACTATGAAAATTATGGGAAAGGCGCTATTTTTCTCCCCTCGCCAATTTCACGTGCGAATCTGCCATTTCGTAGCCTGCCGCCTGGGCGCATGCGGTGTTTAAGTCAAGGGCGGTAATGGCAGTTGCGGCAATCTCCGCAAGGCGTCTTACGCTTCGGCTATCTTCGGAACTGTCGCCGCAGCTGTCACAGCCAAGTAAAGCCAGCGCCTCGCGGGCAGTGCCGAAAAGCGTACCTCCGCCGACTGTCGCAAGTTCCAGACATGGAAAGGAAACGGTAAAATGCAAGCCGCCATCAACAGCGTCTGCCTGAACAAAGCAGGACGATGAAGAAACAACATGGGCCAAGTCTTGCCCTGTCGCGGCGTAAAAGGCGGCTACCGCATTGGCGGCGTTCACGTTAAAGCCGGAAATAGTTCCGCTTAAAGCGCTGCCTAAATAGCATTTGTGGAAAACCACCTTTTCGACGCTGCGGCCGTTTACTCCGGCTTTAAAGACTTTTGCCAGCGTTTCATCGGGAATAAACACTTCGGTTTCAACAGATTTTCCACGTCCGTTGAGCACGTTGATGTGAGCGTTCTTTTTGTCGGTACAGAGATTGCCGCTTATGGTGATAAGCTTCCAGTCAGGTTTTTTGCTCAGAATATAGCGGGTCATTTCTGCCGCGGCTTTTGTTACCCCGTTCATTCCCATAGCGTCTCCGCTTGTAAAAACAAAACGCAAAAATACTTTGACGCCAAGCTGGTACGGTTCTATTTCCTTCAGTTTGACGAAGGGGTCTGGAACAAGCGTCTGGAGTTCAGCAATAAAAGCCGGATTGTTTTTGATTTCGTCAATGAACTTCCGGGCGGTATAAATGTCCGGCGCCTGAATCAAGGGCGCGCGCGTCATGCCGTCAAAGTGAACGAGGGTTTTTAGCCCGCCTGCCAGTGAAATAGCTTTAAGCCCACGCTGTACACCGGCGACAAGCGCTGCCTCGTTGGTTGCAAGGGGGATGTAGATTTCCTCGTTTGGGCTCACATACTGGCCGTGTATTTTGGCCGGCCCCGCATAGCCCATCGGAATCATCGATACGCCTATTTTTGATTCGATTCCGGAAAGGATGGACATATCTTCCGTTGCGGTGCAGTTATCCAGCATCGTACCCTTAATAAGCGGCAGGGACTTGCCGCTTTTCTTTTCCACCAGCTCACAGCGTATCTGCGCCGCATCCCGGCAGGCATCCGCTACTTTTTCGGGATTCCCTGCATAGGCTCGAACAAAAACCTCGGTTTCAAGATTTTGGCTTTTTATTGTTCCATCAAAAAACTCTTTCCTAATTTGATCCAGCATAATTAGTCTCCTTCTGGTGTAATAATGTACTTAGCGTTTGGGCATAAGCGGCGGCATCTTCTATCTTTTTTTGATCTATGCCGGTGCCTACTCCCATACGGTGAAACATTTCGGTTAGGATTTCGGTGGCACAGTTGCCTTTCGCTCCCGGCGCATAAGGACAACCGCCAAGCCCGCCTGCCGCACTGTCAAAAATACGGATGCCGGCATTGTACGAGGCCAGGTTGTTGGCAAACTCCATTCCGAAGTACTTGTGATAATGTACGGCCAAGCGGGCTTTCGTCAAAGCAGAGGCGATCATCTTTGGTATGGAATACGCCGATTCAGGATGTGCCATACCGGTCGTATCTCCAAGAGAAATCTCGTAAGAACCGAAGGATTCCAATGCCAGGGCAATGTCCAGAGCCTTCTTTGGATCCATGTCGCCTTCCATTGGGCAGCCAAATGCTGTGGCGATATATGACCGCACACGCACATTTGCCCCTCTGGCGGTTTTGTTAATTTCTTCCACATCTTTCAGCGATTCAGCAACACTGCGGTTAAGGTTCTTTTTGTTGTGGCTTTCGCTGGTACTCATGATAGTCACCACTTCCTCAAGGCCGCATTCGAGCGCCATTTCAAGCCCCCTATGATTGGGAACAAGCGCACTATAAACGACGCCCGGCTTTTTTGGCAGCAAACGCACGACTTCCGCGGCGTCAGCCATCTGTGGTACCCATTTGGGGTTCACAAAAGACGTAACTTCAATGCGGTTGCAGCCCGCCTCAAGCAGACGGTTGATTAGCTCCATCTTTTTCGCCGTTTCCACGAAAACAGGTTCAGGTTGAAGGCCATCCCTTGGGCCTACTTCAAAAATTTCTATCGACTGCATCACAATTATTCCCTATCCCTTTCGCAGTTCAGCGCAATATCCTGAAAAAACCCCTTAAGTTTCCTTTCAGACCTGATTATACCATCTGCTGACAGTTCTGCAAAGACATCTTTGCTCAACAAAAAAAGACACACTTGTTCAGCCATCTTATCGAAAACACATCGACCAGAATTCACGGCATAACCCCATGCTGCCTACTCCGGGATCGTGCCGCATCGAGATAGTTACGCAATTTAACGGAAGCACCAAAGGCTTCCTGAAGCAGCCCCGAACGATTGTCAGCGATTTTGAACTGGCGGTTGAGTAGCCTGGCACAGGTCATTTAACCGTCA
>JAIRQD010000053.1:0-5736 GCA_031256655.1 Treponema sp.
TCTTGCCGCTTTCTGTGCTAGAGTGTTGTTAGTGGTCATTAGGTTCTCCTTAATATAATTTTTTGCGGAAAAACAATTATATCATTCGGAGGTCTTTTTGACCGCTATTTTTTTCAAACTGTCAGGTAAATACGATACTTATACATTCCAAGTAAAGTCGAAAATGCCGAAGTCAACAAATACCCTATGCGCCAAAAATTTTTCGCCGTGAAATGTCGATAGCCTTTTTCGGGCAGATTTCATGGCAGCAAAAACAGCGAATGCAGCGGCGGTAATTGATAACAACCTGACGCTTTCCGTTGGTTTCAAGAAAACTCATCACTTTTGACGCGCAAATTTTCAGGCAATCGCCGCAGAGAACGCATTTTGAGTGATTTATTGTAGGGCGCGGGGCAAAAGAATTCCGCAGCGCGCGCAAGGGGCGCGGCATTATGAACTCCAAAAGCTGAGAACGCGACTTTTGGAAGGGAACTTTGACGAAGTCTGCGATTTGTGCGTCAAAAGGCGAAAGAGCCGGATATTCAATTTCGTCAAAAGACGAAAGCCAAAGACCCCGCGCCAAAGCATCGGCATTTACAGGAATTTCCTCAGGGTGATAACCGATAATCGTGCAAGCTGCGGCATCCATGGCAAGCAAGTTAGACGAAGCAAGCACCAGCCCAATATGCCGCGGATCTCCGCCTGACGGGCCCGGACCTTCCATCCCGGTGATCGCGTCCATAAGCGCGTAATGACTTGTAACGGCGAGGTTCAGGTCGACAATCATCGAGGCAAATCTTGCGCGGTCAGGAAAGCGGACGTGAAACGCGCTTTTTGCAACGGATGGAACAAGCCCGAACATATTTTTAAGCGCTCCGGTAAAGTACATAAGCTGATGCGTTTTAAGCTTTGGAAGGCTTATAATAACGTCGGCTTTTTTTGCCGCGCCGCTTATCGTAAATTTCTTTGCAACTTTACCGTCCGGAAAGGCAACTTCAACCTTTTCCTGAGTAAAATCCATCCATTGCGCATTAAACTTTCTGGTAACTTCCCCAAGGCCGCTCACTTTTCCGGAAAACCCCGGCGCATGAAGACCCGGACTATCACCAACAAGAACTTGTCCGGCTCCAAGTTCCAAAACAAGGCGAATCGCCGCCTCCAAAAAAACCGGATGAGTGCTGATCGCCTTTTCCGGTAATGCATCAAAGACAATATTCGGCTTTAGGAGCACCGATTTTCCGGCCACAGAAAGACCGCCTGAAAGATCTGTCGCCTGTTTGAGCGCTTCGTAAACGAGGTCAGGTTCATAGGAAGCACACGGCAGTATCGCAACTTTTTTGTTCATAGTCGGTCAAATGTACACGAATTTTTGCTTATACGCCAGATGTGCAATTGGCATTGCACCGCGCCATTGGCTTGACAAATTTCAACCTGAATAGTAACTTATAGATAAGAGATATATAAGAGAAAGATGCGGCAACTAACAATAAGCGGTGTGGACGGTATAGTAAAAGTGGAACCGTTAAAAGCCGCCAGTTTGGAATCGGCTGATATACATCAGATAATAAACTTATATAAAGAGCCCGGCTGGTGGAGTGAATCCGACAATGATGCTCCTGACTCTGTGCAAAAAATCATACAGGGCTCTTTTTGTTTTGTGGTTGCGACTTTAAACGGTAAAATTATCGGAATTGGAAGGGCGATAAGCGACGGGTTTAGCGATGCCTACATACAGGATGTTACGGTAACCGGTGACTTCCGTGGAAAAGGGATTGCTGTTTTAATTGTGGATGAACTTGTCGAATATTTGACCAGCAAAAATATTGGGTGGATTGCCCTTATTAGCGAGCCTAAAGCAGTTTCATTTTACCGGCGATATGGTTTTTCGCAGATGGAAAATTATGTACCTTTTCAATTAAAGTAAAAGCGGTATTTTTGTGAATATGGAAACAGGCGTGATGCCGGACACCAATGGTGCGATTTTTGATGCGATTATTGACAATTTAAAGCCTGTCACATTTGATGATTTTGGTTTTATTGACGGTTTTTTGAAAAAATATTCTCTGGAAACTTGCGATTTTAACATCTGCAATCTGTTTTCTTGGGGTTTATTTTACAAATTAGAGTATACGATGTATGAAAATAGGCTTATTTTCTTTAATCCGTATAATTCTTATGTTTTATCACCTGTTGGCGAGAGATTATCCGTTGAAGAACTGTATAAAATCTACTTAAGCTTCAAAAAAATCGACAAAAACGTAGAAATTTTGGCTTTAAGCGAAGATTATTTAAGCGATGGACAATTAGCTGAGTATTTTGACATTCAAAACGATGAAAACCAGCATAATTACATATACGAAACAAAAAATCTTGTAAACCTTTCCGGTAAAAAGCTCCACAAAAAGAAAAACCTTGTCTCACAATTCTTAAGGCAATATGAAGATCACTATATCAAACCAATTGCCCAGGGCGATTTTGACGAGGTAATGGATTTTTGCTATTATTGGCGTGAAACACATGAAATTGGCTCGGAATATCTTGATATTGAGTTTGAAGCGATAAAGACCATACTGACAAACTGGGAAAAATTTCCGTGTAATGGCTTAAAACTTTATGTAAACGGCAAAATTTGCGCTTTTTCCGTCTTCAGCCGGCAAACTAACGACATGGCGGCAGTGCATTTTGAGAAGTATGACCCCGAAATTAAAGGGGCAGGGCAAGTTATAAACCAAGAAACGGCAAAATTCCTTGAAAATGACTACAAGTTCATTAACCGCGAGGAAGATTTGGGGTTTTCAGGCATTAGGCAGGCGAAAAGGTCGTATCAACCTTCAAGGATGTTGCCCTATTATAAACTGAAAGGCAAGTCAGCCCGTTAAAAACAGACTTACTTACCTTTTTCTGTTACAGCCCCAAAGCGGCCTTAAAGTTCTCAAGTGTTTCTTCAAACTTCACCCGCGTATGCATTTCCACCAAAACACCCTTTTCCCGGTAATAATCGATCAATGGCGCGGTCTGAGCCTGATAAATTTCAAGCCTGTGGTGAATGGCATCGTTTCTGTCATCGTCTCTAGTGTAAAGTTCGCCGCCGCAAGTATCACAGACATCGTCCTGCTTTGGCTTGTGGTGAACAACGTGGTAATTTTGCCCGCACTTGCGACAAACTCGCCGTCCTCCCAAACGCTCCATGACTTCCTCTTCGGTGACGTTTATACTCAAAACTTCGTCGACAACGGAAAACTGATGCAATGCTTCGGCTTGAGCCGTAGTTCGCGGAAAGCCGTCTAAAATATAGCCGTTTTTTACATCGTCCCTTGAAAGGCGCTCTTTTACAAGCTCAATTGTCGTTTCATCATCCACCAATTTGCCTGATTCGACAATTGCCTTGACTTTAAGGCCAAGAGGGGTCTGCGAATCCATCGCAGAACGGAAAATATTCCCCGTGCTTATGTGGGGGACGTTAAGAAGGTCAACAGCTTTTGCGGCGAGTGTACCTTTGCCGGCCCCTGGGGAGCCTAATAAAATCAGTTTCATGTGGTTCTCCTTACCATTCACAAGTATACTACAAAAAAAAAAAAATACCACCAAAAAATTTGATGGTAAGTATGCACTTAATAACGGCTTTAAGCCTTAATCGCGGATGTTCATGAACTGTTCAGCGGACGCACCTGCAAATCGAAGCCTGAGCGGGCAAAAACGCGGCAGGGAACAAGCGTGCCGCATTCAAGAGCTTGCGAGCTCAAAACCACAGCAGAACCGTCTATATCAGGCGCTTGAAAGGGCAGGCGGCCAAGATAAAGTTCCTCTTCTTCCTGCGAAATGAACTTTTCTTCGATTAAGACGTCAAAAGATTTGCCTATGAAACGTTCCATTTGGTTTTCTGTTATGGGAACTTGCCGCTCTTCGATTATTTTTTTTCGCTCTGCGGCGGTTTTTTTTGATACGCGCCCTTTCATATTCCACGCAGGGGTGTTTTCCTCGCGCGAATAGGCAAAACAGCCAAGCCAATCAAGGCGCGCATTCGCCTGAAAATCAAGGAGCTGGATGAAATTGTCTTCGGTTTCGCCGGGAAACCCAAGCATAAATGTTGAGCGGATTGCGGCATCGGGAAAACGCCCGCGAATGGTTTTGATTAAGTTAAGGTGAATATCGGCGTTTCCGCGCCGCCCCATTGCCGACAGTATTTTTTGCGAAGCGTGCTGGAAAGGAATGTCAAAGTAAGGCAGAAAACGGCTGTCGTTTTCCATAATGTCTAAAATTTCAAGCGGGAAATGATCCGGATGTATGTACAAAAGCCTGACAAAGAAATTTCCTTCAATTTTGGCAATGGTTTTTAAAAGCCCCGGAAGGTTTTGCGCACCCGCTATTTGCGCGGAACCGGCAGAATCAGCCAAATCGCTGCCAAAAGAGCCGGTATCCTGCCCGACAAGGCATAGCTCTTTTACGCCGCGCTGTAGCAGGCTTTTGCACTCCGCCACAATATCCGAAACGCCGCGGCTATGCAAATTCCCCCTGATAAGTGGAATGGCGCAATAACTGCACCGGTTGCTACAACCCTCGCTTATTTTCACATACGCTTGGCCGGGAAGGGAAAGCAAAGGGCGCTTGCCTGTATCGTGGCTTTCTGTGGTGGCAACTTGCGCCTGATTTGCACCGGTCGTTTGCGCCGCCGCCTCAATAATGCCTGAAAGATCGCTATTGCCGAAAAAGCCATCCGCTTCCGGAAGGGATTCGGCAAGTTCTTTGGCATAACGCTGGGAAAGGCAGCCTGCAAGAAGGATTTTTTTCTCCGGATACAGTTTGCGCCAGCCAAGGATCGCGTTTATGGACTCTTGTTTGGCGCTTTCGATAAATCCGCACGAATTGACAATAATGAGGTTGGCATCATCGGAGTTTTCGGCGGCGTTCCATCCGGCATTGTCAAGATAAGACATCATATTTTCCGCGTCAACCTGATTTTTGGCACAACCGAATGGGTCAATATAGTATGTCATAAAATTAAAACCGGCTTCATCAATCCAGGCGCATTAATACAACGCGATACCGGTTGTCGGGATCCCGTATCCAGCGCAGATCGGCAGCGACCACTTCGCCGGGACCGCCCGCTTCAAAAGGCACTGTATGCCCGCCGCCGACAACCTGAAGCCGCACCGCTTGTGCGTTGGAAATGCCCAAGCGGATGCCGTTTTGAGCGGTAATGCTTAATTCCTGCCCCCGCTGGTAAAAATTCTCGCTTCGGCCTTGTCTTGCCGGTTCAAAAAGAACTTCATAGCGAAAGAGGCAAAAATCCTGAAAAACCGCCTGCAAAGTGAAGGGAAAAGCGCTCACTGAAGACGGAATGATTGTAATCATTTGCTGACCGGGAGCAAACGGCTGCAAAGGGGTTTCCTGCACCGGGTTTATAAAAGTTTGAGGGAAACTCACTTGCTCAAAACGCAGCATTGCGCCCATCGCGCTGTTGTTACGGACAAAATCAGCGGCAAAAATTCGCAGTTCGCTGAACACATCATCACCTAAGTTGAGCGTTACTTCCTCTCCCAAGTCAAGCATTACAGGTCCCGCCGGCGTTGTAATTGTCACCGTTTCGCCAAGGCTTGCGAAAACAAGCCTGTGCGAGTGTACTCCGTTAGTTACAAGAACAGAATCGCCGGGGAAAAAGCGCCGCTCCAAAAAATCAGTGCTCATGGTGTATTCAAGCGCCGTTCGTGTCGCTTCAAAAACGACCTGATTTCTTTCAGGAAGCCTTGAAAACAGGTG
>JAIRQD010000096.1:0-8461 GCA_031256655.1 Treponema sp.
TCCCCGGCGCGCACATTGAAAGCCTTTTAACAAAAGGCGGCATAAGAGCGCAAAATATCAGCGCCGCCGCAATCGCCCTTGCAATGAACGGGCTTTTCCCGCAAGAACGCGCGCTGCCGGCCCTTTTTCTAGGTTTTTGCCTGGGTTATGTCATGATGAAAAAGCGTTTCCCCTTCTGCGCGCAGGCTGAAATTAACGGCGAAAAACCCGGCGCTAAGATTATGTTGTCGCGCTTTTTTGCCGGGGCGGCGGGCGCTGCAATGATTTTTCTTGCCCTGCGTCTTATTTTGCCTGGCGAAGAAAGCCTTTTCTCAAGCATTCCCGCATGGAGTGCGGATTCACCGTTTTACGACATCGGGCGTTTTCTTCGCTACGGCGCGTTGGGCTTTTGGGCATCCGCCGGTGCGCCCCGCATGTTCCAACGAATGGACATCGCGCAGGCCCCGGACATTGACAATGATTTTTAAGAAAGTTTCAGTTTTCAAAGCACAATTTTTCTCCGCGCATTATCAGATCAACATGACAAGCCTGACCTGTGCGGACGGCCCATGATTGGCGGTATGTAGCTGCCATTTTACCAATATGCGGAGGCATATATGAACAATCTCAACAGCATCCTTATTGAAGGAAACATAGTTCGTGACCCATTGCTGCGAAACACACCAAAAGGCTCATCAGTCTGCAGTTTCAGCATTGCGTCCAACCGCTATTACAAGCAAGGTTCAGGCTTTGAAAAGGAAGTCGGCTTTTTTGAAGTCGAAACATGGGGAAAACTTGCCGAAGCTTGCGCCGAACACGGGCGCAAAGGGCGCGGTGTTCGGGTTGTTGGCAGGCTAAAACAAGACCGCTGGCTTGGCAGTGACGGAAAAAATCACACCCGTGTTGCCATTGTCGCTGAACACGTGGAATACCGCTCGGACTTCAAAAAAGCCGAAAACCAGCAATCAGGTGCGGAAACGGCGGATCAGGCGCTGGAAGAAAGTGCCATAAGCTGCGAGTTCGAGGACATAAAGGCGGAACATTTGCAAGCGGCGGTGTTTTAATAACTTGAGGCGACAGTTTTTAGACTGTCGCTAACAATCAAATCAGCCTCTGTCGCTTTTAATACATCATCCAGCGTAAAGCCAGAGGCAATTTCTTTCAGCAAAAGCCCGCTGTGCGTTACCTCGATTACCGCCATTTCAGTGATGATGAGGTCAACAGCGCCTTTTGCTGAAAGCGGGAGCGTACAGCGCTTGAGTATTTTGGACTCACCTTTTGCCGTGTGCTCCATTGCAACGATCACTTTTTTTGCGCCGGCCAAAAGATCCATTGCGCCGCCCATGCCGTGAACCATCTTGCCGGGAATCATGTAGTTTGCGATGTTTCCTTCACTGTCAACCTGAAGCGCGCCGAGAATGGTTACGTCCAAATGTCCGCCGCGGATTATGCCGAAGGAAGTGGCGCTGTCAAAGAAACAGCCGCCGCTTAAAATGCTTGCCGGTTGCCCGCCTGCGTTCACGATGGTGAAATCCGTAACGCCTTGCGGTGCCGGCCCCATGCCGATAAAACCGTTTTCTGAGTGCAGCAAGATGTTCACGCCTTGCGGAATGTAATTGGAAACTTTCGTTGGTATACCAATACCGAGGTTGACAATTTCGCCGTCTTTCAGTTCTTCTGCCGCCCGCTTGGCTATGCTTTCCCGCTTCTGTTCGTTATCCATTGCGCCCTCCAACTACATAGTTTATAAAAATACCCGGAGTCATCACAGAGTTTGGATCAATCTCGCCGCATTCGACAACTTCGCCAGCCTCCGCAATGGTTATCTTGGCGGCGGCAGCCATCACGCTGTTCAGATTGTTTTGGGAACCGGCATACACCATGTTGCCTGCCTTGTCAATTTTTGCCGCGTACAACAGCGCCACATCCGCAGAAAGCGGCTTTTCAAGCAGGTAAATCTTGCCGTCAACAGTTATCTTTTCTTTGCCCTCTTCAACAAGCGTTCCAAGCCCTGTGGGGGTAAGCACACCGCCAAGCCCAAAGCCTGCCGCGCGTATCCGCTCGATTAGCGTGCCCATCGGGATTAAATCGACCTCTGTCTCACCAGAGGTCATCTGCCTTCCCGCCTCTTTGTTAAGACCAATGTGGGTTGTTATAATTTTCCTAAACTGTTTATTAACCACCACGCGCCCGACACCCTTGTCAGACATGGCAGTATCGCTGCAAATGAGTGTTAAATTTTTCTTTCCTGACGCAATCAGCGCGCTGAGCAATTTTTCGGGTGTTCCGTTCGCCATGAACCCGCCAACCATTACCGCGTCGCCGTCTTTAATAAGCGATATGGCGTATTCAAAGGAAATAATTTTATTCATCCGCACTCCTTAAATTTTGTTGCTTTTTCACATGAGCGGTGTTATTATTATACATAGAGAGGGGTAAATAGCATATATCCATCGAATATACGGCGAGATGGAACACAAACGCATAGCATTGATGAGGAGGACTACTTGGAAAATCCGCCTTTCTTCTCATGGTCTGTGTTGCAGGCAAACTGCCGGTAACGTAAGACCAACCCATGACAGCTTTATTATTTAAAAACGACTGTAATGAGTTTTTAAGAGAATCTGCACACCCACGAGGGTGTATTTTGACTACCGCCTAAAGACGAAAGGTCGCGCGGTAAAAGGGTCGGGGTTACTCCGACCCTTTAGTTTTACCAGTTGTTGCCGTATCCGCCGCGGTCACCGCCCCTGCGAGGCGGTTTGTCAATCGCTTCGTTTACACGGAGCTGGCGACCTTCCAGCTCTTGACCGTTGGTGCCGGCAATTGCAGCTTCAGCTTCTTCTTCGGTGCTCATTTCGATGAAGCCGAAGCCTTTGGAGTTGCCAGAGTCACGATCAAAAATGATCTTTGCGGAGGCTACAGTTCCGAACCCGGAAAACAGGTTGCGGAGACTATCTTCGCTAGTGTTGTAGGAGAGATTACCGACATACAGTTTCTTAGCCATTGAGAAAAATCCTTCTCCTAGAAATCGACCGGTTCCCCGCCCGAAGCGTCTAGGCGCGCGCGGACAAATGTCCTAATATTCACGCCCATTTACATGGACGACTCCACTCCCCCCGCACGGCTGTCAATAAAGAAACCGCATGGGTGAGAACAAGGATGCAAAGTGGTTATTACTAAGGATCGAGAAAAACGACATGACGAGAAACGCAGAATCCCTAAATTTTTGAAAGTCAGCGCACGCCTTCTGGACGCGCCAAAAATCACTTTACCCAAAAATATTCCCTACTCACGAAAACAATATCACTTCGACCGTAACTCTATCGCAATTTGTCAATAATGTCAAGCCCTAAAAAAACGCTTGAAACGATTTCAGAAACAAGCGGCTGGCAATTGCCGTAAGCTTCTATCGTTCATGACAGCGTGTTGGGCTGTATTTACAACCCATACCTGAGTCAAGAGATCCGCACCAAATGCATTTCGGCCCCCCCCCCTGTTCCGTGCCGGTGAGTTCTTGTGGGTGCTTTAAGGCAGCCTGCGCCGTAGGAACTTAAACCGCAGAAAACACAACGGTTTTCACCTGTACTATGCTGATGAAGACCGTTGGTGCTTTTTGGGCACCCAGGACCAAAAGTGGTAGCACCGCAATAGACACATTTCGTTTTTTCAGCCATGTTTTTTACCTCGAAAAACATCAGTTTTTTTACTTAATGTGTTTATCGGCACTTTAACTGTAATTCTTCAATCCCTGAAAAACCCTGCAAACCCTGAAAAACACGAAAAACGCCCCGGACAGTTTCTCCAGGGCGTTGTTTCCGCACATTACGCATCAGGGCGAAACCTGAAAACGGCTAATAGTCGTGCCTGCCCTTGCGGGACTTTTTCATAAGTTTTCGAGCGATTGCCTTCTTTTTCCGGTTAAGGATGGTTGAGGGCTTTTCGAAGTATTCGCGCTTTTTAAATTCCCGAATAATGCCTTCTTTTTCTACAAGGCGCTTAAAACGTTTAATGGCCTTCTCAAGCATCTCGCTGTCATCAACGATGATATGAGCCAAATGAATTCACCTCCTTTTTGTTGAAGGGTGTATATGTTATGCCACGCGAAGCAGTTAACGCTTCGCGTTAAGCATGGCGTGCATAATGCACGCCATGCGCACGATTGCTATTCAAACAGTTTACGGGAAATTTCAGCCTTGTCAAGGACGGAGCGCGCCACAAACGCATCCGGGTCAGCACTCTGACCTGATACGCGCACTTCCCAGTGAAGGTGCGGCCCCGTGGCAAGACCTGTCACGCCTGACTCACCGATAAACTGCCCGGCTTCCACCAGCTCACCTTCAACCACCGCAAGTGAATCCATGTGGTAATACACAGAATACACACCCGGCAAATGCTCGATAACGATGCTGTAGCCGGTGACAATGCGGTAATGGGCAAGCACCACCCTGCCACGCGCGGATGAAAATACGTCTGTTCCTATTGGAATCCCGTAGTCTATCCCGTTGTGTAGTGTCATGTCATATCCGCCGGTCACATATTGGAAAATGCGGCGCGCGCCGAAGGGACTGGTTCTTCGGGTTGCCTCAACGGGGCGCAGAAACGCTTCCGTTGAATAAATCGCCGTTCCAGTGCGGTTAAACACCGCCCAGATGTGCTGGGACTGCTGAACGCGCAGCGGGTTCGGCGCAACGCGAATGTCAGTGTTGCGCTCATCCAAAAAGATGGTTTCCGACTGAAACTCGCGCGCTTCAATGTAAAACGGCAGGCTGCTTGAAATGCCATTTGAGCATTCAACGCGGATGCTCACTCTCCCAAAAGCCGCTGTGGAAGGAATGGCAATGATCGCCGCCTTCACCGTGTGGCTTTGGTTTTCCATAGGCACGTCAAAAAAAGCCGCCCGCGAAAGCCGCCCGCCATTGGCGTTCAAAAGCTCTGCGTGGATACTTCCGCTAAACGTTTGAAGCTCATTACTGAATACAACCGTTACCGGGTAGCCGGGTGGGGCGCTTTCAGGAATCAACACAATACGCGGAATTTCAATCGGAGGTGCCTGTGGCACTTCCGCGACATCATAAGTGGCGGCGGTATCCGCTTCGGCGGCGTATGCGCCGTCAGCTATGTAGACGGCATCTTCAGTGTAAGCATAAACGGGAAGTCCATATGCGTCATAATCGGCGTAAAGCGAATCGGTTTCCGCGGCGGAAGTGCATCCTAAAAGAAACAAGGCAGAAAGAAAAATGGGAAATACGCGCATCCCAAGCCGCTTTGATTTCGTTTTCATCATGTTTTACTCCTCTTTAAATCGCTAACAACTAACTGTGGTGTTTCGTTACCTTTAAAATAGTTACGCGTAATTTTGAAAGCCAAATCAACTTGATCTCCAAGGTCAAAATCACGCCGCACCTTCTCCGCCGCCTGCCAATATACCGCAGGCCATTTGTGTTTTCCCGTGTCCATCGTCAGCTTAACGTGCTTTGCCTCAGGCTTTCCCATAAGATTGATATCGGCAATGCGCATATCCTTGGCGACAAACGTGAGCGTTTCGTTACCTTCCCCGTACGGCTCAAAACGGTTTATGAGAGCGAAAATGTCAGGCGTGAGGTAAGAAAGGGGAAGTTCAGCATCAACGTTAAGCGTTTCGCCGCCCTCGTCAGTTTGCAGTTGTATGTCCGCGGCGACAGATTGCAGGCGCTGCAAAAACGGCTGCCAGTTTTCCCGGCTTAGGCTGCAACCGGCGGCAAAGTCGTGTCCGCCCCAATCTATAAAAAGGTCTGAAAGCGGCTCAAGCAAAAAGCGCAGATCGTAGCCGCGGGCGGAACGAAGCGAAGCGACAATGACATTTTCGCCGACTGATGCCACAAGAGACGGCACTTTGAAGCGGTTTGAAAGGCGGTTTGCCATAATGCCTGTTACCCCGCGCGGAATTGTATCGCCGTATGCCACCGCAAGCTTGTTTTGGTACGTATCCAAATTGTCCGCCGCCAAAGGTTCGGCAAGCGTCCACGTTTCTTCCCCGATTTTTTTGCGATCCTCATTCATGGCGATAAGCTGTGTTGCAAGCGCCTCCCGTTTTTGCGGGTCTTTTTCCAAAATGAGCTCCAGTGCCTTGCCGGGTTTGCCCATGCGGCCTGCCGCGTTGATAACGGGGCAAAGTATCCACGAAATATCTGTCGCGCCAAAGTTTCTGCCTGAAAGCTGCAGCTTAAAAAGCAGGTCAGAAAGCCCAGGGCGCGGTTTTTGCACAAGAGCTTGAAGCCCCTGTTTTACGATGATGCGGTTTTCGTGCAAAAGCGGCATTATGTCCGCTATCGTTCCAAGGCAGACAAGTTGAAGGTCATACGCATCGTCCTCGCTGAAATGCTTTTCCCGCTGTTTGACAAACGACGAAAAAAGACTTACAAACACTTCAAGCTCATCCATTTCGTTGTCCTGATATTTTGCGGAGCGGGAAAGCTCCTTTATGCGAACAAGGCTTTTACCCGCAACTGACGGAATAAGCTTGCCGACTTCGCCGGAAATATCAAGCATATTGATTTCCACGCCGCTGCCGAAAACCTTCGCAAGCGTACGTTTTTGGAGGGCGGCATCCCACGCGAGGATTTGCTGGCCTTCAAGAAATGCCGGAAGCCGCGTTTGAGCGATGCCGACTGCGCCGGGCACAACAGTTTCTGTAAGCGTTCCGATATTCCTTAGGTTTCGCAGTTTTGCGGCTTCGATAACCCACGCATCGTTAAGCGGGCGCGTATTTATAAGGCACACTTCCTGCCCGTACAACTCACTTTTCAAGGCAAAGCGCAGGGCGGAAACAAGTTTGTAAGCCACAGCACAGCCTGCCAAATCCTTAAACGGGTATGTGGATTCGGCAAGTTTGGGATTAACGATAGTGAGCGCGGGGGGAATTTCTTCCTGCGGATTGTGGTGGTCGGTGATAATCACATCCACGCCAAGTTCCGCCGCCCGCCTTACTTCCTCACCGTTGGAAATGCCGCAGTCAACCGTGATTATGAGCGTTCCGTAGGCGGCGGCGAACTCCTCCACCGCCTGTATCGAAAGCCCGTACGGTTCATCGCCTTCAGGAAGCCGCGCCGTCACGTCAATGCCGATCGACTGCAAAAATCCGGTAACAAGCGCCGCGGCGGTTATGCCGTCAACGTCCCTATCGCCGAACACGAGGACTTTTTCACCTTCTTCTTTTGCGGCAAGAACGCGCTCCACCGCGTCTTCCATACCGGGAAGTTCAAAGGGGTTTATCAAATGGCGCGGATCGTCTTCAAGAAAAAAGCGAACATCACTGCCTGAAACCAGCCCGCGGCGGATCAAGATTGAGGCTGTCAAAAGATCACAACCGTATTTTGCGGAAATGCTTTTTACCAGTTCAGGGGGAATATCCCTTTTTTCCCACTTCATGTTAGCTGATCACCTCACCGGTTAGACCGCGGTGCTCCGGCGGATCAGGTGAATATTCCACCGCCGCCGCCAACTGCGACAAAGCGGCGTTAAGTCCCGCCGTTTCCTTTGCCCACACGCTCATAATCGCTTCCCCTGATTTCACCTTGTTTCCCCGCTTGCGGAAAAACTCAACTCCGGCAGTCGGACACACAGCGTCTTCGGTGCGGTTGCGCCCAACGCCCAAATGCACCGAAGCGCTTCCGATTTTCCACGCATCTATGCGGGAAATATAACCGTCAGTTTGCGCATAAACAATGGCGCTAACAGGGGATCGGTACTTGCCGCGCATTTCCAAAAGCGTCTGCGGGTCGCCGCCCTGACTTTTGACGTTCTGCAAAAAAAGTTCCTTAGGTTTGCCGCTTTCCAAAGTTTGCTCGCACAGGCGACGGGCATCTGAATGAGTTTGGGCTTTGCCCCCAAGCACCGCCATTGCCGCGGCAAGCTCAAATGTTACTTCCATTAAATCATCAGCGCCGTTACCTTCAAGGCAATCAAGGGCTTCTTCAACTTCAAGAAAATTGCCGACTTTATTTCCCAAAGGCTCATCCATGTCAGTGAGCAGTGCGGAAACTTTCAGTCCCAAAGCCTTGCCTGTGTCAACAAGCGTTTGGGCAAGCGTTTTCGCAAGCGGCGCTTCTTTCATAAACGCCCCTGATCCGTATTTCACATCCAATACAAGGGCTTCCGTTCCCTCGGCGGCTTTTTTGGAAAGAATGCTCGCGGTTATGAGCGGGATGGATTCCACCGTTGCAGTCACATCGCGCAGGGCGTACAGCAAACGGTCGGCGGGGACAATTTCGGCAGTCTGCCCCGTCATGGCAAAGCCGTCACGGCGTAGAATTTCACGGAACTCATCAACTGAAAGGGCAGTGCGGTAACCGGGGATTGATTCAAGCTTATCCAGCGTTCCACCGGTGTGTCCAAGCGCCCTGCCTGACATCATGGGAACTTTAATACCAAGCGCCGCCACAAGCGGGGCAAGGATGAGGCTTGTTTTGTCGCCCACGCCGCCTGTTGAGTGTTTGTCCAC
>JAIRQD010000142.1:0-6070 GCA_031256655.1 Treponema sp.
GTATATAGTGAAGGTGAGAAAAATTAGCAGGGGTGTTACCACGATACCGGCTACCAAAAGCCGCGCTTGCGTCTGTATTTTCATCATTGTGACCTAAGCGCTGTTGAAGCGATAACCCATGCCATGCACGGTTTCTATGTAAACCGGCTCCGAAGGATCATCCTCGATTTTTTTCCGCAGTCGCTGAATGTAAACCGCAACCGTGGTAAGATCGCCAAAATTGTTTTTCCAAACCCCATTGTAAATGCTTTCCACGTTCATCGCCTTTCCTGAATGTTCGGTTAAAAAAACAAGACAGCCGTATTCTTTTGCGGAAAGCGGAATTCGCATGTCCCCTTTTTTTAGAAGATACGCATCGTAGTCAAGGACGAAGGGGCCGAAGCGGAACAAATGCTCATCAGTTTTCCCCTGACTTGCCGAGGCATCTGATATTGTGTACATACGCAAGCGCCTGAAAAGCGCCCTCACCCGCACAACCAGAACCTTAGGCGAAAAGGGCTTTGTGATGTATTCGTCTGCCCCAATACCAAGCCCGCTGATTTGGTCTTCATCACTGTCCCGCGCCGAAACCACCATCACAGGAGTGTCGCTTACCCGCCTGAACTTTTGCAGAAACTCAAATCCGTCCATGCCGGGAAGATTGATGTCCAGTATCACAAGGTCAGGCGTCCACTCATCGATAATCGCAAAAGCACCCTCGGCGCTTTCGGCAATACGCACATGAAAGCCTTCTCTGGACAGGTACAACGAAACGAGGTCTGCAAGTTCCTTAACATCTTCAATTATTAAAATGTTTCCCTGCATGTATTTGAGTGTATTTTATGTGAGTTTTTTTGGCAATGGGAAAATGAAATTATAACAAAAAGTTATCTCGTTTTAATCCCCTATAAATGGCTTTTGCCGTGCGCCGGTTATATTATGACTAACAAGGAGAAAACAATGGAAAAATTGCTGCTAAGGAAAAAAATAATCCGCGTCTTTACATTGCTGCTGGTTGTAGCCGCTTTAGTCTTCTTACCGCCTGTTATGGCTGGAAGCAGGCGGGCAGAGGTAAGCCTGCCGCCGGTTGCCGCCACGCTTTTTGCCGTCCGCACAGAATACGCTGAAGTCCGCACATTGCAGGCATACATCGAGGTGAACGCCAATATAGTCAGTTCTCATCAGGTGGCGGTGCTTCCGGATGTGGGCGGGCTTTTGACATCGATGCGGGTGAACTTAGGCGATGAGGTACAGGCAGGGCAGCTTCTTGCCCAAGTCGATCCCTCGCGCCCCGGAGCGGTTTTTTCCATAAGCTCCGTTCATGCCCCCGTTTCCGGTATGGTTATCACAAACCCCGCAACCACAGGTTCCACCGTGACTCCCGCAACTCCGCTATTAACGCTGGCGCTTGACGGCTCTATCGAGATAGAAGCTTTCATCCCTGAACGGGAAGTCGGTCAGCTCCGCCCAGGCCTTGGCGCGGAAGTCCGTCTGGAGGCTTTTCCCGGCGAGACCTTCCACGCAACGCTTACCCAGTTGTCCCCCGTGGTAGACCCGCTTTCACGCACCAAGAGGGTAATACTGACCTTCAACAACAACACGCACCAGCAACGGGTAAGCCCCGGGATGTTTGCCCGCATACGGCTTAACACCTGCACGCACCAAAACGTCGTGTCCGTCCCGCAAGAGGCAGTGATCGAGCATCGGGGCAGAACAGTGGTGTACGTCCTTCACACCAACGAAAGTAGCATCTACGCGAACGATGTGCTGCCCGCCATGCCATCCGGTATACCATTTGTCGAAATGAGAGAAGTCAGTGTTGGTGTCAACGTGAACCGCGAAGTTGAAATTACAAGCGGGCTGCAGCCGGGTGAAGCTGTGGTCGTGCAGGGAAAGCAGTTTCTAACAGACGGCACTCCGGTGCGAGTGCTTGGGAGGACAATATGAGCGTAGCCGCGAAAATCGTCAAACGTCCCGTGCTCGGCATCGTGGTCTTTGCGCTTGTTGCCATTGTCGCCATGTTTTTTGCCGCACGCATTCCCATCGATATGCTGCCTGAAATTAACCCGCCTTTCCTCGTGGTCATTTCCGCTTACCCCGGCGCCGGACCTGAAACAGTGGAAAACTCTGTCACGCGGATTTTGGAATCCCAGTTGATCCATATTAGCGGGCTTAGGGAAATTACGTCCACTTCAAGCGAAAACGTAAGCATGATAATCATGGAGTTTGACTTCGGCGCAGACATTGACAGGAAGACAATTGATGCGCGGGACAGAATAGACCGCGTGCGAAACAGGCTTCCTGACGGAGTTGACTCGCCTGTTATCTGGCAGATCGATGTGAACATGATGCCTATCCTGCGTATCGCCGTGAGCGGAGACCGCAGTACAAATGAGCTGTACGACATTGCCACAAGCATTGTGCTTGACCGTCTTGTGCAGATTGACGGCGTGGGCAATGTCACGGCGGTCGGCAGCATGGAGCGGCAAGTACGGGTGGAGATTTCCCAAAACCGCCTTGAGGCATACGGGCTTACGATCTCCGGTGTGGCAGGAATCCTTGCCGCGCAGAACATGGAACTGGGCGCGGGTTTTATCGTGGATGGTCAGATGAACTACGGCATCCGTACAACGGGTGAGTTTTCTTCCGTGCAGGACATTGCCGAAACTGTCATCGCCCGGCGCGGCGGAGTTGACATCCGTCTTTTGGACATAGCTGATGTGCGGCTTGGCTACCCGCGCGAAACGTCTTCGGCTTATATCAACGGGCAGCCTGGAATCTTTGTTGAAGTAACAAGGCAAACGGGGGCAAACTCCGTTGTGGTGGCGGACAGGGTATATTCCCGGCTTGAGGAAATCCGTCTCCTTTTGCCGCCCGATGTGACTCTCGAAATTGTGCAAGACACCACCATACAAATACGCGGGCTGATAGCCGAGCTCATGAACGCCGCGGTAATCGGGGCGGCTTTAGCGATGGCGGTGCTTCTTCTGTTTTTGCGTAACATCAAAAGCACCGTCATCATCGGCATTTCAATTCCGTTCTCGATATTGGTAACACTGCTCGCCATGTATTTTATGAACATCACGCTTAACATGCTTACAATGGCAGGGCTTATTTTGGGTATTGGGCTTATTGTTGACTGCTCCATCGTAATTTTGGAAAACATTTTTAAGTACCGGGAACGCGGAGCGAAACCTGATATAGCCGCAATTTTGGGAAGTCAGGAAGTAATGATTTCAATTGTGTCGGCAACGCTTACAACGCTTTGCGTTTTTGTGCCGCTTATCCTTTTCCAAAACCAGTTGGGCTTCATCGGCATATTGATTCAGGATCTAATCATCACTGTCGGCATATCGCTGACTTCAAGCCTTTTGGTAGCAATTTTTCTCGTGCCGGTTTTAGCAAGCACATACCTGCCGCTTGACACGAGGAAACAAAAACCGCTGCGAAATAAGGTGCTGATAAAACTTGATTCATATATCGAGAACTCACTTATATCACTGTCGAACGCATACGGCAGACTTCTTTCAAAAGCGGTGAACCACAAGCTTGTTACGACCATCATTGTTGTTGCCGCACTTTCAGGCGCGGTGCTTGCTCTGCCGCGAATGCAGATTGTGATGATGCCGCCAATGAACGAAAATTACTTCACGCTTGAGGCAACGTTTCCGCCGGGAACAATTTATGAAGACGTTAAAGCAACGATGTTACAGCTTCAGGAAATTGCCATGAACGAAATCATAGGAGTGAAAAGCATAATCACCACCATAAACGAGTCACCCGGCGGCGGCTTTGGTTCGAGTGCGCACGGCTCGATAGTTGTAACTCTTGATCCGGATACACCGGGAGCTGACACGTCTGAACAAGCGATGAACCGTATGCGCGCGCGCTTCGGCGATTTCACGAACACGGAGCTTACATTTGCACAAGGGCGAGGTTTTGGCGGCGGCGCTGACATTGATATGGTTTTAAGGATAAACGACATTAGCACCGGCATGGCGACAGCCAACGAGATTCGCTCTCTTATTGAAGCGCAGGTTCCTGAACTTATTGAGATGTCAATCAATATGACTGAAGGGCTTCCGCAGGTGGAAGTTGTTATCGACCGCAATCGTGCTTTTAATCTGGGGCTTTCAATGAACGCGATTGCAATGGAAATTGCCGCCGCGTTTAACGGTGTAACAGCCACTGTCTTCCGTTACGAGGGGAGTGAGTATTTGGTGGTGCTTGAGATGCACGAAGATGACCGTCGCGGCCTGCCGGATTTGGGGCGCATCTTTATTCCTTCCAACACCGGCGCGCTCATTCCCGTGTCAAACTTTGCAACCCTTGAGCGCGGACTCGGACCTGTAAGCATACACCGCCAAAATCAGTCGCGTGTCATTAATATCACGGGCACGCTTGCCGCAGGAGCGAGCGCACACGAAGTTGAAAACAGGATTCAAGAGATCATGGCAACCCAGTTTATCCTTCCTGATGGGATAAGTTTGAGTTATGCAGGACAGGCGGGGGAGATAAACCAAACCATTCAGACCTTCGCCATAATTCTGATGCTGGCAGTCCTTTTGGTCTTTGGTACTATGGCTGGTCTGTACGAATCGTTTAAAACGCCGTTTGTAAATATGTTCACCATTCCGCTTATGCTTATCGGCGTGGTCGGCATTCACATCATCACAGCTCAAGCGATCAGCATGATCACGATGATAGGTATTGTGATGCTTGTAGGGATTGTCATCAACAACGGCATCATCCTTGTAGATTACACAAACCTGCTTGTCGGCAGGGGAGTGCCTGTGAAAGAGGCGTGCGTGGAAGCCGGTCTTGCCCGCCTGCGTCCGGTACTCATGTCGGCTCTGACTACGATTTTGGGTCTTGTTCCGCTTGCCTTTTTCCCCGGGCAGTCGGCGGGCTTTATCCAGCCAATTGGCTTGACTGTTATCGGCGGGCTTATGTCGTCAACCTTCATCACGCTGTTTTTTATTCCAGTGCTTTACTCTGTGATTAACGGAGGGACGGCGGAAAGCAAGAGCTTTAAACTAGTAAACGTAAGCGGCAAATTAGGAGTTGTAGGAAAATGAAACGTTTGGAACTTATCGCAAACAGCTCGGTAGAGAGCGAGATCATTGAAGCGCTGGAACACAGCATTGATAACTTTTTTTACACGCTGCTGCCACAGATAAGCGGCAGGGGAAAAACGGAGTACCGCTTTGGGACTGCGACATGGCCGGAGTTAAACTTTCTGCTTATCAGTTACGTAGACGATGTGGAAGCGGCAAAGGCGCAGACGGCAGTCCGCAGGATCAAGGAGATGTTCCCGCGTGAAGGGATCAAGCTGTTTGTGATGGACGCGAAAGTGGGTTAGATTAAGCTTTTATTGTTGCAGATAATTACATTGCTTGCACAATTAAATCTTTAGCTTTTTTGTCCAAAGCCTAAGTTCATGGGCGCACCAATGAACGATAAGAAGCTGCAAGCTCGGGAAACTTTTGCATTCTTCATCCAGAACTGTTTCCGCAAGAATTGTTTGAACTATGCTGTGAACATATTCATCGGGAAGTTCCAGTATCCATCGTGAAAGTTCTTCGCCGTTATTTTGTTTTATAAACTTGCTGACCGCTCCCTGAAAAGTTTTTGCGTGATTGGCAAGGGATGTTAGTTCAGGTGCTTTGCTGCGCTTGCGTCCGTGCATAGCCATAAAATGCTCGTATGCGGCTTCCGCCTCATCCATTGCAAGTATGCCCGCAACCGAACTGTCAGACAGGACGCGGATCAAAAGCGGGTAAAACTTGTTTTGTATGTCAAGGATATTTGCCACCGCAAGTGAGATTCCGTCCCTAAGATACGGCGGTGAATTTGCCTTTTTTTTCACATCCAGCAAAACCGGCAGCGAATCAGGCGAGGCATAAATGTCAAGCGCTTCGGCACACATGATTTGAAGGCGCGGGTTTTCAGTTGTTAAAAGAAGTTCCTCAATTTGCGTTCTGAATGCATTATCGCCCAGTTTCGCCAAAGCGATAATTGCCTCGCCTGCAAGCATATAATCGTCTGAATCGGCAAGCTCCCTGAGCAGGGGAATTGCCTGAAAAACGCC